>JAGXNP010000050.1 GCA_019894885.1 Promethearchaeota archaeon | reverse complement strand
GGCAGAATATTTGAATGGAACTGTGAATAACAATAGTACGGTTTATGATGGGGAAATTAGTCATGCAACATATTACTTTGGGACTCCCGGACAAAGTTGGGTAACAGATATAATCGATACATCAGTTCCTTATCCAGTACATGTTTATTTAGTTTGTAGCACGGAAATTGAACAGACAACAAAACCAGATTTACAAGATCTTGCTGATAATTCATGGCTTACCTTTGGAGAGGCTCCAACAAATAATTTCTCTTTAACAGGAACTTACATCAACGGAGATGTAACTGACATAACTGAAATTTACACTGGAAATATTAGATTTAATTCTGATAAGGTTTTAAGTTATGTTTTCGATGAGATGGTAGCAATCAATAATACTATTGATGTGACGATGTATATTGAACGCTACATCTGGACTCTTACCTATACCGCAGGAACTCCTACAACCACTAATGGTGGCGGCATTCCTGGTTTTTCAATAATTTCCATAATAGCTGCTATAACTATAGGAATATTTGTTGTTACAAGAAAAAAGTTAGTTCGTAATCTCAGATAATTTCAAAATATGCTCTAAATTTTTTTTTTTATTGGTAGTTTCTATCTCTAAGTATTAGATAGTTATCAACAAATCGTACTAAAATTTATATTATACAGTCTTCTTTTTAAGCACTAGTGGTATAATATATATTTAAATATCTAATAATTTCGATAAATTTCTTGTGTAATGAAAGGGTTAAAGAAAAGGAGAGTTTTTAAAACTTCTCTAGAGGAACTGTTAAAGGATATCATGGACAATGTTGAAGGAGTAAAAGCAGCTCAACTTACGGCTGACACAGGTCAACCTCTTGCTTCAGTTCTACCACCAACTACAGATGATATGCGATTTGCAGCGATTACAGCAGCATTATGTTCATTAAGCGAACGCGCAATTGGAGAGATGGGACTTGGCGAGTTTGAGCAATCCTATATTCAAGCTAAAAAAGGATATCTTTTAGTGCTACACGCTGGAGAAGATCAAGTTTTAACCGTTTCTACAACAAAAGATGTTAAACTTGCCCCAATTCTTTACAAACATTATAAACTCCTCGAAGAAGAAGAGGAAATAGTAAATAGTACCCCAAATCTTTAAACCCGCGTATTAAAGGAGATTAGTATATATTAAAACTAAAAATTGGTTATTTTACCTTTTTATCTTCGATATCGAGCCCTAATTCTTTTAACCGATCTCGAATTATATCACTTATATCATAAAGTTTCTTTTCTCTTAATTTGTTTCTCGTGTCAACTATTAGATTTATGAGACTTTTAATGAGGTTATCTTTTTCGTTGGTGCCAACCGTTGAGAAAGGTAATGTTTTTGATTTTAAAAAAGGAAATATCCCGAAAATTTCATTAATAAACTTAAGATAATTTAAGAATTGGTTTTTGAATGATTGATTAATTTTTAAATCATCTTGTAATATTGCCTTATTTATTTCTCTAAATAGAGTTAATAGTTCAGCTAAAGCAACGGGAGTATCGAAATCATCGTCCATGGCTTCAATAATCTTATCTTTAGATTCTATAATCTTACTATTCAAAACATTAAGCTGTTTAGAAGTTTCTTCGCTAAACTCAGCATAGTTAACTTTCTTGATCGTATTAATTAAGCGGTTATATGTTTTCTTTGCTGGTTCCATGCTGTCTGGGGTGTAATTATTTGAACTTCGATAATGACTCGATATCAGGTACCAGCGGATAACCAATGGATCGTAATCTTTGATAATATCAGCGACGGTAAAAAAATTATTTAGACTTTTTGACATTTTTTCGTTGTTTACATTCACATAACCATTATGTAAGAAATATTTGGCAAAGGGTTTTCCTGAATAAGATTCCGATTGGGCAATCTCGTTTCTATGGTGAGGAAATCTTAGATCTTGCCCGCCTCCATGAATATCAATGGTTTCTCCTAGGTAATTGAGAATCATAACTGAACATTCGATGTGCCATCCAGGACGTCCCTTACCCCAAGGACTTTCCCAATACGGCTCTCCTTCTTTCATTTTCTTCCATAAAGCAAAATCACGCTTATCGAGCTTATCTTCGCCAAAAGCTGTATCTTGATCGACCAAATAATCCTCTTCTTCGCTATTGTTAGCATGTTCCTTTATTCTTTGAAGTATTGAATTATATTTGGGGAATGACTTAACCGAAAAATATACAGATCCATTTCGTTCATAAGCATGACCTTTTGAAATTAATTCTTGGGTGAATTTAATAATTAGATCAATTACTTCCGTAGCTCGAGGATTTCGCGTGTCTTTTTCAACATTCAACATTTCCATGATTTCTTCGTATTCGTCTATATAGCGTTTGCTTATAATTCTATAATCTTCATTACTTTCTTGTGAGCTCTTAATAATTTTATCGTCTATATCAGTGTAATTTTTTACAATGTTTACTTCGTATCCTTTATACTTTAAATATCTATGAATTAAATCAAAAGCGATAGCAGACTTTGCGTGGCCTAGATGCGGACTTCCGTAAACCGTAACTCCACAAACGTACATCTTGACTTTTTCAGGCTCTAATGGCACAAATTCTTCCTTTTGGAACGTTAAACTATTGTATACTTTCATGATTGTTGCTACATCCAAATTAAATAATTGAGAATATGGTTTAAGAGCCAGCGGAGGGATTTGCACCCTCGATGCTGAAAGCAACGGCTCTGCAGGCCGCCTCCTTAACTACTCGGATACGCTGGCTAGTTAAATTATTATATAATGTTCAATTATTTGTTAAATTTGATTTTTTGATTGAATAAATATCACTATCTAAATCTAAAAAAGTAGAATATGCTAAAAATTTGTTGTTAATGGAATAAAAATGTTTTTCCTTTACTAATTATCGATGTTATCCAATTTTATAATTTTGTTGGAATCTTAGGAACAACATTTTCCACAACATTGATTATTTGAAGTTAAACCACAATTCTCGAAATTAAAATCAAATGTGAGGACAAAATCATTCGTCACATCGGTTATAATGTCCATGGATACTTCTGATACGTTAGAATCTTTTCTAAAATGATGGTTTACAATGTCGTCAAGATGTGCGAGTTTATTACTTACTACAAGGATACTATAATTCGATGCACCACTTAATCTGAAAGCGTTTAACATGTAAGGACAATTTTTCACTAAATTAACTATTTTATCCGGATTTAATGTTTGAATTTCAACCCTTGCTAACAATAAATCCATAGTTTTCACATTTATGCCGGCTTGAAATTTTAAGACTCCCGATTTTTCAAGTTTACGAATTCTCATTCCAATTGTAGGCTGGCTTCGATTGACTTTTTTAGCGATTTCAGTATGAGTGAGCATTGGTTCTTTTTGGATTATTTCGATTATATTTTTGTCTACTTCATCGATTTTAAAAACTTTGCTTTCCATAATTTTTAGTCTTAAAGAGTTTATTTTGTATATTCAGTAATAACGATATGGTAATATATAAATATTACGGTAGTTTCATATTTAAATACTAATACTTAATAATTAATTAAAAATACTTTTAAAAGCTATTAAAAGCTATTAAAACCAAAATACGGCTTAATAGAATTTATGAGTGAACTTAAAAAGGATACCATCGAGTTTTTAAAAGTATTAGCTGATCAAACTCGATTAGAGATATTAGATTTACTATATCAAAAGGATAAAACCTCTTCTGAAATTCAATCAGCCCTGAACAAATCTCAATCTACAATATCTCAACACTTAAAGGTTTTAGCTAATAAAAACCTTATTAATTTTGAAAGAATTAACAATGTTAGGTATTATAACATAAAGAATATAGAAGTTTTTAAGCTCTTAATTGATATTAAATCATTTGTTGCAGGAATTAACAAAGAAAAACTTCAAACTATGAGGAATGAAGATGTACTAGATACACTTTTTTAAATTAAATAAGATATATTAGAAGTTTTAAAATATGCAAGGAAAAAATCCTAAAAATCCTAAAAAAATAGTTTTAATGGGTTTAGACAACAGTGGTAAAACATCTATCATGTTGTGTCTAAAAGGAGTGAAAAATCTTTCATCATTTAGTACTGTAAAACCAACAAGGGGGTTTGAAATCAATAGGTTTCATACTTTGGGCTCAGAATTTAACATTTGGGATTTTGGAGGTCAAGAAAAATTTAGAGAAGATTATTTCAAGAATTTTGGAAATCAAATTAAAGGGGCTAGTAAACTTATCTATGTGTTAGATGTTCAAGATAAAGAGCGATACGATATTTCACTAGAATATCTAGCTAAAATCATAATGTTATTAAAGAAAACTAAGATTGTCCTTGATTTTTCATTATTCTTACATAAATTTGATCCTGACATTGAAATCATAAAGGAAGAGATTAAAGAAGAAGTAATCCAGATGTTACTAAAACAGATAGAAGATTTAATTCCACCAGACTTTCCTTGTCAAATTTATAAAACATCAATATCTACCGTTTTTCAAAAATCGGTTACGTAAATAACAAGAAGAGGAATTGATATAAACTGCTAACTCAAAATTCAGATTCAAAAGAATTAATACTTAAGCGTGACATAATTGAATATGTTATTTTAGGATTAGGATTAATTCTTACGATTTTACTAAGTTCTTATAGTTATTTACTTTTTCATTCTATTACCGAAATAATTAACATCGTAATTTCAGGGGGGATTTTTTTTATTGGTTGGAATTCACGAAGGTACATGAAGAGCTCCTTTTTTCTAATTATAGGGATTTCATTCCTTTTCATAAGCATAATAGATTTACTTCACACATTATCTTACTCTGGAGTTGGCATTTTTTTTGATTTTGATGCGAACCTTCCAACACAATTGTGGATTGCTGCAAGATATTGGCAATCCCTTTCTTATCTTTTTGCTTCATTATCAATAAATAGGAAAATTAACGCGAGATACTTGATGATTAGTGGGTTTGTAATTATTACAGTTCTTTTTATTACGATTTTTTATGGTATATTTCCAACGAGTTACATAATAGGTATAGGGCCAACATCCTTTAAAGTTATAAGTGAATATATAATTAGTTTAATCCTTTTATCTTCAGCAATAATATTATACAAATTTCGAAGCGAATTTAATAGGAGGATATTCATTTTAATTATAGCTTCCATTAGTGCTACGATCATATCAGAATTGGCTCTTATATACTATGTGAATGTATTTGACTTTTTAAATTTTATTGGTCATTTTTTTAAAATAATTGCATTTTTCTTCATATATAAGGCAATAATCGAAACGGGAATAGAAGATCCCTTTGGATTAATACTTAGGAAGTTAAAGTTGAGCGATAATTCTTTGAGAAGAAAAGCTTACGACTTAGAACGAGCTTATTCAGAATTTAACCAGATATTTAACGCCTCTTTACCACTAAGAGTAATTAGTAAGGACTATGAGATTATACGTGCTAATAAGACTTATAGAAGTCTTTTTAGCTTACCTGAGGATGAAATAATAGGTAGGAAATGTTACGATCCGGATTTTAGGCATATTGGGCACCTATGTAATACCGATTTATGTTCAATGAAACAAATCGAAAAAGTTGAGGATTATTATGAATATGAAATAACTACGAGATTTGAAGACAATACTAAAATCGTAAATCTTGTGCGATCTATTCCTTATAGAAATACAGAAGGAGAATTCGTAGGGATAATTCAAATCTTCATTGATATTACTGAGCGCAATAAACTTGAAGTTGCGATGAAAGAATCGGAAGATAAATATAGAACTTTAGTCGAAGATTCACTAGAGGGTATATGGGTAATTGATGATAAAGCTAACACTACTTTTATTAATCAAAGTATGGCAAATATGTTTGGATATAAGATAGATGAGATGATTGGAATTAATCTTTATAAATTTATGGACGAAGATGGAAAAAGAATTGCGGAAATGATGTTTGAAAGACGTAAGCAAGGGATAAAAGAAGATCACGAGTTTGAGTTCATCCACAAATCTGGTAAAAAAATATTTACTACTCTAAGAGCATCTCCAATTTTCGATGAAGATGGAAATTTTGAAGGTGCTATGGCTTTTGTGACTGATATCACAGATCAAAAATTAGCGCAAGAAAAAACTGCTGATATGGCTAGATTTCCATTGGAAAATCCTAATCCTATCCTAAGATTTAGTAAAAAATATGTTCTTCTAGCAAATAATTCTAGCCAAAATTTATTCGGGATAAAGGAAGGTAGTAGGATTCCAGAAGTCCTCACAACACCTGTTAATGAAGCATTTTCAAATAATAGGAATATAGAAATGGAGTTTGGAATTAAAGATCGATTTTTTAATCTAATCATTGTACCTATTAAAGGAAAGGGATATGCGAATATGTATGGCATGGATATAACCGCTCGAAAAAAAGCTGAAGATAATTTGAGTCGTTTTGTTTCTACGGTTTCACATGAACTAAGAACACCAGTAAGCGTATTAACAATGTCAATGGAATTCTTAGAGAACCACTCTGATAAGGTTTCTCCAGAAATCAATAGGAAACTGAGAGAAGGAATCTCAAGAAATATCTACCTCCTAAAAGACTTAATTGAAGATATTTTAGCGCTTTCGAGAATAGATGAAGGGAAATACAAAATGAAATGGGACGAATATAAGCCATCCATAATCATTAGGGATATCTTAACATTAATGGAACCAATTGGAAACGAGAAAAAGATCACTTTTAAAGTAGATGTTGAAGAAGAAATGAAATTATACGGAAACAGTAAAAAAGTTGATCAAATATTCCGTATTTTTATTGACAATGCTATAAAATATTCAAGGGAAAGAAATAATATAGAGATAAAAGCAATTGATCATTACAAAGGTGAATATAATGCTAATGAAAGGGATGGAGTATTATTCCAATTTAAAGATAGCGGTATAGGAATTTCGAAAAACGATATCTCTTCTATTTTTGAAAGATTTTATAGGTCAGAACAAGTTACTGATATACCCGGAACGGGATTAGGATTATCTATTGCGAAAGAATTGATTAAACTTCATTCTGGAGAAGTTTATGTTGAGAGCGAATATGGTAAAGGAACAAGTTTTTACATTTTCCTTCCGAGAATTGAAAAAGACATATATACTAACTAACCCTAATTCTATTGTAAAAGAATTTTAAAAAAAAATTCAGTTAGATTCCCCTTGAAACCTCTTATTCTTGTTGTTGAGGATAACCTTGATTTATTGTATAATTTAAAAATTTTATTAGAATCTAATAAATACAACCCCCTAACTGCGAAAAATGGAAAGGAAGCTATAGAAATTCTGTATAACCTTGAAAAAATTCCTGATGTTATTATTAGCGATATTTTGATGCCTGAAATGGATGGGTATGAATTTTTTAAAGTAATCTCAAATGAACCGCGTTGGAATAGAATTCCGTTCCTTTTTCTTTCAGCGCGGTCTAATCCTAAAGAAATAAGATTTGGTAAGCTGCTTGGGGTAGATGGTTATTTAACTAAACCATTTGACGAGAGAGATTTACTCGCAATATTATCAGGCAAAATTACTCGCAATAAAAGAATAAAAGAATTAGACAATAAAATTGATAAATCGTTTTCAACTGCGAATTTAAAAATGAACATTCAGGGAGATATACAGCAAGAATTACTTGTCTGTTTATTTTTAGCCTTTTGGGATGATAAATTCGGTCCAGAATTAAATCAATATTTCCCCAAGAAAAATTTTTTTCCAATTCCCTTAGATGATATTGTGAATCAATTGTTTACAGTAGCTACTACAATTTATGGCCATAATAAGATTACAAAAGCTGAGGGTGTTTTATTGGATATTAAAAATCTAAACAATCGTGGTTATCTATTTTTTGATTCTTATCCCGACACTAAAGAAAGATATGGAGAAAAACAATTTATGATTGCTGTTATCTCGCCATTAATAAGCTATTTTCACACAAAAGAAATAAAAACGATATTTATTGATTTTTCTGATAAAATAAAGAATAAAAAAAAATGGAATATTGAAGAATTTTGGAGGAAAATTCACGATATAATGTTAATAGGTCCATAAAAATGGAATAAAAATTAGTGATATTTAAGTTTTTACTTGATCCTTGCCACTTAAAAACGAAATAAATCAGTTGAGAGATATTTTTCTCCACCGTCAGGTAGTAAAGCTACAAGATTTTCTCCTTCTCCGAAATCTCTTGAAGCTTCGTAAATAGCAGCCCAGGCGCATGCCCCCGCAGAAATTCCAACAAATATTCCTTCTAATTTAGCTAATTTTCTTGCTGTTGCGACGGCATCATCATAGTCTACAGTAATAATTTTATCGTATATTTTGGTGTTCAGCACTTCTGGTATAAATCCCGCACCTATACCTTGAATTTTATGTGGTCCAGCTTCTCCTCCTGATAAAATCGCAGACTCTTTAGGTTCCACAGCATAAACTTTAAACCTTGCTCCTACCCTATCTTTTAATACTTCACCCACACCAGTTATAGTTCCTCCTGTTCCAATTCCAGCAATAAATCCATCGACTTGACCACCTAAATCGTTAAATATTTCTTTAGCCGTGGTTCTCCTGTGAATATCTGGATTAGCAATATTCCTAAATTGTTGAGGGATATACACCTTTCCTCTCTCCTTAGCAATTTCTTCTGCTTTCGTTATAGAACCTTTCATACCTCCTTCTTTTGATGTGAGAATAACTTCAGCACCATACGCTCGAAGTATTTGCCTTCTTTCGATAGATACACTTTCAGGCATCGTAAGGATTAATTTATAGCCTTTTACAGCGCATGTAATTGCAAGACCAATCCCTGTATTTCCCGATGTGGGCTCAACGATAATAGTGTCGCTATCAATTATGCCTTCCTCTTCAGCTTTAAGGATCATGTTCATGCCAATTCTATCTTTAACGCTACCGCCAGGGTTAAAAGATTCTAACTTAACAAATATATTCGGTTTAACATCACTAGTAATTCGATTAAGCTTTACCAATGGAGTCTTTCCTATTGTTTCTAAAATACTATTATAATAATTAGCCATAATTTTCACCTTTTTATACATTTTGAAAAAAAAAATTTAACTTAAATTCCTTCACCATATTCTCCGTAAAAGATTTCAATATCGTCATCTTTGAATTTTTTTGTGTATGGGAAATGTTCTTCTAATTCTTTAATTCGCTTATCTAAATGTGATATGGCAATTGAAATTGGATCTGGAAGATCACCGTGCCGTAAATCTATTTTTTCTATTTTTTCTCCCTTTTTAGAAACGATTTTCGCAGGCACACCAACAACAACACAATGTGGAGGAACATCGTTAACAACAACAGAGTTAGCCCCAACTCTAACATTATCACCAATAGTGATAGGTCCTAAGATTTTTGCGCCAGTACCAACAACTACATTATCACCTAATGTCGGGTGTCTCTTTATTTGTTCTAAATTAGTACCTCCTAAGACTACTCCAGAGTAAAATGTTACATTATTGCCAATTTCAGCAGTTTCGCCTATTACAACTCCTGCTCCGTGATCAATAAAAAAGTCAGAACCAATTTCGGCACCAGGATGGATATCAATTGCTGTCGACTCTCTAGCAATATCCGAAATATATCTTGGAATATACGGAACATTCAATTTCCAAAAAAAGTGAGCAATACGATATATCAATACTGCTTTTATACCGGGATAACTCGTTAACACTTCAATTAAAGTACGTGCAGCGGGATCTTTATTAAATGCTGCGTTTACGTCAGATACAAAGAAATCTAAAATTCCTTGCAGATATTTTTGAATAAATTCAATATTTATATCTTCTGCCTTAAATTCTAATTTCAAAAGGCATTCTGTACATTGTCCATGGTTTTTCTTAGATTTTGAATCTAACCTCTTACCACATGACAAACAACTTAAAAATTCATCCATAGATGCTTAACACACTCCTATAATTTTTTGGAAACTTCCTTATTGTTATAAATTTAGATAATCTGTTATTATCTAATAATTTTTGTAAGAATAAATTTTTGGTGTTATTAAGATATAAGATTCTTTATATGATCTTAAATAATATCCCAATACTGATATGGTTCGAAAATTATACTATATATATAAATAAATGTATCTTTACTTGTTTAATTAGGAGACACACGAAGGTTAGATTTAAAAAAAAAGTTTTGATTAAGGATGTAAGAAAATGATTTCTGACGACAATAAACAAGATAACATCAAAACTCAATTTCAAATTTTTATGGAAATCGTTAACGATCTGGTTGTAGTTATTAATCAAAATAAAGATTTCGACATAGAACTCATTAATCAATGCCCTTTATTAGATAAGCTTGGGTATTCTGAAATTAAATTAACAGGAAAGCCTTTTTTATCAATTTTTTTTTCTGATGATGTCAAAAAAATCGCTAAATTTTTAAAAAAAGGTGTTGAAATTTTTGGTCATTTACAAGAAATAAGGTTGCAGTCAAAGAAGGGAGAAATTGTTTGGGCAGAAATTAAAGCAAAAAAATTTACTGATGAGAATAAGAACAATAAGATTTTAGTAGTTCTTACAGATATTTCAAAGCAGAAAAAAATAGAAGTTAGTCTGAAAGTTACTGAAGAACGCTTTAAAAAAATAACTGAAACCATCCCTGAAATACGATTTTGGAAATTGTTCAATCCTAAAAAATACGAAGAAGCCCTCCAAAGTTCATATGAAATGCTCCAAATGGTTATGGAGAATATACCACAATATATCATCTGGAAAGATATTGATCTAAGTTATTTAGGGTGTAATGATAACTATGCAAATTTAATAGGAATTGAACACCCCGAAAATATTATTGATAAAAAAGACGAAGAATTGTTATGGGACAGCAATCAGATTGAGTATAATAGACAAAAAGAGAATAGAGTTATAGAATCAAATCAAGCGGTTTTTCATTCAGATGAATATTGGACTCGTAGAGATGGACAAAAGACTTGGATCGATGTTAATAGAATCCCGTTGCTGAACTCTGATGGTAAAGTCGCAGGACTCTTAATTACATTTGAAGATATAACAGAACGAAAAAATGCTGAGCAGAACTTACGTCGTCAACATGACAAGCTAGAAAGAATTATGGAGACTAATCCTGCGGGGATATTATCTGTAAACACAGAGGGACATATTATTTACGTTAATTCTCAAGCAGAAAAAGTCATGCGTTTCACAAAAGAAGAACTTTTAGACAGGTCTTTTATCAGCTCAAAGTTTAAGCTTTTTGATTCGGAGGGTAATCTAATTGCTAAGCACAAACTTCCTTTTCAAATTATAAAACAAACGAAAAAACCATTATATGATTATCACGCAACTTTTAAATTATCAAGTGGTGAAGAAATCCTCCTTTCAATCAGTGGTACTCCCCTTATTGGAGGGAACGGTAAAATTGAGAACATTATATTTACGGTAGAAGACATCACTGAGAAGATGTTAACTGAAAAAATTATTAAAACGTCGGAAGAAAAATATAGAGATCTATTAGAGACTTCGACAATTGGTATTTTGGAAATTGAGTTAGCTAACGACAGTATCTCTTATATTAACCCTAAATTGTTAGAATTCATTGGCTATCAAGATATCAATATTGTTAATAAAAAGTTAATGGATGAGATCATTCATCCCGACGACCTGCAAAGATTATTAAGTTCTGAAGAAGGAAAGGAGATAGAATTTAGAATTATTACCAATGAAGCAAAAATAAAATGGTTACAGGGTAAAAGATTAAACCAACACGACGAAAAAGGCAATTTAATAAGTTTTCGATTGTGGTTGGAGGATGTATCCGAAAAAAAGATTTACGAAGATTTAATTTATGAGCTGAATATAAACTTTTTAAACTACACGACGGATACTCAACAGAACATTGAACTATTGCTAAAAACTTGCCTTAAATTACTTGATGGCGATGTTGTTTTGTATATCAACAAAAGTATTCATGAAGAAAAAGAACAATACAGAGTAATGTCTCATAGAGGGGATGTTAAATTATATAGCTCAGAAGAGTTTAAACAAAATTTATTTATAAGTCAGTTGTTTTTAGAAAACCACGATTTCACTCAAGAATTTTATGAGATCGATAAGTCAAAATACGGGAGAATTGATAGATACATAATCAATAATAAATTAAAATCGTGTTATGGAAAATTAATTTTATCTGGAAAAGATTTAAACGATTTGTTATGCGTTATGTTTAAGGAAAATCCTAAGATTACTAATCAAGATAAATTAGTGCTTTTCTTAATTTGCGATGCTTTGGAAATAGAACAGAGAAGATGGCGCTCCCAGCAACATTTAGAAGAACAAAACAGGATGCTAAGCGAAATTAATAAGCTAAAAAGTGATCTCTTCTCAAGAACATCTCATGAATTAAAAACGCCTTTAATTTCCATTAAAGGATTTACTGAATTATTATTAAAACTACATTCAGAAAAATTTGATGATGATGTTATTTCAATTCTAGAAGAAATTAAAAGCGGGAGCAAACGACTTGAGGATTATATTAATTCCCTTGTGGAAAGCTCGCAATTAGACCAGGGTTTATTAAAACTGCATAAAGTAAAAGATAATCTTACCTTCCTAATTAATTACTGTGTTAAACAGCTACAAGGAATTGCTGATTTAAGAGAACAAGTTATTGATGTAAATATTAAGGACAATCTATTTACGGAATTCGATAAAGAAAAAATATACGAAGTGATTACGAATTTATTGATAAATGCTATAAAATACACTCCTATGGGTGGTCAAATTACAATCGAATCTAAGAAGGAAGACAGCCATTACATAATTTCTATAAAAGATACGGGTATTGGATTAACTCAGAAAGAAATTACACAACTATTTACGCAATTTGGAAAAATAGAAAGATATGGACAAGGCTGGGATGTAGGAATCGAAGGTACAGGATTGGGATTGTATATCTCAAAAGAATTAATTACGCTTCATGATGGTAAAATTTGGGCTGAATCAGAAGGTAGAAATAAGGGAAGTACTTTTTTCTTTTCAATACCCATCGTAAAAAACTAAAATATGGACTCCACATTTTTTAATAACGCACATTTTCTTTCTATATTAAATAAACATGAAATTTTTAATACCGCATTAAATATACATTTGGTGAGTCTGATAAGTAGCGATGAAAATGAAGTGGGATTTGAGAAATTAGAGGTTGTGAAAAAATATTTTCATAGAATTTTTACAATATTGTCTAAAGAAATCAAAGAAGAATTAATTAAATTAAACCTTTCAAAGGATGAATTAAAGGATATCAAGAAAGAATTAGCTTTTTTAACAGAAGAAAAACAGATAGAATTTCTAAAAGAATTAGCTAGAAATAACGATTAGCGTATTTGGAACGGTTTTAAATCATGTTTGGCGCGGATAGAGGAGTTTTTGATCCTGACGTTAAATTTATTAGTACTTTAGGCTCACTCTGGAAAGGCAAGAACCCAGACGAAATCATGGAGTTAATTAAATATCCCGCGGGTTAAATTAATCGATTTACACTAGCTATTAGTACTTTAAAACATAAATATCCCGTTAAAATGGATGATGAATTGATCTAAAAAAATGCGAACTTTCAAATATGCTAAAAAATCCCTGTTATTTTTTATTTCTTTTTTTCTTTTTGAAAGAAAATCATGATGCTCTAATTTTAATATTAGTTAGAGATTTATTCGATATTTTTAACCAATTACCTTATAAAAATATGTGATAATTCAAATAGTAAATAATAGGAATTTGTTTATCAATTATTCATAATAAATTTTTTTAAGAAAATTACTTTTTCAAACATAAGATTATCAATTGATAAGTTTGATCAAACGCGTTTTATAAGAAACTTAGTTTTTTATGTTTTATCAAATCTATTTGGAAATAAAGTTTGGGATTTGAAATAAATATGAGCGATAATGTAGAGAAATATATAAAGAGAAAAGTTTACAAATCCACGAATTCCAGAATTGCTCAAAAATTTGTTGATGCTGGTCTAGAGAAACTTAGGGCTTGTATAAATTGTGGAACATGTACAGGAGGATGTCCATCAGGGAGAAGAACTGCGTATCGAACACGTTCAGTTCTTCGTAGAGCATTAACAGGGGATGAATCAGTTCTAGAAGATATTGGTATTTGGTTCTGTAGTACTTGTTATACTTGTTATGAAAGGTGCCCACGAGGTATTCCAGTAACAGATATGATAATTAAATTAAGAAATATAGCTGTTGAAGAAGGTCATATATTAGATCCGCATTTTGTATTAGCTAACAAAGTATTTTATGTAACGGGACATGGTGTTCCAGCTAATGGGGAAGGAAATCAAAAATGGAGAGATCTACGCGAATCATATGGATTACCTCCACTACCTCCTACTGTACATATGCATCCAGAAGCAGTTAAAGAATGTCAAGAATTAATGAAATCTGTTGGTTTTCGAGATTTATTAGATAAAATTGAAAAACAAAAAGAAAAGGAAAAATTAGAAGCGGAGAAAGCAGAAGCGAATAAAATAGAAGATAAAAAGAAGGAAAAAGAGAAAAAATAGAGTGATATTTAATCATGAGCAAAAATAGTAAATGGAAATACGGTTTCTTTCTTGGTTGCGTAGCACCTAATCGTTATCCTATGATCGAAGCGTCCATTCGAGCAGTATTTGACCATTTGGGTGCTGAAATATTAGAATTAGAGGGGGCTTCTTGTTGTCCTGCTCCAGGAGTTTTTCGAGCTTTTCATATACCTACTTGGTTAGTAATCGCTGCTCGAAATCTTACCATAGCTGAAGAATTAGGAATAGATGTTGTTACTGGATGTAATGGGTGTTATGGTACGCTTCGAGATGCATGGGTTGAATTGAATCACGAACCTGAATTAAAAAAAATGATAAATGAACATCTGGCTAAGATTGGAAGAGAATTTAAAGGGTCTATTGAACCTAAACATGTTGTTCAAGTTTTATATCAAGATCTGGGAATTGAATACTTACGTGGTTTTGTAAAACATAAGTTTAAAGACTTAAAAGTTGCTGTGCATTATGGTTGTCACATTATAAAACCAAGTGATAAAAGACCTTGGGGCGGTGAATACGAAGATCCAACATTTCTTGATGAAATTATTGAGATAACGGGAGCAAAAAGCATCAATTATAAAGATAAGTTCCAATGTTGCGGAGCAGGTGGAGCTGTGAGGACCGCTGTTAAAGAAATTTCCGCTGACTTTTCTCGGGAGAAATTAGAAAATATAAGGGATGCTGGAGCTGACATCATAATCGATTGTTGTCCATTTTGCCATTTACAATTAGATTTAGGTCAAATGGAAGCAAATAATTTTTACAAAGACATTATTGGAGAACCTTACAAAATTCCAGTAATTTACGTAACTCAATTATTAGGATTAGCATTTGGGATCGATCCAAATCTTTTAGGCTTAATGAAAAATCACGATTTACAGCAAGTACCACCATTCATTTCTTTAGAACCATTTTTAGAAAAAGTAAAAAACCAATTAACTTAGGAGGATAGGAAAATTGACAGAATCAGATAAAAAAATAAATATCACGGAAAATGATAAACCAAAAATAGGAATTTATGTTTGTCATTGTGGTGTGAATATTGGTGGAGTAGTTTCAGTTCCAGATCTAGTTGAATATGCTAAAACACTAACGGATGTTACGGTGGGTCACGATTACAAATTCTTATGTTCAGATGTCGGGCAAAAAATGATTAAAGAAGATATCGAAGCGGGACTAATTAATCGTGTTGTAGTAGCAGCTTGTTCCCCAAGAATGCACGAACCTACATTTCGGATAACTTGCAAAGAAGCAGGATTAAACCAGTTTTTGTTTGAAATGGCAAATATAAGAGAACATTCTACGTGGGTTCACATGAAAGAACCTGAGGGTGCCTATGAAGTAGCAAAAGATCTTATAAGGTTGGCAATCGCAAAAGCAAGAGAACTGGAACCCTTAACAGTACAAAAAGTAAATGTAGAACCAACAAGTTTAATTATCGGAGCTGGGATTACCGGAATGAATGCCGCTTTAAATCTCAGCTCTGCGGGATACAAAGTATATCTGGTGGAAAGATCTGCTACAATTGGAGGGCACATGGCCCAACTTGACAAGACTTTTCCCACAATGGATTGTTCATCTTGTATCCTCACACCTAAAATGTCTGAAATATCACGAGACAAAAATATCGAATTGTTGACTTATTCGGAAGTTACTGAAGTAACTGGATATGTAGGCAATTTCGAAGTTACGATTAAAAAGAAACCTCATTATGTAGATCAGGAAAAATGTAACGGATGTGGAATTTGTGTCGATCCATGTCCTATTACAGTTGCTAACGAGTTTGACTTAGGATTGTCTACAAGAAAAGCTATTTATGTTCCATTCCCTCAAGCAATTCCCAGTCAGTATACTATCGATATGGATAGTTGCGTCGAATGCGGAATTTGCGCTAGAGAAACTGTCTGTGAACCGGGAGCTATAAAATACGATGACAAACCAGAATATTTTACGGTTAAAGTAGGCACCATAATAGTAGCGACGGGATACGACGAATATGATCCATCAGAACTAAAGCAATATGGTTATGGTAAATACCCTAATGTCATTACAGGACTTCAAATGGAACGATTACTTAGTTCTTTTGGACCGGTACTTGGAAAACCTGTAAAACCATCAGACCTTAAGGATCCACATAGTATTGCATTTTTACAATGCGTAGGAAGCAGAAATTTTAGAGAAGGAGGAAATAAATATTGCTCTCGAGTGTGCTGTATGTATGCTACTAAACAAGCAAGGCAATATAAAGAAAAACATCCAGACGCAGATATTTATATTTTTTACATGGACATACGAGCATTTGGCAAAGGTTACGAAGAATTTTACGAATCAGCTGGTAGAGACTATGGTATTAATTATGTGAGAGGACGAATTGCTGAAGTCAGAGAGAACCCTTTAAATCACAATATCATTATTCGAGCTGAAGATACATTACTTCAACAACCTATTGAATTAGAAGTTGAATTATTTATCCTCTCGACGGGTATTGAGCCTAGAGCAGACTCTGATTCCATTACTAACCTTTTACGAATTCAAAAGTCAGCAGATGGATTCTTTTTAGAAGCTCATCCCAAATTAAGACCAGTAGATACTCTCACCGAAGGTATTTTCATAGCAGGAGTTTCTCAGGGACCTAAAGACATACCTGATTCAGTAGCTCAAGCAAAAGGAGCTGCTGCTAGTGCAATTGCGTTAATGGCGAAAGGAGAAGTAGAAATTGAGCCATTTTTCGCTGTAGTTCATTCTGATCGATGTTCTGGTTGTGGAATGTGTATTGAAAATTGTGCTTATGGAGCGCTTGAATTAGTTGATGATAGAAGGTTTGGAACGATAGCTTCAATTAACAAAGCTCTCTGTAAAGGATGTGGTGCTTGCTCTGGTAATTGCAGATGCTCAGCAATTGATATAATAGGATTTTCTTCTGAACAATTATATTCAATGATAACTAAAAGGGAATGAAATGATAGAACCAATTGTAGAAACAAAAAAAGAAAGTAGTAAAGATTGGGAACCCAAAATCATCGCATTTTTGTGTAATTGGTGTTCCTACGCCGGAGCAGATTTAGCAGGCGTAAGTAGGATTCAATATCCGCCAAGTATAAGAATAGTAAGAGTTCCTTGTTCTGGACGAGTTAATCCCTTTTTTATTATAAAAAGTTTAACTGATGGTTGGGACGGTGTCGTTATTTCTGGATGTCATCCAGGCGACTGCCACTACAT
>JAGXNP010000004.1 GCA_019894885.1 Promethearchaeota archaeon | reverse complement strand
ACCTACAACAACCTCAATGCAATTTGAAAGTGTCTCTCCATAATTATTATGAGCAACAACTATGAAATAGTATATTCCATTAGTATAATCACTTAAAACCAGAGAAAGATCTGTTATTCCTGCTCCTAAAAGGGTTAAACTTCCATTGATTTCAGTGATATAACTAGAATATTCATATATAGAGTAAGATACAGCTCCCACTGCACTCGTCCAAGATAAATCAAAATTGCCATCATCATCCGGAGCTCCCGCGTTAGATGATAATATAAAATCACCAGGTGTATAAGTAAAAAATATCGCAAAATTATCAGTTGAATCGTTTAAGCCTTGATATGAATTGTAATATTGTACGTCCGCGCCTAAATTTAACCCACATGTATATCCACCACCAGTATAGCTAAGATAATCGTAGTTAAAGATTATTTCTCCCGATTCATGTAATATCACTTCAAACGTTCCAACCAAGGGACCTGATGGCCAAACTATTATATCTAGCCATTCTGCAACCCAATAAGTGCCAAAAGATTGCACATAAATATTTCCACTTCCTCCACCAGAAGCTGGTATTAGATCATCCCAAAAAGGAGCGATTAAATAATAATTATCCGGGTCTCCCGATGGAAGTGGATCGTTGATCCAATAATCCGGAGAAGAATCATTGAAACTAAGATATCCGTTTGAGCATAAATATATCGTCGAAAAAGTTTGATTATAAAAAGGAAAATCAAAGGGTAAAGATTGGGTCGAATAACCATCATCACCTAATAAAAGTTCTGTTCCCCCTGAAACATCGATCCAATTATATGTATAGCCTGTCGTCATTGTGTAATTGTGAAGAGAGTTAATTGACGCCGTTGCGAGATTATTTTCTATATTGAATTCGTCAGGGATAGGAGGAGCATAAGCAGTGAAATTATTGGCCCCATATTCAATTGAAGTCCACATAAAGACAATGATCAATGAAATTAAAATAATTTTTTTAGTTGTTTTTGTTTTTAAATAACTCATTTTTTATTTCGCACTCTTTTATGATTAAAATAGATTTTTTTTAGATTATCGTTGAGTTATCTTAATTAATTGTAGTATAAAAAGTTGAGTGTGCGATAATGTTCTTATAAAATGATTAGAGATTGTTAGGAAAAGGGAAGAAACTGAAGTTGTAGCAAGATAGAATTCCATCAAATGCTATCTTTTAAAATTTAAAACTTTAAAAAAAAAGGATTAAGTTAAGGTTATTTTACTTTCTAAGCTTATTTCGTTTACTTAGAACTAAAGTTAATAAGCCTGTAGTAATTAGCATTGTTGAAATTAGAGATATTAATTCATAACCGGGTATCCCTCCCGGCGAAGGCCTTGGTTCTGGCTCTGTTTCTGGCTCAGGAGGACTAGGAGGTATCTCGACTGTGATTTTGATACAATTTGATAAAGTTTTTTAGTAACATCCGTCTCCTAAGAAAGTCATCGAAATAGAATTGGATTATTAATATTTAACATGATATAAATAGAATGATGATTTCATTAAATTATGTATTGGAGGGTATAAATTTATGAATGAAACTAGCAAGTATTCAAAGATAATAGAGAGATTAAGCAAATTATTTCATAAAATATTTGAACCAAGTCATATTTTTTATACAATTACATTTTTTATTGTAGTTGTAGTGATTTCTTTACTTAGTTTTATTGCAAATCCAATTATTGGAAATGTGTTACTATTTATTGCATCAACTTTCTCATTAGCATTTATATTTTTAATGATTTCTGGAGTAGTTCCAAAAATGAAATTATTTTTATTTTCACCTGATAAAAAATTTGGTAGAAAGAAGATTTTAAGTTTAATAATCGCATTTGGAATTAGCGTGGTCATTATTGCATTATATTTTATTTTTACTTCTCTTCCAGAATTCCCGATTCAATTCTTGAGATGGGATTACATTCTTCCATATTTTTTTGTTGGTATATATTTTGGTTGGAATATTATTCAAATCTTTTTTATTAAAGCAGGATTTGAACAATATTCTATAAAAGCTGACAATTGGATATTAAAAGATAAAGACGACTTTAAAAGGAATCAATTCCTAAGTTCAATATTTCTAATTTTAGCCTTAGCAGTCCCTGTTTTAATCCAAATAGGCACATATTTTGGATTCATTGATTATTTTGAGGCTAATGTTGGTGATCCTTTTGATCCATTTTTATGGTTTAATGGTTGGAATATTGCTATGTTTGCAGTTATTGTTATTACATCTTGGCGTTTAATTACTATATTTATTAAAAGTAAAAGAAATGAAACTCCAAATGTATTTTCCTCAATATTTTATATTTTAATTTGGATTATAATTTGGTATAGATCCTTTAGTTTTATAAACTCGTTTAGAAGCGTTGCTCAAGTTGGGGGAATTGATATTTTTAGAATATTAATGGATGTTCTTTTAATGATCTTTACTGCGATAATGGTTTTAAAGGGATTAGGAACAAAAGTTACTAGGTTTAGAATTTTAAATGAGAACAATTTAGCTTTTTTACTTTTTGCTTTTACCATTTTATATATTGAAGGCCAAATTGTCATGATAACTGGAGCTGGTGCATTAACAGGATCTTATACTGATAGAAATCAGATAAGTCTGCTAAACAACTTTTTGATTTTAGTAGTGTCTATATGCTTTTACTGGTGGTATTCTGAATACACATTAGAAAGAAAAGGTCTAATCCTTAGGAAAGCCTTTAAACCAGAGGAAGTTATCGTAGTTGTTAGAGATTTTAAACAATATTTAATTAATAGTGGTGCTTTAGACTCAGGAAAAATAAACGAAAGGGAATTCCAAAACTTTCTCAGAAAAAAAAAGTTAAATATTGAAGAAAAAAGGGTATCTGAAAACAATGCACTTGACAATCTAACTAACAATAAGACTGATATTTAGTTTTATTTAACTACTAGTATTTTCATAATCTTTAAGAATTACATCAATAGATTCGTTTGAATATATTATCTCGTTGAAAATTTTTATTAATAATTTTATAATCGCTCTTGGATTACCTTCAGCTTTTTCAAATACATATTTTAAAATGCGCTTATTTAAGGGGTAAAAAGGATTTTGGAACTCCTTAGTAAAATCGGACTTATCAATGCTTTCATAAAATTTACTCATTGTATTACTGTATAACTCGTAAATATCTTCTTCTTTGAATTCTAAAAGATAAAATGGTTCCCTTATAGAAGATAATAGTTCAGGATTTTTCTCTTTATATTTCTTCCGGATATCTACTAGAGATTCCTTTGATTTCAAGGTAATAATTATACGCAAACCTTTAACATATTGAAGTTGAACGATTTTGTTAAATATTTTGTCAGCAGCGATATCGTTTGAAGTCTCTTCGGTTCCATATAACCAACTAGGATCGAAAATCTCTTCAACTTGTTTAGATTGGGGACTCATAATTGAAATTATCTTTCCAAAATCGTCTATAAATAGAATTGTTCCCGATTTAGAGTTTTCAATGAGAAGTCTTAGCATTAGATAAGCGTTTTTCCCTTTACGAAGATCGTGAGCGAGATTTAATGTTGATAATTCCTTTTCATCCATCAGTTCACCGAGTAACCATCTCTCTGCTTCGATTTTCTTATATGGGTCTAATTGATGGATTGTAATTCCATTTATCACATCCATTAGCGTTTCAGGTCCTACTTCGTTATATTTATCTGAAAGCTGTTCGAAAGCGTATTTTCGCACTTTTTCGATGTCTGCAACATGAAAGAATCCAAATTTTCTTTCTAATGCGCCCCATTTGTCACATAATTGATTTACGATAAATTTCAAGGGTTCCATTTCGAGATTTTCTATAAATTCAGAATAAATATTAGAAAAAAGCTTTTTATAGACATATTCAAGTGAAATATAAATTGTATTATAATAATAAAGATTATTTCTTAAAGCCCAAAAGAGATGAGTTTTTCCGGAACCTACGTCCCCTATAATAGGAAGAATAAAGTTAGTCTCACTTTCTACTAGTTCTTTAATTTTTTGAATTAAGTCTATTCTCGAATTAACTAAATCTAAACCCTCCTTAATCTCACCTGTACTAACAAATTTTTTAAAAGGATTATTCCCCCATTTAATTATGTTGAGCAATAATTCTTTTCTATTTTCGAATAATATCATGTGTAATTAGAAACTTATAGCTTCAATGCCAAGTATTATAATATATTTAAGATCAGATAACGATTTTTTAACATTCATATATGGCTCAAAAGAAACGAGAAGATCTCCTTCCTCATCACGTCCTACGATCAAACAATCGTAGAATACCGGATCAATTCGCTCATCAATTACTACTCTATCAGCTACGATTACTCCATTTCCTACTAAAGATACCGGGTTCCTGAGCATTTCTTCTCTAAAAAATTCGAGATGATTGATTCCATATTCATAGTCGTCTAAATACAGAGCGGCAGTGTTTAACTTATTTAATGTGTAGGGAAAAGCGTCAGAGAACTGACCTTCATCGTAAACTTGCATGATATCTTCTGAAATTAGAATTGAATAATCAATCAACTCAAAATCCTCGTACCATTGCGCCTCTATCTTTCGAGAAAATGCTATTTTTTTATCGTAAATTAATTCGAATCCTACTCTAAGGCCATTACTAATGAAAATACCCTCGGAATCAGATATTTTTAAGTTGTCTGAGAAGATAATGGAATTGTTCTCATCCTTGCATCGAGTAATTATGGATCCTTCGAAATCTCCTTTTAAATTTATGCCTTTTACGGAATCGTAAATGATAATGTTTTCGGTATTACTCATAGTTAGCTTTGATTCAAATTAGCTTTCCCTTAATACGAAAGATAGGATTGTATATATAAGTATAATAATATATAATTATTAAGTAGAATGGGTTCAATTAGACTATCCAATAAAATATGTGAACTGTCTAAGGAAGATTTACTCCAGAGAGCAAAAGAATACATTTTTTCTTCGGGATTGAATGACGGCGCTTCGAAACTGTGTAAAGCAAACATGAAATATGGTTTAGCTCAATTCCATCTTATTCAAGAAAATTATGGTTTTGAACCTAAAGCAACCTTTATTTCATCCCCTGATGAGACGATTTCAAGAAACAATTTCCGTTGGAATTCAGGATTAGGATACGGTGGAAGATTAAATTGGGGAGATGGGGATGAAAAATTAATATTTTTAAATATTAAGCCTAATTGTTGCGGATTATTAGTCGGAGGATTAGAAGAGTTACCTGATCCGTACGATATCATAAAAAAAATAGACAATGTAAAGAATACCGAATTATATTATGATAATATTCAACTCAATTGGGATTATGGCGTTTCTAATCATTTTATTAATTGTTTTAAGACTAAAAATTTGTCTGATACCAACTTTCCTCCTTATATGTTCATGATTCATGGATCGGCTCCTGAATTTCGCGACGATAAGCATGGAATTGGTTTGTACATTGACATTTCGAAGACATTAAAAGAAATTGCTATTGAAGAACAAACAATTTTTGGGAAACAATATATCTTATTAGACTCTGATGCGAAAGATTATCTTGAATTTAATAAAAAAGCACTTCATTTTTCTAATAAGAAGAGGGAAATGATAGCTCGCAATATTTTTAATCCTGATTATAAAGTAATATGTAATACTCCACACCAATTCTTAAAAGATTTTAATAACATGTATTTAGGTAGTAATTGTACTGATATAAAAAGTAATATCCTTCAAACTAATATTTTCCCTACTGCATTGCGAGCCGATTTAGCGTGTTATCTTTTTAGAGGTAAAAAAAGTTTTTCAAGAACAGCATTAATAAACAATAATTTCTTCACAAGAGCAGAAGATTTAGAGCTTCTAAACTTACTGAGCAATGCTGATATACTGCCCCACGGTGGAGGTTATATGCTACCTGATGTAAGGAGAGTTCAGAAAGTTTTAGAACACAAGTATCAAAGATATTTTGCATGCGAACTAATAAAAGATAGAAAAAAATTAAAAATTGTGAGAAATGTAAAGGAGTTACAATTCGAATACAGAGGACGAGATGTTATCCTCAAATCGATTCAGTTAGAACTCGGTGAAGTTATAGCCCGATTAAATCCTATATTTTCTTTAAAATTATAATTTATTCAACTTTAGCTCCGGCTGGAATATCTCTATCTGGTGTTAAGATAGACACATTCTTCCCATCTACAGCAGCAAGAAGCATTCCTTCGCTTAAAATTCCTCTCAATTTCCTAGGTTCTAAATTTGCTAAAATAGCAATACTTTTACCTTTTAAATCTTCAATTTTATATTGTTCAGCTAAACCCGCAACTAATGTTCTCTTTTCTTCCCCTAAGGAAATAGATAATTTATATAATTTGTCTGCTTTAGGGACCTTTTCAACCTTATCAATTACAGCAATTCTTATATCCAGTTTCTTAAAATCTTCGTACGATACCAATTTTCTCTCACCTTTTCTTTCACTCTTTTTTCTTATATCTTGAAGAGCTTTTTTTAAATCATCAATTTCAAGTTTTTGAAATAATGGTTCTGGTTTTTTAATTTTCAAGCCTTCTCTAATGGCATTTTCATCTACACTATACCAAGCTAAGTCTCTAGAATTTAACATATTCAGATAAGAAAGTATCTTTTCAGATGTTTCAGGAATAAATGGATTTAATAAAACGCCAAATGCATAAACAGCTTGAGCACATATATTAAATACGTGTCCAGCTGCATCCTTATCTTTTTTAATCAAATGCCAAGGGGCTTTGTTATTAAGGTAAACATTTCCTTCCTTTCCAAAATTAACAATATCTCTTAATGCTTTTCTTAATTTAAAATTCTGTATACTCTCACCTATTTCCTCAGTGATTGAATTTATGCGATCTATGAATTGTATATCAACTTCATCATTTTCTAATTTTTTTGGAATTTTTCCCTCAAATTGTTTGTCAATGAAAGTTAAAGTTCTATGGATAAAGTTACCAATGTTATCATTTAAAGTTTTGATATTATTTTCAAATTCTGACCACAAAAATGAGGTATCACTCGTTTCTGGGCGATTATATACGAGAGAAAAGCGCCAATAATCCAGAGGAGCCAATTTTAAAGCTTCATCAATCCATATTCCATTTCCTCGAGACTTAGAGAATTTATCATTTTCGTACATTAAAAATTCTGTAGAAGAAACATTATATGGTAATACGAACCTCTCAGTGTTACTCTTATCTTCGTTATACGCTAGTAGAAGCCCTGGAAAAACAATAAGGTGAAAAATTATATTATCTTTTCCAATAAAAAAAACCGTTTTAGTATCGGGATCGTTCCAAAAATACTCAAATTTTTTTGAATCCTTAATAATTATCTCAGCCCACTCTTTAACAGCTGAAACATACCCTAAAACTGCTTCAAACCAAACATAGATTGTCTTTACATCAGCACCTTTAAATGGTGCAGGAATTCCCCACTCTAAATCTCGAGTTATAGCTCGCTCTGGAATTCCCTCTGCAATACTATTTAAACACATCTGCCTGGCATTCTGAGGTATAATAGTATTATTTTTTATCAGATTTCCTAATCTACTCTGTAATTTAGGTAAATCTAAGTACCAATGTTTAGTTTTGCGGACTACAGGAGTTTTATTGCAGATAGCACAACGGGGAATTTTTAACTCTAACGGAGTAAGCAATTTTTGACATTTATCGCATTGATCTCCTCTCGCATTCTCGTCGCCACAGTGAGGACATGTCCCTTCAACAAACCTATCAGGAAGAAAAAAGTTATCACTTTCGCAGTAGAGAGACTCGATTTCTCTTTCAAAAACATATCCATTTTTTTGAACTTCCAAATAGAATTTCCTTGTAAAATCAATATGGGTTGGATTGTACGTAACAGTATAATTATCGTACGATATTTTCCATTTCTCGTACAAATCCTTTATTAAAGTATGATTTTTTTTGGCTAATTCTTCAGCTGAAATATTCAGCTTCTTAGCTGCAACGGCAACAGGAGTGCCATGTGAGTCAGATCCTGAAACAAAGACGACTTCATCTCCCTTTAACCTACAATACCTTGCAAATACATCAGATGATAATGTACTTCCAATCATATTTCCCAGATGAGGGATATAATTTGCGTTAGGCCATGCTGAAGTAATTACCCATTTATTTTTTTTAGTATTGGACATGATAGAACTCAAAATGGTATTTTACCAGAATATTCTTGACTAGCAATTACATTGTTACTACTTATAATAATTGTTAAAGTAATTTACTTTCTTATTTCAACTTTATGAGAGAAAGATGATTTTTATATTATTTTCAAATAATGGAATATTTTAGTTATCTGGTCTTTGAATAATTTCCCCTAATCACATGTATTTCTTTTTTACGGTTCTCCTGGAATACTACTAATCCCTACATGATTTGCGCTCCACAAGCTCTACAAGCTTTAATTTCAGAATGCATCTTCTTTAAACATGGTTCGTGATAATATGCTCCACATTTTTGGCATTGAAATACCTTATAATCACCTAAAAAAATACTGTGGCAATAAGTACAAGATGAATTGATATCTTCGATATCATATTCTGGAATTGAAGCCATTTTAGTAGTGTTAATACCACTTTCATCGATTAATTTGATTTTTGGTTCTTCCTCAGTTTTCTCTTCTATTAACTTTGATGCTGCTGATGGAAGTTCTAACAAAAAAAAACAAAACGGACATCTGAAAATATTTTCTTTATATTCAGTTTTCTTTGCCCACATAGCCGCGCACGAAAGGTGCATTGGTCGTTCACATGAAGGACAATATCTTCCTTCGCTAAAAAAATCAGAACTCGTTATTGGTGCTTTTACGGAGTGACAGATTTGACATTTTTCTTGACCTCTATCTCTGCTACTCATCATCAACCTTATATCCAAAACGCTAGGTCTTCTCAGTTGTAGCGCTATTTCACTTATTAGTGGCGCCAAGTCGCTTTTTTTATCTGGTGAAAAATAGTCTGTTGAGGTCTTAAGTTCTTTTTTTGATGCAAACGACATTCCAGCATTTAATAATGCTTTTGAATTGTTAAAGAATCCAAATTGACCTCCAGTAAGTCTTACCATTTTCTTTAGGATACTTTGAGAATAATCTTGGGTTTTCCCCAATTGACAAGCGTCAATGTAAATTCCCAAACCTTTAGCAACACCAATTGTCTTTTGGATTTTTTCTTTGTATTCTAATTTATTGTCTGATATAATAAAAATTCTACTGGTTTTACCTCCCAATTTTCGCATTTCGCCAACTAGAAATTGAATTGCGAATGCTAATCCTTCATCAAGCAAACCATTACCAGAAACTTGGATTTTTTCTAATGATTTAACCAATTGTTCTTCATCAAAACTAAATGAACAGAGTTTCTTGATCGTAGCACCAAAAGATAGAATTGCTATTCTATCCTTAGGATCTACTATAAATTTCTCATGAATAAAGTTTTTTGCTGTTTCCAATGCAACTAATAGACGGCTAGGTTTAAAATCCTTCCTAACCATAGATCTCGAAGAATCTATGAGAACTACGCTATCTTCTATTTTTACTAAATCTTGCATTAAAACTATTAAAAAAAAAAGGTCTTAAATAGATTACTATTCATGTGTGAAATTGTTAACATTTTTAATTCAAATCGAATCATTTCTTACTTAGAAATTTGTAAGCAAAAATCGCGTAAACCTTTATTGCTCTAATAAAATCTAAAATTTCAATGTTTTCATCAATTGCATGAGCGGTTCTTCCTTTACCAGGTCCGAATAAAATAGTTTGTGGACAGTATCCGTCATTACGCATATAATGCGCATCAGCAGAAGCGGGTAGAAGAAAATAAAATGGTTTTTTCTCATAGAGCTTTTCAACAAGCTCATAAAACTCATTTAATTCTTCAGATTCTTCCCAATTTTCCCAATAAGAGCCTTCAGAAGCCGTTACTATTTCAATCTCAACAAAAACTTTTTGCGAAGGACTAGTTGAATCATCCTTTACTAAATATCCTAAATCATCCCTAATAAGTTTCTTTAAAGCTTCTATAATAGGTTCGACTTGTTGTCCCGGTAAAAGCCTTACATCAAGAACAGCCTCACAAGAGTCGGGAATTACATTCTCTTTAATTCCCCCCTTTATCATGGTGAGTGCTTTTGAATAACTAATAAGAGATTGGAGCAAGCTTTCTAGTTCGGATTGCTCATTTAAAATATTGTCAAAAACATCTTTACTTGGAAAGGTAACTGCTAATAATTTTTTGAGTTTATCCAATTTAATCGGTGGTTTGCTTTTAGGGATATATTCATCGACTTTATCAAGGTTTTCAATGATCTCGCTCATCATATAAATTGCGTTTTTACTCATTGCTGGCATTGAAGAATGACCTGAAATCCCATTTGTTCTTATTTTTATGATGAGATGCCCCTTTTCCCCTACGAGAATTGCTTTAGGAAGCGGACTTAAACCTGTTGATTCTCCTATCACCGCAAAATTAAATTTTATAGGCTTTAATGGATTATCAATGCACCAACCTGTTCCAAACTTTCCACCTGTTTCTTCATCTGCGACAGCATTCAAGATTAAATTTCCGGTAAGATCGAAATTTAACTCTTTTAACACTTTTAACGCAATAACCATAGCTGCTAACCCGCTCTTCATATCAGAGGTTCCTCTACCATACATAAATTTATTACGCTTAACTAGCGCCGAGAAGGGGGGATATTTCCAATCTGTTTCGGATCCAGGAGGAACGACATCCATATGCCCGTTATATAACAGATTCTTTCCTTTAAAATTTTCGTTTAAATACGCTATTAGATTTGCGCGATTATCTCCAAAGGGAAAAATATCAGTTTTAATGTGTACATCTTTTAAGAAATCTTTAATAGCCAGTGCTACGTTTTTCTCATTCCCAGGTGGATTAACAGAATCGCTTTGAATAAGTTTCCTTAAAAATTCAATGTAGATTTCTTTATTTTGCTCAATTTTGGCGATAATTGATTCTACACTCATTTAAGCTTTCAACCTTATAAGTATTTTTTTTCTTTGATCATACTTATTATCTTAATATTTTAACATAAAGTAATCTATCGAATAAATTTAAAATAAATTAGCAAATTTTAATATTCTTAGATTATTTAATGAACTAAAATATTGACAACTGCGGTTGGTTAATTTGATTTCACGACGAACAAAGAAGGTTAAAAGAATTTTATTGGCAAGTACATTCATTTTTTCAATGTTATTAGTAAATATTTGGATTTTTAGTGACTTTAATATAGATATAGACAATAACCAACAAGATAATTGGTCAAATGATGAAATAAATATTCTAACTTCTGATACCGACCCGTATTTGACAGATTATTATATATCAGGTACAGGAGATAATCAAGAAGTAAGAATTTATGCTTTAAATAATTCCTTTTCAAATGATAACAATCAAAATTCTTTTAATATTCCATCTATGTCAACTACAGAATCAACTTATTTGACTTATGGAAATTTTAATTTCACATTTCAGAATAATTTCACAACCGATTATTTTATTGAAGATACAAACGCTTTAGAAGCAGATGATTTTATAAAATTTGTCTATAATGAAGATACTTCATCTATGAGTATTAATAATGGAAGTATCCTTGATCCAATAATTTTTGATAATTTAATCGATGGCCTACCCTCTACTTATATACGATTAGAATCTTCAGGTGGTATACTGAATTTTACAATTTCCTCAAATTTTACTAGTACTATCTATGATGGAACTTTATTCGATGTTGATTTCAATAGATCCCTGATATTAGGTTTAATTTCAAAATTTTCAAGTAGCCTTAATAATAGCGCCTTTTTAACCTTAAAAATGCTTGATATCTCTGACTCCACTTGGATAAATGTAACTGATAGGATGTTTATAAATTACAGTTTAGGTACTCAACTCTTTGAAGACCGATTCGTTAACGAAAATCTAAATTATATTAATACCTCTGATGTTAGTCAAATACAATTTTACCTCCAAAGATACGATTCTACTGACTTTATCCTTACATTAGAAGAATTTGAATTAGCTTCTACTTACGGTTTTGATTTACCAATAACCAGTAGTAATCAAGTTGCTTTGGAGTTTGACTTAAAGGGGGAAAGTTCAAGTGTTAACGGATTCTATGCTTGGATAAGAACTTTGAACCTCACCCAAGCATTAAATGCAGAGTTAAACATAACGCTATATGAAGCAAATGCAACTATAGCCAGATCACCAGCATACCTAACAGAAGTAAATTTAGAACCGGATACTACCAAATTAATCGATACCCAAATAATAGATTATAACGATTATCATGGCGATTCTTTATCATATTTTGAATTTAATCTTGCAAACACACAGAATTTGAGCCTTAGCAATTATTTTATTGTAATTAAATCAAATCGTTCAGAACAGGTTTTTAGTTTAGTTACAATGCCTCAGCAAACTTATGGGGATCCTGAAACGATAGTAGATCATCAATTAAGAACAAGCAGTAACAGTGGATTTACATGGAATTTAGCGATTAAACAAGTGCTTACCACAACATCACCCTACAACTCTGAAATACTTGACGCAGCGGCTTTTAAATTGAATGTTACTAGAGCATATATGCCCTCAGATTTTACGAATCCTTACGACAGTCAAGATACATTAAAGATTCAAGATATTCCTATCATTAACCAAATCAACAATGATCCTCCTTACGATACAAGTTCATCCTTAAAATGGGGTTTAGGTCAATGGGATTATAATTTTACTACTTCAATTACAAATAATTCTTTGAATAATTTCCAAATAGACTTAACATGGAATAATAGCATAATTCAAGGATTTAATTTTAACGTTACCTATATGGTAAAAGCATATTGGATAGAACAAGCTAACAGTGTTTATCAAGTATCTTATGATACTACTCCGATATGGGAGCTAAACTATACTATGAACACAGGTTATAAAAACTTCGATAATTGGAATTTGCTTGAATTTTGGTATTTATTCCCGAGCGATTATACTGCAAAAAATTTAACAAATCCAAATTTCGTCGAGATTTACGAGGACATTGTAAACAAGACGGGTGGAGAACAAGTACTGCCCAATCAACCTTCATACGAATATATTTCAGTACCAAACGATCTTATTGGGGGTATAAGCGGTGTTTACTCACTTAACCTTACTAGTAGCAACCTCATATACGATATGAATAGTTACATTAATTACAAAGACATTCTTTGGGAAACTAACGGTTTTATGTATGGGGATAATATATCAATAAAACTCGATATAAGAGATCCTAATTCTAATGCTCCTATTAGTGGCAACGCTAATGTGGTTCTTTTTTATCCAAACAATTCTACAAAAGTACCAGGAGTCGAATTAAATTCAGGATCAGGAGTAATAACTGGGAATTCTCTTGTTTACGATTTTAATAATCAATCCATTTACGATGTGACAAACGATATACCTGTTCTTGGTAATTATTATTTAGGATTCTTCTGGGAAAATGGCTCTGCTATAGGATGTCAAAAACTTAAGCTTTATATTGATAAGTACGATGTTGAGATGAATGATTTAATCTTCGAACCAACATTAAACCAGAATATTCTTGATGGAATCGTTGACAAGGTGTATGAAGAATATTCGATATTAATTAGTACTGTTAATGTCACGGATGACAAATATTACCCTTCGTTTTATGCTGTAAATAAAACAGATATTAATCAAGAGTTTATATATACTATTGGCGAAGAAGAAATCCCGATTGTAATTGAAAGTTTTCTGCAAAACGAGACAATTTTAAATCCTAATGAAAATATACGAATTAGCGCAAGAATTCAAAATAAACACGATTTTGTCGAGATTAAGCTAAGGTTAAACGTACAGCTTGTATCTTTAGCTAATCAAGAATGGGTTATCGCTGAACAAACGACAGATCTCAAAACTTTAAAACCTAGTATTGATCCAAATGGCGAAGATACCCAAGAGTTTTCTGTTGATATCACAATGCCAACTCTTCTCGGAGATGGAAACTGGCATGGAGTGAATGCTCCAATAAGAAAAGGTGGAGCAAAAACAATATTCACAGTTTTTATAGAATACGGTGGCGAAAGCTTTGAGATTGATACTTTTGAAAGCAATGAATATTCCTTAATTATCAATAGTACAGAAGATGTGTTTGAGGGTTATATTATCGCTTTAAAATCGAACAATGATATTACAGGAGCTTCAATTGTGAAGCCTTTTGAAAGAGATGAATGTCAATATCTTCCAAATCAAACTACTTTTATAATAAATATATACGACCGCAATTATGTAAGTAGCTACAACCAATTTATTGAATCCTTTTCTCTGAAAATTAATAGCGATTTTTCAGAGATTCAAACACTACCTCAAACACCGAATTACGGTCAATTATTTAATATAAGTTCTATATTAATAACGGAGTTCGGAGATATAATTCCAAATAAGAATGTTTCTTGTCAATTTTATGATAGTGGAATATGGGAAACCCTTTCGACTCAAATTTCGGATATGAATGGTATTACAGATTTTGAAATTGATACATCAAGTCTACCAAGCGATGACCAGTTTAAATTTCGCTTAACTTGGCAAGGAGATCAATATACTTTAGAAAACTCTCGTAATGTTACTGTTTTAATGTATCGCGCATTCAATGCCATATCCTTAAGGCTTCGATCGAATGTAGAGCAGATTTATAGAAACGCTCAAATCACCATCCAATTAACATTAAGCAATATAGGAGACTCGGAACTCAGAGTAATCGTTCCAAATATTTCTATAGGGATCTTACCCTCATTAACATATAGCATTGTTGAGATTGATTATTTAGCGTTAGAAAAATTTAAACCCGGAGATATTACAGTTATTTTGATTAAAATTGACATTCCAGCAATCGATCAAATAAATGTATCTGTTTCAATAGGCTTAAAAAATGATATAACTGATGAGGAGCTTACTTTTCAAATTTCAAAGTTGTTTGATATATATGATGTGCTACTTGTTGATTATTTACTAAACTTATTCACCCTTATCATGGTTTTTATTTTTGTTTTAGTCTGGGGAATCATGTTATTTTATGTGAAAAGGACTATAAAGAGAATCGAAACTCCTTTTGAAGAACCTGAAAAAAGAAAACAACGAAAAGGAAGATATGTATCAGTAAGCGAATTACCTAAGGAAGAAATTCCAGAAGCACAACCAACAGAGGATACCGAAAAAAAAACCAAGAAGCGATTGAAGAAGAAAAAACCAGAAGCCGAGAAAAAGGATAAATCTCTTGCTACAGATTTAGATTCGTTATTAGAAGAAAAAGGTCTTAAGGATTAATTTTCAAAAATATTAACTTCCTATATTTCTTTTTTTTAAAAAAAGAGGAAATAAATTTATAAGTTTGAAATTGAAATTAAGTTTCTTTTAAGAAGAGATAAAGACGCTTTACCATCTAATCCAGCTAAAGCGATTAAGATTCCCTTATCAGAACTAACTATTACTCCATATCCGTCTTCTAATTCTATAGTTGCTGATTTTACGCCCCCCTTTCCTATGTTTTCCCCCAAAACATTAATATTTTTTATAAGTGTTGCACATGCTTTCGCGATTCCATTGTGATCCATTTCCGTAATAGTTTGTCCTACAATTACTTTTCCTTCCATATCAGAAGCTATTAAACCCTCAGTTTCAGGTACGACATCAAACAATTCTGCTAATTTCTTTTCAATAACTTCCTTGTCTACCATAGTTACACGACTCTTTATTTTTTTAGTAATTAGTTTTTGAATTCTGAATTAGCTTATCTAAATCTTGTAGTTTAATACTTAAATATATATATATATTATCCTAATTTAAATTTATTTCCCTTCGAGTATCTCAAAGCTTTTTTTTCTAACATACCGCTTAATTATTTGCAACTTATCAAAAGAATAAAAAGAAGATGATAATTTTTTAAATAGGGAATATATTATAATTATATATTAATTTGGTATTAAATTAACTTAAAAATTTGATTTAATAATGATTAATCGACAAGAAGTCAAGGCTATCATACGTCGCTTCGAAGAACGCGAGGGAATAAGGGGTGTGATCATTTGTGATTCGAGTGGTTTACCGATAGATTCTAACATGGAAATCGAAATCAGTGAAGAGATATCAGCTTATGTTACATCCTTAATTGGTAAGGGAAAACAGGTTGTGAATGCATTGAAAGAAGGTGGACTTAAATTTATACGCTTAGAAACTTCGAAAGGAGAAACTATGATTGCTTTAGAGGAACAACTTATTCTAATTATCCTTAAATAATCAACCTTTTATTTTCTTGATCCTATCTCATCAACTACTTGCTTTTATATGGATTTTTTCAAAAATTAAAGAAAAAATTTCCTAAACATGTTATTTGCTCTTTCTTCTCCTACAGTTGATAAACCCATATGCCCAGGACATATGATAAAGTTATCATTTATTCCTTTATTATTCATAATCTTCTTACGTATACTTTCAAATAATAAATTTTGATTCCCACCTTGAAAATCCGATCTTCCAATGCTTCCTCTAAAAATTAAATCGCCTGTGAACAATATACCGTTAATATCTTTTCCTTTAAACTTATCAACATCAGAGGTGTAAAAGCATAAGGATCCCGGACTATGACCGGGTGTTTCTAAAGTAAGGAGTCTAATCTCTCCGATTTTAATAATATCTCCCTCAACTAACCACCGATTAGCTTGTTTTTGATTAAAAGTTCCAGAATCGTACTCTTTCTTATTGTACATCAGTGGTATTTCAAAATGGCGGAGAATTTTACCTACTTTTGTTGTGTGATCAAAATGACCGTGTGTTAATAAAACTGCAATTGGTTTTCCTTTCAATTCATCAATACTAGTAATTATTGCTTCGGCGTTTCCTCCAGGATCTATTACAACAACTTCTTTGGTCTTGTCTGATCCAAAAATATAGCAATTTGTACCTAATGGTCCTACGATAAGCTTTTCCAAAATCATTTTTTTTAACTCCTTCTAATCAGGTGAATATATCCTTTTAATAAAAAAAGAAAGAAAGATTAAAAATAACTGCTGAGAATATGAGATTTTAGTATATAGTGAAGTCTATTTATTGTTTATTAGATTATTGATTTCTTCTAATCTATTATACACATCTAAACCTTTAGATGTTAATTTTACGAACTTCTTTTTGTTGTTTTGCTCAATCGTAATCAAACCCCGCTCAATTAAATCCTCTTTAACTCGGAAATACGAATTATAGTAGCTAAACTTGTTTAATTCGTTATAAAAGGAGTGTTTATCGATTCTATGCCCTTTAGAGTTCATAAGGACTTCTAATGTATCTCTAAAACCTTTCTTTTTTAAAAAGCTTATCAAATCATCAATAGCCAATCTATCCCTTACCTCAATTAAATAGTAACTTATTAATTTACTTAAATGTAATAAGCAAAAATTTTCTAAATTAAAAAACATTTTGAAAATAATTATTAAGGTAATAAAGAAATAAACAAATAATTAATAGCATGAGTTTAAATTCCGCAACGAAAAAATAATCCTTAAAGCTAATCTCACCTCAAAACAAACTGGAATGAATTAGATCACAATTCTCATTTTAATTTATCAAAATTTATTACTTGGAAATAATTTTTAAACTTGAATGGACTTTAGTAGATATTTTGAATTCGCAAAAGGTAATGCACCAGTTATCCTATCTTGTCCTCATGGAGGTTATAAAAAGCCAAATAGAATACCAGATAAGACAGTCGGTCCTCAAATTGCAGATAAGAATACATACTTCATCGCAAAGTTGATTATAAGTTCGTTAAAAGTTAAAAATATTAGTATTTCCCACATTCTTAGCAAAATCCATAGAAGTAAAGTAGATTTAAACCGACCCTCGCAATCAGAAAGTTCCTTCAATCATAAATCTATTGAAGCCCAGACAATTTTTCATTCTTATCATGAACTTTTGAACGATTTCGCTCAAGAGTGCGTATCTAACCACGGAAGAGTATTAATTATAGATTTCCATGGATTTACAAAACCTTATAGAGAATATCCTGATGTTATTTTTGGGCACATATTCGGTAAAACCCTTGATCTCCTTGAAGATCCAAAAGAACAAGATTGTAATAAATATTGGGGCTGTTCTCAACTGCAATCCGAAATTTCTAAGTATTTCAAAGTAGATGATGGCCTGACTTTAACAGAACATAATTTATCTTATTCTGGAGGATATATAACTCAGCAGTTTTTTAAAAAAAACAAAATAAACGCAATTCAAATCGAGGTCGCAAAATGTATTCGATTAGACTTTCAACTTACAGAAACTCTTGTAAAAGCAATAACCAACGCATTAGTCAATTTGAATTCATAGAATTAAATACTAGTATTATTTAGTTTAAATGCTAATCATTTTCGGATAATGTAATGGAATGCTGAGAAGAAGAAAAAACTCATAAAGAAGATTAATGATATCATAACAATAATAGAAATCTGATACTCTATCCAATTGTTATACTCTGCTATTACATGAAATGTAATCGCATAGATAACAGCGATTAAAAATAAAATAAAGAGCAAGGTATATTTTAAAAAATCTTTCTTCCGTTCATGCATTATTAAAATTGTAAATGAACATCCCTCTTTAAAAATTATTAGTTTAATTGTTAAATTAACTTGAATATCTTTCTCCTATAAAAGTTCTTATTTTCGTCAGTTTAGGCTGATTTACTCTGAAATCTGTTTAAATGTTATACATAATTAATTTAAATTGTTTAAATTTTACTTACTAGCATTATTTAAATAAGCTTATTTCTTCCTTCTATTTAGATTACAATAAAAGAGAGGTAATTACTTCTTATGATTGAGAAGGAATTTAAACAAAAGCAGAAATCTACAATTATAATGATAACAGGGATAATTTTCTCATTTATTGGAATTTCAATTATATATATCCCTTTCCCAAATACATACGTGATTGAGAATTTTGGACAATTTGGTATAATAGAAGGTGTAACATATCCGTTACACTACCAGTATCCTATGTTTTCAAATAATCAAGAACTGATTATTAGTCTAGGGGCAGATAACAGTTCTTTTACAATATTAGTACTTAATGATAACGACTACGGGGCTTGGATTAATGAACAAGGAGGATATCTCCCATATTACGAGGAGCAGAACATTAGTGGAATCTATAAAACCCTTTATCTAAATCAACCTTATATTGGTTATATACATATTTTCATAACTGCTGAAACTTACTTAGAAATATATGGAACAATTCAAACAAGCTATTCAACTCACTATGTTTCACAAGGATTAATACCTTTAATGATTGGAATTATCTTAACAACATTTTTAGTATCACAGAAATACAAATTTAAAAAGCATAAGATAAAATAGATTTGAATTTCCACTTTATTTTTTTTAATCTTATTTCGAGAAATTCCTAACTTTATAAATTAAAAAAGATAATTTCTTAAACAAATATTTCATTTTAAAACCATTCATTATGGTTAAAGAAGAATTTGAGTCAGATATTGTAATAATTGGGCATGTAGCAAAAGATATCATAGAAATCGATGGAGTGAGTAAATCGGTATTAGGAGGTGCAGTATATTACGGAGGGTTAACAGGCAGTCGAATGGGATTGAAATTAGCAATCATTACGAGGTTAAAGATCGAAGATTTCCCAATTTTGGAATCGTTCGAGAAAAACAATATCAAATACTTTGCGTATCCAGCTAAAGAAACTTCAGGAATTAAAAACATATACTCCTCACAAAATATGGAATATAGGAGTTACGAGCCTTTAGGTTTTGCGGGTGCGTTTAATAAGGAAGAAATCCCAGATATTAACACAAAATTTTTTGTTATAGGTTCGATAATTGCGGGTGAAATCGATTTAGAACTGTTAAAATATTTGAATGAGATATATAACGGCAGATTGGGGCTTGACATCCAAGGTTTTATTAGAGGTTTAAAAGAGAGTAAAATGCAATATTTCAACTTAACTGAAAAAGAGAAGGTTGAAATAATATCTAAAGTAGATTACTTAAAAGTTGACGAAACTGAAGCGAAAATTCTTACAACTCTATCTTCCATATCAAAAGCAGGTAAACAACTAACCAAATTAGGACCGAAAGAAGTTCTTATCACCCACAAAAACGGAATAAACTTAAGTTTAAAAAATGGATTGTACTTCTTTCCTTGGAAAAATAAAACTAGCATAGGAAGGACAGGTAGAGGGGATACTGCCTTTATAAGTTATTTAGGATCACGAATAACCAAAAGTCCAGAAGATTCCTTACGATTTTCTGCAGCGTTAACATCGCTTAAAATGGAATCAATCGAACCTTTTTCATTACCTTTAAGTGCAGTTGAAAAATTAATAAGGGAAGAATACATTTAAACCTATTTGCCCCACATTCTTATCATTTCTCTTGTAATGATATATCTCATAATTTCAGATGTGCCTGCTGAGATTTGTCCGATCTTTGCATCTCGATAATAGCGTTCTAAAGGATATTCTTCTGAGTATCCAAGACCTCCCGCAATTTGAACTGCATCTTGCGTAATTCTCACTGTTGCGTCTGCTATCCGAGTTTTAACAGCAGCAACGGAGGCTCTACAATAATGACCATCATCAAGCATTCTAGCAATTTGAGCTATTGCCATTCTATTAAGCTCTACATCCATAAACATTTCGCTAAGTTTGAACGATATTCCCTCAAAAGAGTAGAGAGGTTTTTTGAATTGCACGCGTTTATGAGCGTATTTATATGCAACTTCTAAGGCACTTCGAGCAAGACCAAGGTATTGAGAAGCAGTAAAAGTTCTTTCGCCATCAAGGCCAAACAACAACACATCTACGCCTTCATTTTCTCTATGAAGCATATTTTCAACCGGGACTTTACAGTTATTAAAGCGAAGATGAGAATTGGGCATCCCTCTACGTCCCATGTGCTTGTATTCTTTAACCACTTCAAAGCCAGGAGTGTCAGTTTCGAAAATAAATGCAGAAATTCCTTGATGCGCTTTTACTTGATCGTTTGTTTTAGCATATAAACAAATGTAATCCGCTACGCTACCGTTTGTTATAAAGCATTTTTCTCCGTTGAGGACATAGTGATCGTCTTCTCTCACTGCCTTTAATCTCATACCTCCTATTGCGTCTGAGCCTCCTGTAGGCTCAGTGATACCTATTGCACCTATTTTTGACCCATCAGCTATTCCTGAGAGGTACTTTAATTTTTGGTCTTGGGTTCCAAATTCTATTATTGGACCAGCAAATAAACAAGAGGAAGCCCCGAAAATTCCCGCGAGAGCATAGTTAAAGGCCGTAAGTTCCTCACCAAATATCGTTCGGTATAAAACTCCTTTCCCAAGTCCTCCAGCTTCTTTTGGGATTATAATATTCAAATAGGGTTTCATCTTACGTAAAACCTCTACTGCTAAACTATAATTTCTCTCCCGATCTATCTTCTCAGCAACAGGTTCGACATTGTTTTTACACCATTCGCGCACTTCCATTCGGAAATCATTTTCCTCTTTTGTATAGAAGTGCAACCTATCAGGCATACAAGAATATCCAAACTCAAAATCCAAATCGCTAAATTGAACATGTCCTTCCAAATATTTCACATCAAATTTTAATTAGTTTAATATAACTATAATCTAAAATAAAAGATTATTTTTTAAATTTGATAAACTTTTTAGAAAACATATAATATTAATGAAATTTATAAGAACATAAAATTAATCCTTATCAATGAGAGTCGGTGGAATTGTAGATATATCAACAAAGGACATCCCTAATAAGTCAACAATGGTTTTATTCACAGTTGGGTGCAATTTAAGCTGCGAATTTTGCCACAATAAATATCTTCTACATGAGGGCGTAGGGAGAAATATCGATGTTCCCGAATTAATGGAACAAATTAAAAGTAACATGTTAGTCAGTGGTGTGAGCATTTCTGGAGGAGAACCTACGCTTCAAAGGGATTTACTTGAATTATGTAAAGAAATAAAGAATGTTGGAAAATATATCAGTATTGACACAAATGGAACAAATCCGAAATCTATTACGGAATTACTACCATATATCAACAGAGTTGCTTTAGATATGAAAGGTCCACTCAATAATAAAAGACTAACCAAAATTACCGGAAATCAGGTAAATATCAACCTCATTGTTGAAACATTTGAAACTGTTAACAATCACGAGGACATTGATTTTGAAATAAGAACGACTTATGTGGAAAATTTGACGAAACCAAACGACATTGATAAGATTATTTTATTCCTAAGAAATAATAAGTTCCGAGGTAGTTTTGTCCTTCAACAGTATCAATATTCCGAAGGCGTTGGGGAGGAACATAAACAGAAATTTCAAAAACCAGAGCACATTACGCTACTCAATATACTAAAACCTTATAGAAATATGAAATTACCGTTTCAAATCTATTTAAGAGACGATATTGTCGGATACAGTTTGATAAATAAATTATACGAATATCTTGATGCTTAAAGGGTGAAAAAAATGAGTAAGGATAATAAAGAATACAATAAAGAAAATGATAAGATGAAAGACGATCTTGAAGACGAATTAGAAAACCAATTGGAAATGCAGGACCAAATTCACAAAGCTTGTAAAATGAAAGGAAACAGTGAAGACAAGCAAAAAAAATGGAAAGAAAAATATGGTTAATTTTTAAATACCTTTGATTTACTTCCTAATTTTTGTCTCGATTTTTGATTTCATTGCATAAAAAACTACTATTCCACATAAAACAATAATTACTTGAATGATTATAGTCAATAAATCGAATGTAAAAAGTAGTCCGAAACAGACAATACATCCTAATAGTGCAACTATTGGTAACCAACTAATATTTGGTTTAAGTTTAAAGGGTCGTTCAACCTCAGGTTTTTTCTTACGCAAAACTATTAAGCTTAGATTCACGAGGAAAAAATTAATTAACACACCAAAAACGGTAGCGTTTGCGATAATAGATATATCACCAAGAAACAGTGGAATTATGGTTAAAATCATTGTTACTAAAACAGCTAGAGCGGGCGTTCTAAATTTAGGCGACACTTTACTTAAGCCTTCGGGTAAGGCTTTATCTCTTGCCATACCGTACATCATTCTTGAAGTGACAATCATCATTATCAGAACAGTGTTAGCTGTAGCAAAGAGGGCTATAAACGACATAATTATTCCTCCAACAGGACCTAATACTGCTGTAGCAACGCTGCTTAAGGGAGCTTGAGAGGATGATATCACGCTATAAGGTAGAATACTAACTACTGATATAGCAGTTAAGCAATATAAGATAGTGGTGATAATAATCGAATAGATTATAGCTCTAGGAAGATTTCTAGCAGGTTCTTTAACCTCCTCAGCGATATTTGCGATATCCTCGAACCCGATATAAGCAAAAAATATCAAAGCGACCGCTGAAAATATTGCACCAAACGAGCCTCCTATTGGTAGCACAAAATAGTTGATCGTACCCAAAAATGGAATCCCAATTATAATAATTAAAATAAGTCCAGAAGCCTCAATTAATGTAAATAGAATATTTGTCCACGTAGACGCCCTTATACCAATGAAGTTAACAACGCTTAGAATTAGTATGAGTAAAATAGCGAAAATTACGACAAGAATAACCGAGGGAATCCCGATTAAATCGGCTAAATAACCCGCAAAGCCTAACGCAACTGTAGCTGCTGATAGTATTCCTGAAAAAATTATTATCCATCCAAGAAGAAACGATAAAAGCCGGATTTTAAAGGCTTCTTCGGTATACACAAATTCAGCGGCGCTTTTAGGGAACATAGCGGAAAGTTCAGCATACGACAAACCAGTTAAAGCTCCAGTAACCGAAGCTAAAATAAAAGCTAACCATGATATGTTTCCGGTAATTCCTACTACTTCTCCAATTAAGGCATAAATGCCTGCTCCTAGGACATTTCCAACTCCATACACAGTAACCCCGAATAAAGATATCCTTCTCTTTAGTTTAGGTCTTTCCTTAACTTCTTCCAATGAATTCACCTATCTAAATATAAATAATTCTATACTTCGCCTAATAAAAAGTTATATTAGAATTTTTATTTGCTCGTTAAACCAAAAAACAAAAGGCATTAGTTGATTTTTTCCGGTCTAATTATACATGCTTGCTGACGATGACTATGACGATGAGGTTTAGTCCGTTGTATCCTAATTTCTCTCCTTTTTTTAGCCTCCTCAAAGCGTCTTTTTTCACTTTCAGTCTCTGGAATCAGTCCTGGTACTTCAGTTGGTTTATCATCTTTATCCAGAGCTACAAATGTAAGGTAAGCGGAACCAATATGGGTATGAGTGCCAGTTTTAAGGCACTCTGCCTCTACTCTTACTCCAATTTCCATCGAAGTTTTTGAAACATAATTCATTGATGCTTTAATAAAAACAAGGTTGCCAATGTAAGCTGGTGAAATAAAATCGAAACGATCTACAGACGCTGTAACTACATTAGAGTGCGTATGTCTCGCTGCCACGATAGCTCCCGCTTGGTCAACAAGTTTCAAAAGATTGCCCCCGTGTACGTTCCCTGTGGGATTTGCGTGCTCTGGCATCATTACTTGCGCAATCTCAACCTGTGATTGCGAAACTGTTTTAGCTTCCAATTTTTATAACCTCTCTCTAATTAATTTACTTTATGAATAGATATGACAAAAGCTATGATAAAAGTTATTCTTTTAATTTAAAATATATGCAAAAAGACATGCTAATAGCATTTCTTCTAATTAGAGAAATTTTATAAAATTTTATATTCTATTATTTATATAATCAAATTATGAATACTCATTCAAAAAAAAATTCATCAGAAAGTGATAAAAATGCCAAGCTTTATAGAAACATATGAAGCAATAAAAAATGATTGGAATAATGGGGAAAAGAATTTCAATGTTGAGTGCGAGATGTTATCGGAAGGTATGCAAGTTAAATGTACAATGGGAGCAAAACCTTTTGAACTATTAATTGACGCGCCTCCGGGTTTAGACGGAACAAATCAAGGTCCATCTCCACTACTTGTTATTTTAGCCTCAGTAGGCGCTTGTATAGTGGCAGTTACAAAATTTTGGGCCAAGATTATGAATATTAAAATCAATGAATTGAAAGTATTTTCTCGTGGTCATATTAATCTTGGAGCAATTTTTGGACTTGACGACAGTAAACTAGCAGGATACGATAAACTCGAACCTGTTGTTAGGATTAAAGCAGACGCCCCAAAAGAAAAAATAGAGGAATTGATGGAAAAAGTATTTTCTCATTGTCCAATTATAACTAATATGGGTGTAGCTTCACCCATTACTCCAAAACTCCAAATAAAAGAATAAGATATACACTATTCTTTATTTTTTAATACATGGTTTTTTCTTTCTAAGGCTGGATTTTTTTAGCGTAAAGGGTATTTAGGATCTCTTTTTCCAAAAAAAGCTGCCGAGGCTTCGTTTACATCTTTCGAACTAAATGTGAGAACGATACTAGAATTTTCTAATTGGAGAATTGTTTCTAAACTTGGAGAATCAAGGGATAAATTAATTGCTTGTTTAGTCATTCGTAAACCTAATGGACTCTTCTTTAGCATCTCATTTGCTAGCTCCATCGCAGATTCTAACAGATCTTTTGACTCAACAGATTTTAAAGCTAATCCAATTTCAACCGATTCTTCAGCCCCAACTGGTCTTCCGGTGTACATTATCTCAGAAGCTCTCGATAAACCTATTAAGCGAGGAAGAAAGTAGCTTCCACCTACATCTGCTCCAGTTAAACCAATATTGATTGAGGCGTTTATGAATTTAACATCAGGAGCTACAATCCTAATATCTGCCGCCATTGCAAACCCAAACCCTCCTCCAGCAGCCGCACCGTGAATTAAAGCAATTACTGGTTGACTTATCTTGCGCATTTTTACAAAAATCGAACTAATTCGCCATTGATGGTACATTTTTCTTTTTATCGGTTCTGGAACGTTTAGAAAATAATATTTCTCGTACCCTTCAGGATGCTTTTTAGTGTTTAAGATCAAGGCTTCTTGTAAATCTGTTCCAGAACAAAAGGCTCTTCCTTCAGCTTTGAAGATTAAAACACGACAATCCAAATTAACCATTAAATGATCAAATACTTCGTGTAATTCTTTCTCCATTTGGAAGTTAATAGCGTTCAATTTCTCTGGACGATTGAGTGTTATAATACCAATACCATTTGGTTGTAGTTCAAAATTTATTGTCTCAAAATTCAATTTTTTCACTTTATTTTTTATTTGATTAGAAATATTATGATTAAAAATGAAATTTATTATAATTGGTTTAAGAAATTTAAGAATAATAATGTTAGCTCAAGGGATATTTTGGATCTCTTTTTTCGAAAAAGGATTGAACACCTTCCGTAATGTCATCTGAAGTAGAACAAAGCATTTGTGCACGATTTTCTAACTGAAGAATGGTTTCAAGACTTGGGGAATCCAGGGATAAATTAATTGCTTGTTTGGTCATCCTTAATCCCAAAGGGCTTTTATGCAGCATAGTTTCAGCCAATCCAATAGCAGTATCTATTAATTTTTCTTCTTCTACCACACTTAAAACTAGTCCAATCTTCTCAGCTTCAAAAGCATCGACAAATCTTCCCGTATATAAAATCTCTGCAGCTCTTGACATCCCTATAAGTCGAGGAAGGTGATAACTAGATCCTAAATCTGAGCCAGAAAATCCTACATTTATAAATGCATTATTAAATCTTGCTTTTTTGCTAGCAATCCTAAAATCTGCGGCTAAGACAAAAGCAAAACCAGCTCCAGATGCTGCACCTTGAATTAAAGCGATAATTGGTTGACTAATCTTACGCATTTTCACGATAATTTGACTGGTGTGCCATTGAGCGTATAATTTTGCCTTTATAATATCTTTATCGGGAGCATTTAGAAAATGGAACTTTTCTTTTAATTCTGCTGGCTTCTTTTTAGACTGTAAAATCATCGATTCTTTTAAATCCAAGCCAGCACAGAACGCTCTCCCTTCTGCTTTTAATACAACAACACGACAATCTAAATTAACCATTAAAGAGTCAAATAATGCGTGCAAATCTTTAATCATCTGAAACGACATAGCATTTAATTTATCAGGACGATTGAGTGTTAGTATTCCAATTCCATTTTCCTTTAATTCAAATTTAATAGTCTCAAAATTCACTTTTATCACTTTTTTTAATAATTTAATAAAAACTCTTTTGAATATATAATTTAAGACTAACGATAAAAATTTTAAAAATTCTATCTCTTACATATTTCCGTTAGGTTATTTCTGGATAAGATTATTCTGAAAATTAATTTTCTCAATCAATTTTAACTCATTCAAGACATCCGGGACAACTTTAAAGTCGTTCCAACTCAAATCAAGACTTTCAAGATTTGTAAGGTCACTTAAGGTATTTGGCAAATTAGTTAAATTATTACAGCTAAGATTCAGATTTTTTAAATTCTTCAATAATTTAATGGAGGAAGGAATTTGATTTCTTAGGGAGATACTTAATTCTGATATGTGTTGGTCCTGAATTTTAAACATTACATCATCATCATAGATCAGCTTACTGTTTGAACTCCAATTAAAACTAGTGTAATTGTCAATATTAAATTCTATATCCAACAAGAAAGGAACTTCCTCGGAGACTAGATCAAACTTTTCGGCAATTTTCTCTAATCTTTGAAGATAAATTGCATATAAAATCTCGTATTGGTCGACTTTTGGATCATTTAACATCTTTCCTAGAACTTTTAGGAATCTAGATGACTTATCGTTTAATAGAGCCCATTCCAAGCATTTTTCTCCGGCTTGTAAGTAATTTCCTAAAATATTCTTGGCAGAAATTATCCTAATCTCTTCATACTCGTCAGAAATTATACAATTTTCTAAAGTTTTAAAAACAATGTGATCTTGAGTTTTCAGTCTGTATAAAATCTTTAAACTTTCCAACCTTGCATTAGTATTATCAGATTTTTCTATGATCGAAATTAGAAACTCAATACCTTCTATCTTGTTGATTTTATTCTGGAGTATTTTCTGGTAGATGGTATTTGGGTTTAGTGAAATTTTCATTTCGAACGATTAGGTAATAAATTCTAATTAAGCTATTCCACTTATGTTTTAAAATTTAAAAATACTTATTAGATTGATGATTAATAATTTACAATATTTACAATTTTAAATTACAGAGAAGAATATGACTGTTAAAACTCCTTCCAAACGGATAACTAATCTTAAAAAAAACATGCTATCAAGCAAGTATGAACTGTGTATCGAACGCATGAGATTTTTCACTGATATCTATAAACAATATCCAGATGATCCCGAGATTATTAAGAGAGCGAAGGCTATCGCACACACTCTAAAAAATATGACCATTTTTATTAGAGACGATGAATTATTGGTTGGAAACGAAACCAGTAAAAATTTAGGCGAAAAAATCAATCTCGATCTTCAACGCTACGATAACAGCTTAGAGAAGAGAACAACATATAAGAAGCTAAAAAGAAGAAAACTTCAACCCTTTTTTATCGACGAACCTAATATTGAAGAGTTACTCGAAATAATTCCTTATTGGAAAGGGAAATCGCTAGTAGATGGTCGGATTAATAAAAAATTACGAGAAGAAAAACTTATCACAGGAGAGGGGCAAATTGCCTCCTTAGCTCCAAATATCTCCATTCAAATTGGAACAACAGAAGGTCATTTATGTGCTGGCTACGAAAAACTCTTGAATTTAGGATATAAGGGTATAATCGAGGAAACTGAAGTATATCAATCCCGTCTAGATAAAAACGATAAGGATTTTCAAGATAAAAATCATTTCTTCGAGGCTGTTAAAATTTATTACAGAGCGGCTATAGAATTTTCACTCAGGTTTTCAACTCTTTCTCTTGAAATAGCAAAAACTCAAAACAACGAGAAACGAAAAAAAGAGCTAAATATTATCGGAGCCATGATGAATAAATTTTCTAAAGCCGTTCCAGAAACTTTTTACGAGGCAGTCCAATTTATATGGTTTACCCAAAATATAATAAATATCATATATCAACGAAGTGTTGTAGCTCTTGGTCGATTAGATCAGATTTTATGGCCTTACTATGTTCAAGATCTTAAAAATGGGGAGATTAATAAGGAGCAAGCTTTGGAATTAATAGAAGAACTCAATTTAAAATTAACCTGGAATGTTTCACTATTACCTACAGACTTTACTTTGGTAGCTAACGCTCTTGGTCAAAACACCCAAACAATTACTATTGCAGGCATGGATTCAAATGGCAAAGACGCAACAAATGAGTTATCTTTCCTATTTCTTGAAGCTTATAAGAATGTGAAAGTTTTCACAACTGATCTTTCTGTAAGAATTCATAAGAAAACTCCAAGAAAATTCTTTGAAAACACTATTAAAGTTTTTAAACACACTTCAGGTATTGCATTTTATAATGATGAGGTTATCGTTCCAGCACTTCAAAATGCTGGCTATTCTACCGAAGATGCTCGGAATTATGTTATAATCGGATGTGTAGAACCTACAGGTCAAGGAAACAGTTTTTCAGCGACAGGTAGGATGTTCATAAATCTACCTGGAGTATTGGAATTAACTTTAAATAATGGATATAGCAATTTCTCAGAAAAAACTAATGGTTTAAAGACAGGAAATCCTGGAGAGTTTACCACTTACGATCAATTTTACGATGCCTTTAAGCGTCAGCTTAATTTTAACATTGAAAAATCTGTAAAAATTGCCGAAATAGGAGATATTGAAGCCATGAGCTATTTTCAACACCCCTTTGTTTCTGCTACGCTTGATGGGTGCTTGAAAACTGGAAAAGATTATGTGTGTGGAGGAGCAAAATATAATTATTCTTCCATAACTGCTTATGGATTTGCTACTTTAGTTGATTCTATGTATAACATTAAAAAAGTCGTCTATGATGAAAATTTAATGCCTTTACCAGATCTTATAGATATTCTCAATTCAAACTTTAAAGATAATGAAATTTATCGCCAAAAATTAATTAATAATTATGAAAAGTGGGGAAACGATGGTGCTGAGATTGATTCTTTTGCTGTTGAATTGTGGGATTTATTCACTCAAGAGGTAGCCAAACACAAACCTTTAAGAGGAGGTAGATATAGCGCTGGAGCTTATTCAATGGGCATCCATGTTATGGAAGGTATTTTAACTCAACCAACAGCTGATGGTAGAAAAGCAGGAAGACCCATATCAAATAGTTTATCTCCCGTGAATAGAGTCGAAAAGAACGGAATCACCGCAATAATGAATTCAATCGCAAAATTAAATTACGACTACGCTACGAATGGAGTAGCTGTTAATGTAAGATTACATCCCCAAAACTTAGAAAGTCAAGAAAACATCGAAAAATTTTATTACTTGTTAAAAACCTATTTTGATAAAGGCGGCATGCAGATTCAACCGAATGTTGTTTCAACTGAAACTTTAAAAGACGCACAGATCCATCCTGAGAATTATACAGATTTAATTGTAAAAGTTGGAGGTTATAACGCTACTTTTGTAGATCTAGGAATTCCAATTCAAAACGACATAATAGATAGATTAGAAAACAAGTTTTAGATTTACAGCAACTTCAACCGCATAAAAATAGAAACTTTTTTACCTATAAGTATAAAACCGCAATTTCGATTTCGTTATAAGAAGTCTTCACATACTTATTTCATTTTCTCTTTATATGAAAAAACTCAATTTTATAAGCAGAATCCAGTATTACCTGATTATATCTCTCTAATTATTTTAAACTTACTAATACTTTATAATCCTCTATCGCTCTTTTTAATGTCCTTATTGCTAATTCGGCACAATGCTTGTGATTATCGGGTAGCCCTTTTAGGGCAGCATCAATATCTTCTGCTCTTAGTTTTTCAGCATCATCTAACGATTTATTCTCTATGAGAAGAGTTGTTTGGCATCCTGTTGCCACTGAAGCTCCGCAACCGTCAGTAAGAAAATTGGCTTTCTCAATAATATTATCCTTTATTTTTAAAAAGAAAGACATCGTATCCCCACATGGACCCTCGTAAGTTTTAGAAACAGTAATATCATCATCAAGGGGTTTACCCCAATTTTTTGGATCGTGATACAGCTTTACTATGTGTTCATTAAACTCTTTAATCTCTCCTTCGATAATAATATTTTGAATATTTTCTATATACTTATCAAACTTATCTTTAGGCATTTATAATTAAATACTTTTTTTGATTATATTCCAGTTGTTATAATAATTAAATGTTCTAATGTTTAATCATTGCGATTATTGCTGATGGTGATGATGATTGTGATCGTTATTATCATCTGCGTCAGTGTGGATTTTTTCTACACCATAACCTTTACCGCCACCAGGAGAACAAATGTTTTCTCCACCTTCTAATGTCCCGTCTAAAACCTTAGCAATAACATCGTCAATTTGGCCAGTAATACCCTTAATAACTTCAATACCATATTGTCTAAAAAAATCTATTGCCCTATGGCCTATTCCCCCGACGATCATACATTTTGCACCTTCTTTGTTAATAAAACTTGGTATGCTCCCAACTTCGTGTCCGGGATTAGGAAGCACTTTTTTTTCAATTACGTTGTTATTTTCAATTGAAACAAAAGTAAAATCTGGAGCGCGACCAAAGTGTTGCGAAACATTTCCCATTTCTGTACATATCGCTATTTTCAACTTTTATATCACTTTTTTTTTAATTACTTTTAAGAATAATAATGAATAATCATTCATATCATATAAAAGTTCCTAGGAAATTAGACTAGATGACACTAAAATCACAAAAAAAAGGAAAAAAATCATTAAAATTTGGTTTTTTTCTGGAATATAATGATACCGAGAATTATAAAAGCGAGGGTAAATGCAATTACAACTAAAAGTCCACCAAATAATGTAATTGGAAGTTGTTGAGCAGTTCCAGTCGGTCCAAATAATGAACTACTATATAAGGGATCAAACAACCCATCTCCTAATACAGTTATTTGAAGAAATACCTGCTTAGCCCAGTAGGGAGGAGTGAAAAATACAATAGCACTTTCAAATGGCCATAAGCTACCTGAAAGAAATAATATTGGCATGTAATAAAATAATGCGATTGCGTTGGCAATTTCTGGAGTTTTTGCTATTCCTGAAATGATAATACCGATTCCAACAGCTGATATACCAAATAAAACTGCAATGAAAAATCCGATAAATATTTCAAAAATGCCTTTAAATGGGACTTGTAGCACGGCATATCCAAGTATGAACATGATGAGAATCTGTAGAGAAATCATAAGAGTTTCTGACAAAAGCGCTCCTAAGAATAGATTTTTTCTTCCTGTGGGCATTGTATCCAACCGTTCAAGCATACCTGATGTTTTATCTACCGCAAATGATATTGCTGCACTTGTTGTACCTGCTGCTGTTGTATATATTATCATTCCTGGAAAGGCATATTGGAATACCTCACGACCAAGAAAGAAGTAAAACAGCAAAGTAAACATAACCGCAAAGCCTAGAGAAAAAACTAAATATTGCCAATGCCGTATCTTATCTTTAATATTTTTGTTTGCTATTTGGATAGCCTTATTCTCTAACAGGTTCATTCTAATCTCTCAACCTCTTGCCTGTTAAATTAAGAAATACGTCCTCAAGGGAGTTTTGCCTGAACTTCATATTTTCAACCTCATCAATATTGTCTATAAGCCCTTGTTGCAATAGTCTCATAAGGTTTTTTAAACCACCTTGAAAAGAAATTAATAAAGTTTTTCGCTCTTTCCTGCTAATTTCACTCCAATTTACAACAAACGGAATGTTTTTTAAATTGTTTTTTACTATTTCAAGGTCTTCTTGATTAATGAAGGAGACTTCTAAAGCGTTATCACTTCCATATTTCTCCTTTAACTCTGTGGGAGTTCCTTTAGCAATTATCTTTCCTTGGTCAATAAATGCAATCCGATCACTTAGGGAATCAGCTTCAACCATATCATGTGTCATAAGAATTATTGTAATATCTCTATTTTTCAAATCTCGAATATAATCCCACACAAGACGTCTTGCTTGAGGATCAAGACCTGCGGTAGGCTCATCAAGAAACAAGATTTTTGGTTCAAATACCAAAGACATTGCAAGGTTTAACCGTCGTTGCATACCACCAGAAAAGCGTTTAGACCAGTCTTTTCTTCCTGCTATGCCAAAAGCCTCCAAAATAGTTCTAGTTTTCTCTTTCGCTTCTTTACGAGTCATTCCATGCATAATTGCAATAAACTCAACATTTTCTTCAGCCTTTAGTACTTCATAAATTGTGATTACCTGTGGACACACTCCTATGTTCTTAACGATCTCTTTTTTCCCCGTTAAGATACTAAATCCATAGACATTCGCATCACCTGCAGTTGGAGTTAATACAGTGGTTAACATACGTACCAATGTGGTTTTTCCCGCACCATTAGGACCAAGGATGCTAAACAATTCTCCCTTTCTTATCTTTAAGGACACTCCATCAACTGCTTTCACTTCTTTAAAATGTTTCTTAAGATCTTTAATTTCAATTGCGATAGAATCTTTACTTACACTCATTTTTTTTATCACATTAGATTTTCGTTATTCATTTTGAGTATGAATACTTTCTTGACGTTAAAAAAGAATATATAAGAATAGGAGTCCAAACTTTAATTTATTCAAAATCTGTAGAACAATGTTGTTAATTTATCACTAGGAATCTTCATATATTAATCAATTTTGGAAAATGTCTTAGTAAAAATTTATCACCTAAGTTAAATTTGAAAATTATTAATTTTCTTTTGTGAATGATTATTCATAATGCTTAAATATTGTGTTTGATATTTGATACATAGGATTTAATGAATGATTATTGAATAATAATAATTATTCAAAATCTAATTTTCATAAATAAACAGATAAAATATGAGGAGATGATAATTAAATAATGCCTGGTGGAGATAGAACAGGCCCTAGAGGCCTTGGAGCGAGAACTGGAAGAGCTTTAGGATATTGTGCGGGATATGATGCTCCAGGATATGTTTACGGTCCAAGAATTGGTTATGGACGAGGTGGGGGTCGAGGGATGGCGTTGAGTCCTGGGCGAGGGAGAGGATATGGGCGAGGATGGGCTTATGGAGAGACCATTTATCCTCCAATTATGCCTACTGCCCCGATTTATGCTTCAAGAATCCCTTTAGAGCCAGTAGATAAATTAACAATGCTAAAACAGGAAAAAACTTACTTAGAATCTGAGTTAAAAGGGATCGGTAATGCTCTTGAAGACATAGCCAAAAGTATTGAAGAATTAGAAAAAAAAGAATAATTTTTTTTCATTTTTTAAAAATTAACAAATAAGAAGTCCAGAATATTTAATGTTGAGTACGATGCCGCAAATTAAAGATACCCACGAAGATTATCTTAAAGCAATTTATATGATATCTAAGAAAAACAGGGGCGGGTGGGTCTCAAATTCAGAAATTTCTAACATTCTTAAAGTTAAACCGGCATCAGTGTCAAATATGTTATATAGACTAAAAGAGAATAATTACATACATTGGTATCCAAGGAAATCAGTAAGACTAACTACGAAAGGCAAAAGGATCGCGTTAACAACAATTAATAAGTTTAACCAATTGAAACTTTTCTTTGAAGATGTTTTAGGTGTGGACAATACATTTGAACTCGACGAACTTTGTTGCAAAATAGAGCATACTATAACGCCAGAAATATCAGATGCTATAGAAAACCTTTCTCTTAAAGTAATTCAAGAAAATATTTAAAAAATAAACTCAAAATTTAAATTTTTTAATATTCATTTAGAAATCATGGCAGATGTTATTTTAAAAGTAAACGATGAAAAAGTTCCTTTAAACGATTTTATGGAAGAAATGTTGAAGAATTTGATGTTGGCATATTTAAAAGCAGCAAAAGGCATCCCTGAAGACATAAAATCGATTAATGTCGAAATAAAACCGTAATTTTTTATTTTTTTTAATTAAGAAATCGGTATTTTAATAAAAATACTGGGCTATATTTTCATAAACCTATTTAAACAAGAAAACATAATATTCTCAAAATTCTTAATTTTCATCAAAAAAAAATAAAAGTGAGATTTTAATGACAGAAAATAAATCTGAGGAAAAATTTGACATTAAACATACTTTTTTCATCGGTTTAGCGTTTTTTACGACAGGAATTTCGTGGAGTTTGTATAACACTCGAGTTAATCAACAGTTAGACAATTATTTCGCAGGTTTTGTGTTAGCCGGATTAGCCGTAGGTATTTTAATGGCTTTAGATAATATGCTAGGAGTAATTATACAACCAATTATGGGGACCGTCTCTGATAATACAAGATCTAAATATGGTCGAAGAATACCTTATATTATTGTTGGAGTTATCTGTTCTGCAATATTCTTTGCTTTAATCCCTACAGGATTTCTACCGACAGGAAATCTACCAATACTATTAATTTGGATGTTATTTTTCAGTCTAAGTATGGGTTTCTATAGATCACAAGCAGTCGCACTAATGCCTGATTTTGTTAAACCTCAACATAGAAGTAAAGCAAATGCTATTATTAACATTATGGGGGGTATTGGAGCAATAGTTGCTTATACCATGGGTTTAGTTTCAGGTGTTCTTGGATTACAATTGATCTTTATTATCGCCTCGATAATTATGGTTGTTGCTTTGTTGGTTCTCGTCTTAACAGTAAATGAAAATGATGCCTACAGTTATAAACTTCTACTAGAAACTGAAGCTAAAGAAGGAAAAGTGAAAGAGAAGAAAGAAAAAGTAGGTTTGGTGAATAGTTTCAAAGATATTTTAAATGAAGAAGATAAAAGTACACTCTTCATACTATTAGCTATTTTTGCTTGGTTTATCGGATATCAAGGTTTAGAAGCATTCTTCTCAATTTATGCAGCTTCTGGTCCAAATGGTGTATTGAATCAAACCGATGCATTTGCATCATTTATGTTTAACTTTGTTGCGATTCCATTTATTATTGCAGCATTCCCATTATCTTTATTAGCGTCTCGAATCGGGAGGAAAAAGTGCATTCAAATCGGATTGATAATTATGATTTTATCCATGCTAATTGGATTTTTGATTCAAACCCTAACAGTAACTATGATTATTTTAGTTTTGTTCGGTATCGGATGGGCTTTTGTAAATGTTAACTCTATTGTAATCGTCTGGGAACTGGCACCTAACATAAAGAAAATTGGAACTTATACTGGACTTTATTACTTCTTTAGTGTGTTAGCGGCTATAATCGGTCCTGGAATTGTTGGGGGTTTAAGAGATCTCTTCGGTCCAGGGTCTTTGCTTCTTGATGGGCTTCTGTTTTTTGTAGTAGCATTTATATTCATATACTTTGTCAAAAGAGGCGAAGTAGAGTTGACAGATGAAGAGAAAATAGCACGGAAAAAAGCGATTGAAGAATTATAAAATTGGTCTACATAAAAATTGGTTTTACAAAATTTTATCTTTTTTTTTTTATTTACTATCCTAAAATAATAAATAGATTTAAATGAAATTAGAGCCAGAATGTGTACCTTGTCTTTTTAATCAAGTGTTAAGAGCCTTTCAAATGTTGAAACCTGATATATCCCGTGAAATCATATTAGATGCTCAGAAGAAGTTAATGGAATATCTCCTGAGTTTTGATTTAGAAAAAAAAGCCTCTCCGATAATCGGTAAAGTAGCATACAACCTTGTTGCTGAAGCATTAGGTGTAAACGATCCCTACGCTTCAATAAAGAAACAATACAATCAATTAGCTTTACAATTCTACGATGAGGCTAGAAAAATAGTTAATAGCGCTAAAGATCCTTTATTTAAGGCAATTATCGTTGCTGCTCTTGGAAATACAATAGATTTAGGCACCAATCATAAAATTGATTTCATAAGCGATATTAAAAACTTTACACCAGACAATTTAGCAATAAACGATTACGAAACATTTAAACAATCGCTTCTGGATACTGTTCACTTACTTATTTTATTAGATAATGCCGGGGAGATTGTATTTGATAAGTTATTGGTAGAAACTATGCTTAAAACTTTTCCAGAACTAGAAATCATATGTTCGGTTAGATCAGCCCCAATTATCAATGACGCAACCTTGGAAGATGCAAAATTCGTTGGTTTAACTGATCTAGTTCAAGTCATAGAAGCAAGTGCCACACCGGGTATTGACCTTCCAACAACCACAGATGAGTTCAAGAAGCAATTTTTTCTAAAGGATGGCGTAATTTTATCAAAAGGTCAAGGTAATTTCGAAAGCTTATACGGTATGGAAATACCAGATAAAGAAGTTTATTATTTACTAAAAGCTAAGTGTTCATTAATGGAAAGACTATTTTCCGTTAAAGAAGGAAACATAATTTTTAAGAGAAAAACTGAGAATTTTTAAAATTGTATGAAGAGAAAAAGGGTGCAAATCAGGATTTAGATTAGTACTATTCGTTTCTCGATTTTGCTATTGCTTCAGTGAAAAATCCGAAATCTTTTATTTCTCTTTTAGTATTTTCACCATTAACTCGGTTAAAGTACTCAACAATTTGGTCGAATAATATTTTTTTAAAAGATTCAAACTGAGAAACATCGGCACAATCGCTGATTTCGTTTTTGTATAGATGATAAAACATGTCGAGTGCTTTTTCTGCTTCTTCCCTCATATCCTTTTTGACAAAATCCTTATCCATTATCGCAATTAAAACCAGGTCAAATTTATTCACAATTATCATCTGAATGGATAAACCTTTAATTGTAATTTCTTCAATCTTTCCCAGGTTTTCCGATCCAAATAGTGACAACGCACCTACAAACGACGAGAGCAACATAGGATTAATTTCAGAATCCAAAATGAGATCTAATAAATATATACCGGTTTCCTTACAAATAACAATCCCTTTAAAAAGTTTTGAAACATGTGATTTTTGAGCTAAGTTAATTTTAGATTACCTTTAATCTGTTATTATAAATATCTTCAACTTCTCTGGTTGAGTAATAAAATTATAGAATTATTTGTTTAAATTCTTTTATAATTTATCAGACATTATATTATGGTGATATATACTCCCAGAATTCTTAGGACTTTAAGGACTTTTAACTTTTTGTCGGTTATAGTACATTCTAATTTTTCTTTACAGAAAAAGACTTGATTATTTATAATCGATAACTTTATTTTGTTATGAATACTCATTCAATTAAAAAATTAATATAATTAAAGCTGATATAAATGAATAAAGTTATAGGAATTCCTTCCGATGGACCGGATTTATCCGATTCAATATCAGATCATTTTGGTCATTGTCGTTATTTCGTAGGAATCGAAATTGACGAAGGAAAAAACGTGAAAAAGCTATTTTCTTTACAAAATAATGGGCATACAGGTTGTATGGAACCAGTTAATAACATGAAACAAAGAAGCGTAACTGATATGATTGTAGGAGGAATAGGTGGACGACCATATGCAGGATTCACTCACTATGGAATTGGATTATATAAAGGGATAAAAGGAACGCTATCTGAGAATATCCAAAAATTTTTACAAGGAAAATTACAATCATTAAACGAGCCCATATGTGCAGGTAGTGGAAGCCCAGATCATAGCTGCCATTAAAAATTAAAATAAAAAATTATAAAAAAAATTATTTTTCTAATTCTTCTCTTATTTTAGATACAACTGCTTTAAATGCCTTAGTACTTGCGCTTTCAGGGTATTTTAATATAAATGGTAAACCCCGATCTCCTTGTTGACTAACTTCGATCTCAAAGGGAATTTTTCCTAAAAATTGTATGTTAAAATCTTTGGAAGCCTTTTCTGCTCCACCAGGAGGGTAAAGATCGATATATTCGCTACAATGAGGGCATTTAAAACCGGACATGTTTTCAATTATCCCCATGACATATCTTTTCATTGTTTTTGCCATTACAATTGTCTTACGGGCGTCCATAAGCGCAACTTCTTGCGGTGTGGATACAACAACTACATTCTCGTCGGGGATAAGCTGTAAAATATCAAGAGTTTCATCAGAAGTGCCAGGAGGTAAATCGCAGATTAAGTAATCAAGATCACCCCATATTGCTTCTCCCAAAAATTGTCGTACAGCTGACATTTTCATTGGACCTCGCCAAATTACTGGAGTATCGCTATCTTGCATCAAAAAAGCCATACTGACGACTTTCATGTGTAAGGGGCCATCAACGGGGTAGAACTTCTTTGCGTCTGAGTCAACTCGAGGTCTAACATTAGAGTCAATACCTAACATCTTATTTACATTCGGTCCCGTTATGTCTACATCTAATATCCCTACGCGTAAACCTACACTTGCTAAACTCATTGCGAGGTTTATTGCTACAGTTGTTTTACCAACGCCTCCCTTCCCTGATATGACCACAATCTTATGTTTTATTTTAGACATATTACTACGAATATTCACCATTTGCTGGTCCAATACCTCTTGCTTACCTTGGTTCACTGTTTCCTTTAAATCTATATCGGGTATTTCATCTTCTCCCATAATTTATTCACTTTTTCAATTGTCATTTGCTATTAATTTTTTTTTTTTGCTAATAATTTTAAAGATATAATTATCTCCTTTAATTTATCGCTAATATTTTGAAAAGGCTTACATATTTTCAATTATATTTAAGTTAAATTTATCCAAGTATAATTATAAAATTAAAATCACTTTATGAATAAATATTCGATAATATAAACATTCAATAACATAAATATTTTATTTATAAATATTGCAAAAAATCCTCCAATAATGTTTTCTAATAGAAAAGAACAGATTTCAAAAAAATAAGCAATTTATAAAAGTTCCACAAAGGAATAGATTTTACTCCAGATCTTTCTCAATTATAAGATCCTCTGAAGGAGTCATTTTTATTTTTCTGTTTAAGTAAAGCGCCAATAAATCTTTTACGAGCATTTTTCCCTCAGGCGCTCGGATTGTTTTAATTTTTAATGAATTTAGTGCCATGGAAGCATTTAATCCCAATTTGCTAATAATCAGCTTTTCGGCGCCATTATTTTTAATAATTTTAGCTGCCAGAGTCCCTGAACTTCGGGTTTCATCAGCCGCAGAATTTTCAATTACTTTCACTTGCGTAATTTCATTATTATCTAATGTAATGAAAGTAAAACTGTCGCATTTTCCAAATAGGGGATGGAATATTTCATTTAACCCTCCCTCCCTAAAACTCGGTATTGCTATTATTTCCATTTTAGTAAAACCTCTCTATACTAATCTTAAGATTAATTTGATTTATATTTTACTAGATATGTAGTAATAGATTTGAATCATTGACTAATAATTTAAAGACTATTATAAAACCATCTTCAGATTCTTTAATAATTTCTTCAATGCCAATTTTTTTTTTGCAAATTTATTTTGGATGATTATTCATAAATTATAAATTCTAACAAAATTTAAATTAATCATAATTAAAAGGTGAATTACTAAATGTATAAAATTGCCATTCCAACCTGTGGAAATGGGGGTTTGAATGAAGTTATGAATAAACGATTTGGTAGGTGTGATTCATTTACATTTGTGACAATTGAGAATAACCAAATTACAGAAGTAAATTCTATAGAAAATCATGCGAAAGGTGGAACTGGTGGAGTAGGAATCCAAGCAACTCAAATTGTTGGTAATAATAGCTCCGATGAGGTTATTGTAGGCTTTTTAGGTCCTAACGCAGCAAATTCTTTAAACGCATTAAATATAAAGATTTATCAATCACCTGGAGGAGAATTAACTGTAAAAGAATTGATTGATTTGCGTTTAAACAAAAAATTACAATTAATTACTTCCGCAAATGTAGGAGCCCATCAGGGAATGGGACGTGGTAGCGGATATCGAAGATAAATCAGGCGATGTAAAGTATTGCTATTAACTAATGTGTGATGAACGAGAGACGAAATGGTAAAACCTAAAATCATTTGCGTTACTGGAGGTAAAGGTGGTACAGGAAAAACCATGGTTGCTGTTAATTTGGCAACTATGTTTAAAAATCGGGGTTATAAAGTTCTTTTAATAGATGGTGATGTTGAGAATCCCAATACATATCTATTACTCAATGGAAAGCTTAAAAATAAAACGGAAGTTCTTTATTTTCTGCCTAAAATAATAGAAGAAAAATGTAATAAGTGCGGATTGTGTGCAGAAAATTGTGCTACCCATGCATTGCTCTACATTAAAAATTCTTTTCCTATTCCTATTTCAACAGTTTGTTCTGGATGCAAATTATGCTATAAAATTTGTCCTACAAATGCTATAGATGCTGATTTAAAAATTATTGGATGGATTTATACTTCTTCTGCGTTCAATATAGACTTATTTTTAGGCGAATTAAAGCCATCAGAAGCAAGCTCAGCTGCAATTGTTAAAACACTGATGGAGAAATTAAAAAAAGTTATAGAAATAGATCAAAATAAATACGACGTAGTCATCTTAGATACAGCTCCCGGGGCTCATTGCGATGTAGAAGAACTAATTAACCACGCGGATTTCATAGTACCTGTAACAGAACCAACCAGGTTCGGAAAGTTAGACCTATTAAGAATTATTGAACTGATCGAGTTATTAGAGAAAGAATATAAGGTAATTGTAAATAGATCGTCGTTATTAGGGTTTAAAGAGAAATTTCTACTGGAATTGGAGGAAAAAGGTATAGAACTATTAGGTGATATTCCCTTAGACGAAGATATTGTGAGTTCCTATTGCCAGGGTATTCCACTGATGGAAATTAAAAGAAATTCTGATAAGAGTGGGATGGGATATCAATCTTTTAACGAAATTTTTAAGAATCTAATTGAGTGGGGTGAATTTGTAAAATGAAGAGAAAGCGGATTGCTGTTATCTCTGGAAAAGGAGGAGTAGGAAAAACCTCGCTCGTAGCTTCGCTAGCTAGTATAGCTCATAAAGATCATGATATTAATCTAATAGTATTAGACTGCGATGTCGATGCCCCTAATTTAGCCCTCATATTACCACCTAAGTCTGAGGAAGATGTAATAACCCAAGACATGTATACTACAAAAAAAGTCAAATTCTTAGAAGAAATATGCATACAATGTAAGCAATGTTATGACGAGCATTTTTGTGAATTTAACGCATTAAATTGGGACGAGAATAATAATTTTCCTATTATCGACTATTTAGCGTGTGAAGGTTGTGGAGCGTGTAAAGTTTTATGTCCTGAAAGTGCTTTTGAAATTAATCCAGTTAAAAGCGGAGAAATAATATCTTATGAAACCAGCAGCGAATTACCTTTAATTTATGGAAAAACTAAATTGGGAAGTAGTACTTCTGGTTTATTGGTTTCAGGGGTTAAGGAACTCGCCAAAAATCTCAAAAAATATAATGATACAAATCTAATTCTAATTGATGGACCTCCAGGAATAGGCTGTCCTGTAATTGCTACAGTTTCAGGTTTAGACTATATAGTTGCAATAACAGAGCCAACACCTTCAGGTTTGCACGATTTAAAACGAGCACTTGAAATGGTTAACCAGTTTAACATACCTTTCGGGATTGTGATCAATAAAGCAGATTTAAAAAGCGCATCTCAAAAGCAATTAAACAGATACATTAAAAAATCGAATCATGAAATTTTAGGCAGAATTAACTTCGATCTGTCTATACCGGAAGCAATGTCTTACGCAGAATCTGTTGTAGATTATGCCCCAGAATCAGTATCCAGTCAGGCAATTAACAAAATATACACAAAATTAAAGCACATTCTCTCAAAAATATAATAAAATTACACTAAACCTAACATTAATTTTTATAATAAAATATATGAAATGTATTATATGTAATCGGTAAAAGGCTACGAGAAGCCCGAAAGCCTTGAATTTAGAGATGATCTAATTCATAAGAACTCTGTTTTTTTATTACTTTTTTAAATTATTTAATTAAGATCTGCAGATAAGTATGCTACTAAAATCCTTAAAAAATATGGGACAGAAAAGTATATTACAGTAAAGCTGGGAGAAAATACATTTGCTTTAATTTATTTTTCGGATATTAAAGTCAATCATGGATTTGATGAACAAATAACTCGTAAGGATAAATCTTAATTTAGTCTTAAAGGGAATTTAAAAGTGGTTAGTCCTGAAGATCTTATTAAGAGTAATCTAAATAAAGATAAAAAAAAATAAGTTAAAGGTAAATTTAAATTTAAAATCCAAGTTCTTTGAGTTTTATCTTATTTTCCATATATATTTTTGGGGTAATAGGGTATAACTGCCAATATACGATAGTACAGATCAAGAGAACAATAGCTGGAATTACACTCATATGAAGACGTACACCAAACTTAGCTAATTCTGATTGCGCAGATTGACCTTCTATAAATCCAGTAAGTATATGGACAATTGAAAAAACTGCAATTTGAAAGCCTCGAGACAAGCGCGAGAAAAAACTTGATACACCTACGGAGGTACCTCTTACATCTGTACGAGTTAAAGTTATTCTTTCATCAAGAACATCTGCAAAGTAAATTGTCATTAAAGCCCAGAAATTTCCCATAGAAAATCCTAGAATAAATTCGTATATCATAGAATCGAGTACACTGGTGTAAAAAAAACTTAAAAAGGTTCCTATTACTAAAGAAAATCCGCCTATTACAGCAGTTTTTTTATTATTTTTAATTTTCTTGGCGATTTTTATCCAAAAAGGTATCGATATAAGTGCTCCGATAAGAAACGATGCAAAAAGAAGTATAGTATCACTTGGTGTTCCTCCTAAAACGACATCCACAGCGTAGGGAATAGACGCAGTTAAGGAGCCTGTAACTACTTGAAATCCGAAGAATAAAACAATGTAATATATAAAACTTTTTTGCTTTAAAGTAGATTTCAAAGCTTTAATGAAGCTTTCGGGTTTTTCCTTACTCACATAATACCTATCAATAAGTTCTTTATTTTCATACATTCCTGGTAAAAATGCTATTGAAATGGTTGCGATAATTGCTAAGCTTACAAACGCCATAGGGATAAATGTAGCTTGATTACCAAAATCTATCATTAATGGAGGTATCATAGTAGCAATTGGTAATGCGTTGATTGAAAAAAATGTCAGAATACCGCCAGCTCTTCTACGAGCTTTGTCGGTACGAAATTTATCAGGAAAAAGAGCATTAACATTTACGAAACAAAGTGTTGTAACTGTATCAAAAAGACAGGTTGAGAATATAATCCAGAAAAAGGTAGGAAGTGGATTTGTTGCTACATTAACGGTGGGTGGCATAAATAGAAGTATAAAAACAAAATTAGCTGGTATGATACCAATAATTATCCAAGGAAATCTTTTTCCAAATTTTCGTGTGAAGTTTCCCAATATTCGGTCTGTTAAGAATCCAATTAAGGGATCATTAATAGCGTCCCAAAGTGTAAAAATTAGCATTGCAAAAAATATATATTCTACTTGCAAACCAACAGTTCTCTCATAAAAGAAAAAAACATACGAACCGAAAACAGTCCAAGTAAACATACCCCAGAAACCAGAAGTACCGTATGAAATCATATTTATAATAGATGGAATTTTCTCAGTCTTCTCTATATCAACTTCATTCATTCATGAATCACTATTTTTTATTCTTTAAATTCTGAAATAAATTATACATTTTTCAAATTATATTTCAGATTTAAATATACTTTACCGAGCTTTTATATAAAGATTTTTAGCCTAATTGACATAAATGTCATAAAAGGTTTAAAATAAAAAAGAGATTAGACATTTAAATAAAATTAAAAAATTTTTGGCTGTTCTGAAGGATTTCCCAGCATTTCAGAAGTTAATTGTTGGAAATTATCAAAATGCCCAGGAAGAGTTTTTTGAACAAAGAAAGCCTCAGCTGCTTTGATATTAACTTTATTTCCAATTACTGTTGCCATTGAACGATAAAGTTTATTTGCGTATTTGGTTAGTTTTTTAAGTTCATCCTGACTTACATTTGCGGGATCAATTTTTGGGGCGAATAGATTTGCTAGTAGTTCAAGAGTGGCTTCAAATTTTAAAGCGGCTTCTATTTTTTTTTCTAAAGTTGAGCTGATATCGACAAAGTAATTAGGCTTATGGCCTAGGAGCCCCATAAACCACACTTCTGAACACTCATAGGGTTCTACGCCCTTTTTAATTTGATCAGTATAGAGTAATGGAAATGCTGCAAAGGCGGCTGCTTCGGCTGCCATCCGCCCTACTATTAAATGATCGGGGTGTACTTCATAGGCAACCCAAGGATCAAAGGTTACCACGCGATCTGCTTTTAACTTCCTAACAAAATAAACGAGCTTTTCTCGTAACTCAGCACCTTTAATAAATCCCGCATCGGGGTAATCAAGAATTATTGTTTCTTTTACACCGATTATTTCGTTCGCAGCTTTTAATTCTTTTTCTCGAGTAGCGGCAACCTGTTCTTTTGTTAAATCTCGCCTTAAGGTTCCCACTTCACCGCTAGTACAACATAATGCATATATATTGTGACCTTCTTCTGCCCATCTTGCTAGTGTTCCGGCACAAAATATTGAAAGATCGTCAGGGTGGGCAAATATCGCAACAATATTCAAATTTTTAGAATCTATATTAATCACCTATTTTAATAATAATTTAAAATCCTCTTTTAAGGTTATTTTGAAAGATTTCTTTTCACATCTTCAATTATTTTCTCAAGATCCTTTTTAACATCGTCATCTAAGGGTGTTGGCTCATGGTTTGCAAGGAGCTCTTCTTTACGATTACGACATCGTTCTTCCATGTCAATAGAATCAGTTTTTAGCCAATTATCATAATTTTCCCTATCTAAAAGGCTGGGAAACCACAGCTCCTTCCTAATATTTTTTGCTGTATGATGTTTATTTAGAAAAGTCCCCTTGGGTCCAACCTCACCAATGAGATCGGTAGCAAAAAAGTCATCGTCGAAGTTTATTAGTCTATTAGTACTTTCTAAGTACGAGATAATTTCTGATTGCATAATCAGAATGTCTAATGAAGTTCCTTGATCCATTCCACAGATTCCCATGTGCCCAAATATATCTGCTCCGGAAGCGATTCCTAAAGATAGCGTAATACCACTCTCAAGTCCAGCTTGCGCATCTGGTTTTTTAGAATCCGTTAATCCGGCATTGATATAGACAGGAAGTCCATAATATTTACCGATCTGACTCATTGCGATAGAAAATATCGCTTGCTCAGGACCTCCAAAGATAATTTGCGTGGTCCTCATATCAAACGCGTGACATATTCCACCGTAACAAACGGGCATCCCTTCA
>JAGXNP010000049.1 GCA_019894885.1 Promethearchaeota archaeon | reverse complement strand
GCTTCTAAAATTGTTAAAATTAGCTAAATCTAATCTATTTTTAGAAGATGAGAGGAGATTAACATCTTCTGAAATGATCCTATTTAACAAGCTGTTTGAGCTAATAAAAGTATGGAGAACTTTTTTTTTAAATAATAAATAGAAACTAGTAAAGTTTAGAATTTGATCTCCTTTTTTCCATATTTTTTGAAGTAATTTTCAATATGAGTAGCGACTGTTGGATTAGGTTTTAATTTCAGTAATAAATCTATTGCATCACTCATTGAATGATATTGTACTCCTTTATTGTTGATGGCTTCTTCAACCGTAAATCCATCATCTCTAATCTCACTTCGATTTGTTAAACCAATAGCAGCTATAATATTTACATTAAGTTTCGCTAAATCATCAATTGTTTGAAGCATGGAACCTCCCGTAGTAGTTGTGTCTTCAAGTAATATTACATTCCCTTTAGGAATTCCAAGAAAAAACTTGTCCTTTAAATCACCGTGTTCTTTTGGTTTTCCCCGTCCCATCGATAGATTATACATTCCAGGCTTTATTTTCTTATCCTTAAACGCCCATTTATACTGAGTAATAATCCCTAATTTTGTTGCACCCTCTGGTACTCCAAAAAATAGGTCAGGTTTTAGATTTAAATATTTTACAAATAATAAAAGATAATCGCTAACCGTATTTAATAAAAAAACATCTTCTGCAACTGTTCTCCAATTTACATACCAGTACGATTTTCGCCCTGATTTAAGCGTTATTGGTACATTAAAAAATCCAATCACTTTGTTCTCAATAATAAAATTATAAAAATTATTCTTTTCTAATTCCCAACTCATTTTATTCAACTTATTCTTTCAAAACCAAATATTCTTTCCGAGCCTTTGCGTATTCTTCTCCACTAAGATTACCAGCTAAGAATGATTTTTCTTTTTCCTGCATTACTTTTCTTTTTTCAGCTAATTCCTTTTTTCTTTCTGCTTTATTAAAGCTAGCTATTATTGAGTTGCTAAGGCTATTCACTTCCTTAATATTCTTATTTATTAATTTTTCTACAAAGGGTTTTATTGGTTTAACCATATCGGGGGTTTTTTTTGCTAATTCATCAATTCTAACCAAAGCTTTATTTATTTCTTCGAAATTCTCGCCATCAAGGACCTCAATTAAACCGGGAATAGCAACATCAGTAAGGACTTCATCAAGATATTTCTCTATTTCCTTTTTAATTTTTGGATCATCATATGATTTTAGTTGATTATTGCGGACATATTCAATAAAAATTAGCGGTAGTTCAATCGGCCATTCTTTCATCTTTTCTTTGTCGATGAGTTGTACAATTCCCCCATCTTTTTTATAAAATATTTTCATTAGTTATATCACCTATGTTATATCCAATCTCCAGTTGATAGTTTTTCAGGGATATATTGGTCTGTTAAGAATTCAAATCCAAAAGTCGAGAGAGCTTGAATTTCCGCTTTCATTTTTAAATTTAGAGCTAATTTAAGATCTGTTTCCCAAGCTTTATTCTTTTTTACAAAATCTTCGCTTAACATCTCTTTAGTTCTCTTAATATCTGTTTGATTCATAGGGATTCTACAATCGTTGGGAATTTTATATTTTTCCAAATCCCTAGTAAGTACCCCTAAGAGTTTTATATCGGGAGTTGCTAAAAAGGGCGATTCATAACTCAAACGTTTAGATCCTCGTAAGTAAACTGAATGAATATAATGACCATAAGGATCACTATCAACTAGAGTAAAAACAGGCAACTTGAGTTCCTTACTAATCCTTCTTAGGAACATACGTGTAGCAATATCTGCGGCGCCCTTTGCTGTTAATATTATACATGGGTATTTTCTCCAAAATCTCGCTTCTGATAATCTTATCATTGCTGCGTCTTTCTCTAGTACTAAAATAAATTCCGCATCTGATTCAAGGATTTCGACATTATCAAGCATTGGAGTAATCGTCCAACCGCCACTTCCTAAACCTTCTAAATCAATTATATCATTTCTATCTCTAATTCGAAGGCGTCCAATGCATGATCCTTTAGCTGAAGCCACTATATGTGTTGAATTTCTAGTTGTATATAACATTGTAGCTACATCCTCAATACATTTGTCGCTATTCTTCTGATCTCCAAATAATTGAACTGCTGAGTAAAAAATTTCTCTCTTTGTTGCATGCATATCCTTAAGCAATAGTTCGTTGACTTTCTCAAGTACTTTCATCAATCTTGTAATGTCAGCAACACTACCAAGCGAATGAAACTGCTTTTCCATGATCTGCTGTCCTAATAGTAGTAAATCATTTTCTTCGTCCCAGATAATATTTCCACTCGTTCTCGAAGGTAATTTAATAGAGGGCCTTCCATTTTTATAAATCATTTCTATTATAGAATCCGTTAATTTGTAGATACGTCCTAAAGTTTGCTTTCTATTTAGATCGTCTATTTTGACTGTGTTTTCCGGTAATTTTGTTTCTTTTTTCTCTTCTTTTATACCCTTTTCCAAATATTCTTGAAATAACTTTTTTGCTTCTTTAATATCCCACTTTTTACTTTCTGTTTTAATCGCCACTATTATCACACTATTTTAATTTCCAATGTTTTTTTCCCATCTTTGTTTCTACCATTACCAATCCTTTACGCTCCAATTCCTTCAGTTTTATCTGTAAAAAACGAGCATCCATCATATCTTTTATTTTCATTTTAAATATTAAAGCTGTTATTGGTTGCCAATCTTCAGATAATGCTTCTGATATTTTCTCTGTAGAAACTATTGGTAATTGAGTTTGAGTTAGTACCGGTTTAAGTTGTTGATTAATAATTGTTGATTCTTTTTTAACCGGCTGTTGATGAATTATTTCACCTTTAGCAATTTGTAATTGCCTTCTCTTTTCGATTAGGCTTCCCCGAGTAATTGGTTCGGTTTTTAAAGGTATTTTTGCTACTATGTCCAATGGGATCCTTTTTTCTGGTTTTCTTTTATCATAAAATTCTTGAATACATCTAACAATTTCTGGTTTTCGAGCTTGAGATGGTAGAGAAAAGTTTTTTTCTTCGCAATATTCTTTTAGTTGATTTACAGTCCAGTTAAGAAGCGTTTTTTCACTGAGAATCTCATCTCTTGGTTCTGCTTTTTCAGGAATTACTTTTGTTTGAATAACCGTGTCTTCCCATTTAATCTCAACTTTTTTAGGTTCTAATTCAATAGCCTCCATCTTTTCAGGTGCGAGTACTATCTTTTCTTTAATTTTTGGAGGCACTTTAACCCCAATTGCATTTATCATCAAGTTTTGCAATTCCTTTTCTGAAATTTTCCCCTTGTATTTTCCTTCTCCTTGCGAAACGATATTATAAGTACTTTGAACGAAGATTGGGATATATTTCTCAATTAAACCAGCTCTTTTCTCGTTCTTTCGAACATTCGCTTTACGATTAAGATATACTCTTAACCGCCTTCCTATGGCCTCAAGGCAAAATTTAATCTCTTTAAGTAAATCTTCATCCTCAGCTAATGCGTTTTTTGATTGCGATTTAAACATCAAATGAACGTATGGCCCTGAAACATTTACGAGAAGTTTAATCGGACCTTTTGGTAGATTATTATCAAATACATCTAGTTTATAATTTTTCCAATTTACAGATTGAACTGCTTTAGTGATTGCACAATCAGCACTATCTCTTAACTTAGGAGTTCTATTAACGAATCTTGAGAGAACATCCCTGGAACGTTTGGGTGTATCAAGTTTCTTCGAATCGTTACAATACGCTAATGCAGCTTCAACAATATATGCTAATCCTTTGCCCGAAGTAGGCGGTCTTGTTTCTGCACTTACAAAATCATCATCTTTAGAGTAAGTATCGGCGAAGAAATCAAATATTTCCTGATAAGAATCTTTCTGAACTTCTTTAGTAGAATTTACATTTTTTTCAATTTTTTCCTGAAATTTATCTAGGTCTGAATATTGATCTTTAATATCAATACTAGCGAGAATACTTGAGTTAAAATTTTTAACATCTTCAGGTGTTATGGTAATATCTTCTATAATTTCACCTTCTCTAGGTATTTTTTTTTTGTCTTGATCTCTTTTCAAATCCTCTTGAAGAATATCTAAAGATGTTTTTATGTTTTCAATAGGATCATCAAAATCATCAATATTCTCCGATATTTTGAGTCCTATTTCTTTTATCAGCGTACTTTCTAATACAATATCGCCGACTGGAATCGCGGTATCTGTTGGTGGAGACATATATTTGATAGATTTAAAAGCATGGAATAGTGAGTTAAATTGGTTGTTAGTTAATTCAGAAGGTTTTACTTTAAAAATTTGAACTTCACTGATTAAATCTTCGAGTTCTGAACGATTTTTTAATTTTTTTGCCTCTACTAATCCAGAATTATCTTTAAAAATCTTTTCTAATTCGTTTTTAATTTCATCTCTTTCTTGGAAAATTCTATCTACATCGTTTAATAGAATACTAATTTCTTTTTCAATTTTCTTTATATCTTTTTTTGTCTCAGATTTATCGATACGATCTTGATGTTTTCTTATTTCTCTGTATAATTTTTCCAAATCTTTATCAAATTTGTTATGTTTATCCATGGATTCCCAGTATCTATTCTTCAATTCTTCTGAATCAATATCGTAAATAATCAATTTGTCTCTAGGTTTTGTTGAACGCCCATAAACCCTTTTTTCATACTTAAAAAAGTATATTGGATCACTTCTTTTCGCTAATTTGTTTATAAATCCATCTTTAAGTATCATTAGAGATAATTTATCTTCTATGTTTCTTTCTGCAATTTTCAAAATCTCTTTTGCTGTTTTTGAACTCATTCTCACGAAATTATCCTGTAAAAAAGCAGATATTGTTAAATTTTCTGATTTTGTTAAGAGATCTTGTAAGTCGCCAATATTAGTTGAAGAAGGGTGAGGTTTAGCATATTTTGGTTGTTTTGGAAAACTTGAGACTAATCGTCTATAAATCCATTCTTTCCCATATGGATCTATAAAAATAAGAGTTATGTGCGGATTCATTAAAGCCGTTTCTTTAATGTAGGTATCTACGAAACCTCGAGTGTATTTTACATTTAAATAATGTAATTTTATATATGTGCCATGTAAGAAATTGCTGTCTACTTCTGTAGGACGAACCAAATATTTCTTTTCATTTTTAGAGGTTGTAAAAAATTCTGAAACAATAGCATATATAGTATTTTTTGACTTTGATACTGCTACTATAGGTTTTCCAGTTGTGTTTTGAGCATCGCTAAATGCACTCGGAGCTCCAAAACCCTGACTTCCACGGGTTTGCTTCAATTCAAGGCTTTTTGAAGAAGCTAGATACTTACCAAATTTTCGCATATCTCCTTTGTGCATGCCTATACCATTATCAAAAATTTCGAATGTATAAGTCATAACATTTTTCTGGGATAATTCAGATGTTAAAAAGGAAGCAGCTTCAGATTCTCTCAAACGAATAATAACAAGTGGTTCAATATCGACAATTGGCTCCACTGGTTTTATGATTTCATTCATATCATCAATAATTCTTTTTACTTCTTCTTCTACTTCGATCTCTTCTTTATCGACAATTTCTCCAGATTCGTCTTCTTCCATATCTTTGGTTGATTCTATTTCAGTGTTAGATGGTTCTGTAGGTTCTATTCCTATTTCTTGCATTAATGTAAATTTTACTTCATTTGATAGAGGTTGAACAATTTCATCTTTTTGCGCTTCTTGAAGAATCGATAAATTTTCTAAAGTTAATTCTTGATCGAGAGAAAATTGAGTTCGTGAATCGCCCTCTTGTAACTCCTTCCACTGAAATTCTTCAATAGCATCTAACGCATTATCTAGAAATTCAGAAGCATATTGCTGATGTTTCCAAAAACCAAACTCAAAACCCACTAATTGAGTCCGCTTTCTCATAAATTGTGCTATGGTTCCTTGCTTTATTCTGCCTTCTTCATCAGAGGAAATTTCAATTACACCAATTTGTTTTTTATCATTTTAACTCGATTATCAAATAATAACATAAATGATTTTATAAGTATTATAATTAATATTGCACGGATAATCTAATACTTACGCAAATCAATCAATTTTACAAAATGTATTTGTTTAATCATTTTGAACAGAAATTGAATTACTATTTAAATCTTTTCTTTAATCGATAAAATTTTTTAAAGAGTAGTAGAGTTTTTTAATTTTCTCTTGATTGGTAATTATCTAAAGCTACATCAATGATTTTTGATGCTACATATCTTTTTGTATGCTTTTCGATATGAGTTATGTGTTTTTCTTTATCAATTATATATACTTCATTATCTTTGCTATTGAAACCTATATCTTCACGACCTACATCATTAGCTACTATAAGATCTGCTTCGGATTTTAAAAGTCGACTATAAGCACGATCAATTAATTCTGTTCTTGACACATTTATTTCTGCTTTAAAAGCAATTATAAAAAGTTTGAAGTCTTTCTGTCGTGCTACATTCAATATTTTAGGCGTTAGATACATGGTAACATTCAGTTTTTCTATACTATCTGAGGAAATTTTACCTTCTATGCAATCTACTGGCTTATAATCCGATATCGCTGCAGCAGATATAAACATATCGTAATTTGAGTATGAAAGTTCATCTTTTATTGTTTTAGTGAAATCATCGGCAGATTCCACATGGATGGTATTTATGTAGTCAGGTATTTTTACCATGCATTCACCTGCAACTAGCAATACATCTGCACCTCTAGCAGAGGCCTCCTTAGCAAGTTCAATACCCATCCTTCCCGATGATTTATTGGATAAATATCGGATTGAATCAATAGCTTCGCGACTGGGACCAGCTGTGATTAATACTTTTTTACCTTCAAGATCTCTTTTAGTAATCAAAAGGTCTATTACTTTATCAATTACATCATCAAGTTTTGCAATTTTAGCCTTTCCTTCAGATATTCGTGGGCCTAATACATTTATACCGCATCCTTTTAAATTAGAGATATTTCTCTCGAGAATAGGATGAAACATACTCTCATGCATAGCCGGAACTATTACAATTGGTATAGATGATCCAAATGCGGTTGAAACTACTGTGGTAACTGGCGTATCATCAATTCCGTTTGCGATTTTAGAAATAGTGTTTGCTGTTGCCGGACAAACTAATATTATATCTGCTTTTCCTAAATGATTTGGTCTATCACCTGCTAAAAATACATGTTCAACTGCTCCAGTTAAATTAGTTATGACGGGATTTCCTGTCGCCCAATGCATTAAAGAAGGATTTATTAATTGACTAGCAGCTTTTGACATTGTAACAATTACTTCAGCACCTAATCGCATTAACTCTCTGGCAATTATAGGCGAATTAATACATGCTACCGAGCCAGTTAAACACATACATATAGTTTTTCCTCTTAATATTGTTCCCTTGCTTTCCATAATGTCTTTTGAGGGGTGTTTCATTAATTCTTTTACCATGATTCTGCAATTACTATTAAATTCTATTATTAATAAAGAAATATGTTTAATTTAAAAATATTGCATTTCATTGACTCTCTTTAATAATTGAGAGAAGCTTTTATTGATTAAGATGTCTGGTAGAAGAATTTTTAGTTATTTTGATTTTGATTACCCGTTTTTAGTACCAAGTATTTATCATTTATTACTTTTCAAAAAACTAAACGTGGAAATTAAATATTTTTGATAATATTCATCTCTAAGATCTTTAAATTATATTCTAAGTTTTATGAAGAAAATAAGTGACCTTCATATTCACAGTCGATATTCTGGAGGAACTAGCAATCTAATAAATATACAGAAATTAGCACAAAATTGTAGAATAAAAGGAATTGATATTGTTGGAACGGGAGATTGCTTCCACCCCCTATGGTTAAAGGAGATAAAACTACATTTAGACGAAGATTCGGATGGTTTATTCAGTTTTCCTAGTATATCTCAGGTTAGGTTTGTTCTACAATCAGAAGTCGAATTGTTATGGAAACAAAATTCTAACCTTAAGAAAGCGCATTTTATCGTATTATTTCCAAACTCTGATAAGCTAAAAGATGTTTCAGAGTTTTTAGCTAGTTTCGGTGACATGAATAAAGGTGGAAGACCAGTACTAAATATTTCACCAGAAAAATTCATTATTAGCATGAATTCTTTTGACAAGATGATTGAAGTCATCCCAGCTCATATATTTACTCCATTTTATGGAATTCTGGGAAATCGTTTACAATTTGAGTCATTAAAGGAAGCATTAGGTGAAGGAATTAATTTTGTGCATGCTGTAGAGACGGGGCTAAGCGCTGATCCTACCATGATAAGAGGTATTTTGGAATTAAATAATCTTTCTATAATATCAAACTCTGATAGCCACTCACTATATTTTCATAGGTTAGGAAGAGAAGCGACTATTTTAGATTTAAACAGATTAACTTATCGGGATATCATTAAATCAGTAAGAGAAAACAGAATTGTAAAAACTTACGAATTTAATCCATCAGAGGGTAAATATTATTACGATGGTCACCGATCTAACCGTCATCGTTCGAATAATTCGTATTTTTGCAGTCCTAAACGAAATGTTATTTATTGCCCTATATGTGGGAACACTCTGACGAAAGGAGTTTTATCTAGAGTTTATGAATTAAAAGACACAGAGATGCCAATAAATGAAAATTTTCAATACATCATTCCACTACTACATTTAATATCGATTGTTTATGGAGGATCTGAATATAGCAATAAAAATCTATCTTTATATCGAAATATTGTTGAAGCTACCAATGGTGAATTTAACATTTGGGAAAATGCCATCGATTTTTATCCAATTTCTTATGAACTACGTGAAGCAATTAATAAAATAAAATCGGGAAATTATTGGTTTATCCCCGGTTACGATGGTGTATATGGGAAATTACAACTAGGATAATCTATTAACTACATTTAGATTTAGATTTAATTTAGTAGAGTAATTTAAAATTTTGTTAAAAGTTTCTTGGTTAATAGCAGTTTTCATATGTATTTTTAGTATTTCCAATAATTGGCTCCCATAATAGGTTTTTATTAACTCAGAAATCTGATACGATAATTTATCATCTTGAGTATAACGATAAACTTTTGATCGTTCAAATTCTTCTTTTCTTATCTTTAAAATTTCATTCGAGTACTTAACAAAGGGAGTGTGTCGCATTTTTTTAAGATTGAATACTACTGTTGCTCCGATTTCCCTTAACTTAAGGATATCTTTTATAATCGTATGTATTTTTTTCATTAGTTTTTTTCTAAATTCATGTAAATCACTATCTTCGTTGAGTAACTCATGAAATATCTCAGGATAAGGTAAATCTAATCCTGAAAGTTCAGTTGTTAAATTTAATAAGATTATGAATTGATTTGCATTTTCTCTCGGGTTTTTTTTTAAAATTTCGTAAACATATCCCTTTTCTTTATTAATAAATTGAAATAGGAATTTTCTAAAAGCTTTTACGAATTTCCCGTAATTCGGTATAAACTGCCTATTGGTATTATTTAAAACTTTCTCATATGCTTCGAAGGGACTGATTTTTTTCTTGAGAACAGATGAAACTAAAGACAAAGGGTAATAACCTTCGATAAAACTCATCCCCTTTTCTATGCTGCTTATAGCATCTTTGAAAGAACATTTTGTTATAATGTTTATTGTTCTAACTATATTTGTTCTAACTAAATTTCCCTCAATTTTTGTAGGATTTTTCTGGCAGAAACATAAGTCAAAAGGTTTTATATCGTGAAAAAGAGCTGTGTTTTGATCAGGTATAACGATTCGCACACCGTAAGCATTAACTAAACTACTTTGGCTTGGTTTACTCGCTAAATCCCATTCAATTATTGTAAGTTCACCTATACTAGAGTAACTTTGATCAACATCATAATTATACTCCGTAGGTTTACTTAACAATGAAAAAACATCAACAGTATTAATTTCGTACTTATTTTCTTCACCCCAAAACTTCGTTTTATAATAAAGAATATCATGATAATTATGTAAATCGTCTAGAAATAATTCCTCAAATATTAAGTAATTTAAACCTATTTCTGAAGGTTTAATTATGGATTCATTGACGCCGTAGAATCCTAAATGGTTTATCACATAAATGTAAGCGGGATTTTTTAGGTTTTCCTTATCGTGATTAACTTCATAAGCATTACGCTTTTTCCGAAAATCAATTTTTGTTTTTTTAATGTTATATTTCTCCTTAAAATATCTTAAAAATGCAAATTTCTTTAAATAGACTTTCTTTTCTAATTCTTTTATTTCATTTTTATAAGTTTTATATTCTTCGTAATATTGTTTTTTTGGAATTTCGAAGACATCGAATTGTTTTTTCATCAACTTTAATTTGTCTAATATGATAAAGTTATCAATTTCTTCTAAAAAATAGTTCAACAGTTTGTGTTTAAAAGCTTCGTAATCTTTTGATGTGAGAATATCTTTAAATATCGGATTAGATTTCACGAGGATTTCGAATTTTTTCTTAATAAAATAGATTGATAAATATTTCTCGTTAAATATATTGGACTTTGCCATCCTAATTAAGTTAGATATTAAAGAAAAGACGAATGATTCATTTTTAAATTCGTAGTAATCTAAAATTTTATCAATATATTCAATAATTCGAAGTAGATCAAAAAAAGTATATATCGAAGCTGATTTTAAAAACGATTTGAAGCCTTCTTCTATAAAATTATCATAAGCATGAAGATATGAACCTAAATCGCTACTATAGGCTGATTGGAGAAATTCAAAAAGTTCTAAGCTTAGATTGTTTTCTATAGCAGTCTTTAGATATTTTTCAATTATAGGCTCACAATCCTTGTTACTAAATATGGCTTTATTGAGATAATTTAAACCTTCTATACAATTATTATTTTCAATAGAAATATTAGCTAATTCTAAATAGTTTTTACTTTTTTTCTTAGAGCTATAGTCTTCAGATGTAAAATTGAAATTATTAATATTGTTTAAGATATTTTTTGAAATTGACGGTTTTATCATTAAAAGAAGCTTAATTAAGTGAGGACACGCCTTATTATCGATATCTATTCCAGAAAAAAAGATATCGCAATCATGAAAGATTTCATTTCTCCTCTCATCAATAATTAAATGATACTCACGTTCCTTATCAAAAATGATCGATCTTATCTTTATCGGATTTTCTTTCAACGAGATTATATTAATTTTATTTATTGGATATTTTACTGATTCCTTGTATTTTTCGACTCCGAACCTTTCAGATATTATTTCAGATACTAATTTTTTTGTCATGATTTTAAAATCTCGATTTAATAATCTCTGAGATAAGTTTGGGAAATTCTTTCCAGTCTTTAATTGTTAACAGCTGCCCTCCAGCATTTTTTACCATATTTTTTGCTTCTTTTAAATTAAAGGAGGATTCTGGAGAAATTAAAACGAAATCTACATTTAAAGAACGAAATTTTCTTAATTCTTCATTAGCCTGTTGAATATCGAAAATTTCTGCATCAGTAAATAGAACATTTAATTTCTCACGAGAGCTAGAATTTTCTTTAAATTGTTTATTTGCCCATTCTAAAGCACCTTGAAGCCGGGTGCCTCCTCTAGCAGAAACCGTAAGCAAATCATCTGCTAATTTTTCTAAATCTATTTTTTCCGATAAATTCTTTAATACATGTGTATCTGACTCGAAAAAAGCAACTCCAATTTCGTCTTTTCTCATGCCATATACTAACATCGTCACACAAATAGCCATATATGCAAGTTTTTCACCTGTCATAGAGCCACTGATATCAAGTTCAAAACAAAACGAACGCAATCCCTTCGCTGTCTCGTAAACATAAAAATCGTCGTAATTGATGTGATCCAATTTCTTACCTTTTTCTAAAAGGTTAAATATTGTTTCCTCTAAATCAATGTTTTCAAAATCATCCCCGATTATATATGGCCTTACTACATTAATCGGTATTGTACCCGTTGTTGCACTACCTAATCGTGCTCTGGAATAATAGACACCTAAATCAATTAACATTTTTTTTGCTAATTCTTTTACTTTCACTTTAACTTTTTCAGGTAAACTACTCCGATGAATAAACCATTGTTTAAGGAGGTTTTCGCCACTTCCAGCAGATAAACAAGAGATCATTTTATCCTGGCCTTCTTTTCCACCAATCTGTTGCGCCCCTTTTAATGCCTCACCCATATTGTAATGACCAATAGCAGCTAAGGCATCACGGTTATTGTTGGCTAATGCGCTGCTTAGTAATTCTTTGATCCTTTCTTTATTTAGTTGATCTCGCAGTTGGTTAATCATATTGCTAATCCTTTGAAAATCGGCGACTTTTTCTTCAACCATTTTTTTTAGCAGTTGATAATCAGGTTCCACAAGTTCATATATATCCTCTTCTGACATACCTAATTCTTTTCCAATTCTTTTAATGTCATCAGTGTTAGGGTTTAAACCAATTTTCCTTAAGAACTCAGTTGCATTTTTTAATTGATCTGGCGTATCACAAGCCGCTAATGTTTGAGAAATTAAATCGGGCAATTTTTGGGATATTTTCTGACTACATTGAATATTCGGACAACTATTCATTAATTGCTGTATCTGATGTGAAAGCGATTTTAGAGCTTCGAACTTGATGTTTTGATTGTTTGCCTCCTTTATAGCATTTTCAAGGGTTTTGTTAAATAAACTATTCCAAGCTTTATTTGCTAAGGCATTTTTTGTCAAAGATTCTAATGATAGATTTAGCTGAGATTTTAAAGACTGCTGATCGAGCTTATTAAGTAACTCTTCTCTTAAATTGGTTCCAAAATACTGATCTAATGAGTCAGCTAGATTGAAATTATGCTCAAAGGAGGACTGGTTTAAGGAGCTATTTAGGATTTTATCTTGATCAAATTTAGGTGTTTCACCTAAAGTTTTAGCTGCATTAAATAGTTGATCTAAATTATTAATCTGGTTTTGTAGTAGATTTTTAACTTGTTTTATCTGGTCCTGTATATTTTGGTTGTCTGATGTTTCCCCAATAAATTTTATAGATTTTAAAAGATCGTCGAATTTATTCGCATTAATTAACCTCGTTAAATCTTCTAAGATGTTTTGATCAGTGAGAGCTTTACTTGCAATTTTTTCCCATTCTCGTATGGACTCTTGCTGGATCAAGTCGTTTAAACCTAAATTAGAACCAGCTTTTAAATCTTCCGGACTCAATGAGTTAATTTTTTGTTCTAACCTTTTCTGTGCTTCTTGTATCAACTCTTCCAAAGAAGAAATCTCTTCTTTATACAATTCTGAGTCATCATTGAAAAATTTTAAAGCAGATTTATAAGGTTCTTCTTCCCGTTTAGCGTTTAATTCGTCTATAAAATCCTCTAGTTTTTGAATTTTATCCGTATCTATTGATCTAGTCATATCAATTTCATCGATCATTTCTTGAAGTTTGTCCAATTCTGATTGAATATCGGTTCCTAGAAGGTCTTCAGCAGACTCGCCTTCACCATAATCATCACCATTAAAAAAGGAATCCATGATATCTTTTTTGTAATTTGGAAACAGAATCTGAAAAGCAATATCTTTCGCTAACTCTTGATTGTCAGGAAAAGAAGTAACAGTGCTAATTTCAATATAATCGTTTGGCGTTACCAAACCATTACGATAATATCTCGATAAAATTAATTTAGGAATAGATAAGACTTGACGTGAAGAGGGGATTTGCACTATTTCACGATGTCTTCGCATTTTTCGAATGAAATCTACAGCAAATTCACATGGATTTTCAGGAAAAACTCCCATAAAATTACTTTTTACCTCCTAGGCACCTAAGGTTTTATGGATAATACTATCAATGATGTTTTCAACTTTTGTACCCGGTTTTGGTTTGATGCTTCCTAATAACACATTTTGGGTAATTTGTGAAAGATATTCATGGATTGACATCTTTTCTTTTAACTCTCCTCTTTTTTCTAAAGTCTTTCTACGGGCTAATAGTTTAGCAATAGCAATACCTGCTCTAATGGAGGCAGGTATTTCAATGTCTATTTTATTCTTTCTTGTTTCATTTATTATGGAATAAATTAGTTCTAATTCTGATTCTTCTATTTCAAAATGTTCTGGTAAATTTATTCGGATAATATCGAGCTCAGTCGCCTTATCTGGATATGTTAGTTTGATCCATACCTTAATTCTATCCTTCAATGCCTCAGATAATCGATGGGTTCCAGATAATTCTTCAGGGTTCATCGCAGAAATAAAAAAAAAATCTTTATCGGCTTTTATTCTTCCGAGGTGAGGAATGCTGATAGATGCTTCCTCTAATGGTTCTAATAGCGTATTTTGCGAATATTCTGTAGCTCTATTAATCTCGTTTGCTAAAAATGTTCCACCCTCTAACATAGCTCTCAAAAGAGGTCCTGGATTGAACGCTTCTAACACAAATCCCTTTTTTAGAGTAATTGCAGGGTCAAAACTACCAATGAAATGGCTTGGTTTTATTGATTCGTCAAGTGTTAACCAATTAAAATTCTTGTTTTTATTTTCTTTTGCTCTTAACTGAGCAAAATATCTACACAGAATTGTTTTTCCAACTCCAGGAGGACCTACAAGAGCGGGAAATAATCCCGTCGCCTCTGCATCTCTAAGTAATTCTAAAGCCTTTCCATACTGCCCTGTTAAGACAATATCGATTTGTTCGTCAGAAATGTCCTTGATGAGTCGGTCATTGAATAATTCCTCAAATCTTTGTTTATCAATCATCGTAAAAATCTACTAGTTTAATTTATGTGTATAGTAATTATTAATTTTTAATCTATATTTTTATATAGTATAAACAGTACAAAAAATATTTTGATCCTTGCTAGAAATTTGACGCAAAAAACTCGACCATATCCTTTTGTAAAATGGGCTGGCGGTAAAAGGCAACTTATTTCACAAATGGACAAATTTTTTCCTGAAAATTATAATAAATATATTGAGCCCTTTATTGGTGGCGGAGCTGTTTTTTTCCATTTACTTCCTGATAATTCAATTATATCAGATAATAATCCCGATTTAATAAATTGCTATAAGGTCATTAAAGAAGATGTTGAGGATTTAATAAAATCTCTTAAGAAATATAAATACGAAAAGGATTACTTTTATGAAATTCGAGCTCTCGATCGGGATTCTAAAAAATTTACTGAGCTATCAGATGTTGAGAAAGCTTCACGATCCATTTATTTAAATAAAAGCGGATACAACGGATTATATCGGGTTAACAGTAAAGGCTTCTTTAATGTTCCTTTTGGAAGGCATAAAAATCCAAAAATATGCGACGAGATAAATTTAAGAAATGTTAGTCAAGTTTTAAAGAACGCTGAAATATTTATGGGTTCTTTCGAAAACTGCTTAGATTATGCAGAAAAAGATGATTTTATTTACCTAGACCCACCTTATTTTCCACTTTCTGACACTGCTTTATTTACAAGTTATACTAAAAATAGTTTTGACAAGTCTTCGCAGATAAAATTATTTGAAGTGTTTAAGGAACTTAATAGAAGAGGGTGTAATCTAATGCTGAGTAATTCCTATTCCGAATTCATATTAGATTTATATAAAGATTTTAAAATTGTTACTTTGAAAGCTAAACGAAATATAAATAGCAATTCGCAGAAAAGGGGATTAATTAACGAAGTTATGGTTCTGAATTAAGATATATAACGTTAAATTATAACAACTTTTATTTAGTTTTATAATTATATTAAAATTTAATACAAAGTGTTTATTCGACACTAGTAATTACGAATTTTGTTGATTTTTAATGCAAGTAGAGCAAATTTCTCCACCTGATTATAAGGATCGCATTTTAAGAATGAAAAAAGAAATTGTTTCCCAACCACATGAACTCTGTATAGAAAGAGCTAAACTTTTCACTGAATCATATAAAGCTACAAAGAATGAACCCCAAAACATTAGGTTTGCGAAAGCGATGTATCACTTATTGACGAATATGACAATAAAAATATGGGAAGACGAATTTGTTGTTGGGAATCGATGTACTAAATCTGTTGGAACACCCTTATATCCTGAAGTACGCGTTGATACAATTGAGCAGGATATTAACCTTTATAACAATCGAGAAACTCAACGGCTATTACTTTCAGATAACGATAAACAAATCATAATCGAAGAAATTATACCATATTGGAAAAACGAAGAAGAGACTACCAAATCCAGATTTGACTCTTATTTAAGTCCCGAATTAACCGATCTCATGCTAAATCTACTTTATATCGTGGATACAAATATAACTAACGGGACGGGGCATTTCTTCCCAGGACATCATAACGTTTTAAAAGCTGGATTTAACGGCTTAATTCAAAAAGCAAGAGAGAAGATGAAAGAATTTTCAAAAGATCAAAAGAAAATAGACTTTTTGGAGTCAGTTATTATTGTTTTAGATGGTTCTAAGGAGTTTATTCAAAGATTCTCAATAATGGCAACTGAATTAGCAGAAAAAGAAGGCAATCGTAATAGAAAAAAAGAACTTTATGAAATTGCTGAAATTTGTTCTAATATCTCTGGTAACCCACCATCCTCATTTAAAGAAGCCTTTCAGTTATTGTATTTCACTCATGTAATTGCTGGTCTCGAAGATGGAGGCTTTGCTATTAGTATAGGACGCATTGATCAAGTTCTCTATCCTTTTTATTTTGAGGATAAAAAAAAGGGGGCTATAACTGATAAAGAAGTACAATTTTTAATTGAATGTTTTTACTTGAAGCTTTCAACCTTATGGAATTATGTTCTCCATAAAGGAATTATAGCTGCAGAAGGACCGCCTCTTACTGCAAATTTGACGATAGGAGGCGTTAATGAAGGTGGAAACGACGCTACTAATCAATTGTCGTATCTATTCTTAGATTCTTACAAAAAATTAAAAACGGTTCAACCTACTTTTTCTGTTCGCATTCATAAAAAATCTCCAGACGATTTGCTTGTAAAAACAGGAGATGCTATTAAATCAGGAGCTAGTATTGCGTTGTTTAACGACATTGTTATGATTCCAGGTCTTAATAATCTTGGCTACACTCTAGAAGATGCGCGTGGATATGCACCAATAGGGTGTGTAGAACCAGCACATACTTTTAAGTCATTTGGATGTACAAACGCCACTCAATTAAATATTGTGAAGTGCTTAGAGTTAACCTTGAATAACGGGACAGATATGTTTACAAGAAGGGCATATGGCATTGAAAACACAAAAAAGCTCTCTTCATACCAAGATTTATGGGACGAGTTTTCGAACCAACTCAGCTTTTTTGTTAAAAATTTGGTAGAAACTATGTCTTTCCTTGAAAAAGCTATTGCTGAGCTCAATCCACAACCCTTTTTATCCGCAACTATAGACGATTGCATTGAACGGGGGTGGGATATCACAAGTGGAGGCGCTAAATATGATTTTACTACGACTCAACTAATTGGTTTATCTACGGTTGCCGATTCTCTTGCTGTAATTAAAAAAATTGTCTACGAGGAAAAATTATTCTCTTTAGAAGAGTTAATCAAGATAATATCAAAGAATTATCGAGGAACTTATAATGGGAAAAAGGGAGAAGAAATAAGACAAATCTTTATTAATAAAGTCCCTAAGTTTGGAAACGATAACGATTATGTCGACACCATAGCTCACGACGTAGCAAATTTGTTCTGTAAGGAGGTTCTTAAATATAAAAATTATAGAAGTGGAAAGTATCATCCAGGAATTTATTCTACAGCTTTTCACATAGCATTTGGAGTTTTTACAGCAGCCTCCGCTGATGGAAGGAAGGCAAGAGAGCCACTCTCAAATG
>JAGXNP010000048.1 GCA_019894885.1 Promethearchaeota archaeon | reverse complement strand
ATTTAAGTGTTCCTTGTAGATTTTACCTTTAGTATGATTTCTTTTACATTCTTCACAGAAGTAAGGTTCTCCTACCGCAGATTGACTTTGATTATTAGTACCGCTAGCTTTAGCCATAATAAATCACAGTTCTTTTAAAATTTCGTGTATTTTTTATAGTTTTTATTTATTAAAGTACAAGTATTGCAATACTTATTTTAAAAAGAATAGACACCTAATTTTTTAGAATTCTAATGTATTTCCACATTAATAAAAAGGCGTCAAACAAATGGAATAATCATTAATTAGGAATGAAGTTAGAGAGTTTCTAAAATTACCTCTACTATCAAAGATTACTTTTATCTAACAAATTAAAAACACAATCCATATTTACCTAAAAAAACTATTGCACAGTAGTAAATGAATAGATGTAAATTGGTGAAATTGATATGAAATCCTTCCTAAATTTTGAATTTTATCCGAAAATGGACGCGAAATTCATGGAGAAATCCAAAGAAATAGCTATATCCAACAAAGATAAGTGGGATATCCCCTTTTTTGCTGACACAACTTCATACTTAGATATGAATAAAATTAAACGAATATCCAATGAATATTTAAGTAATCAAATTAAAAACATTATAGTTTTAGGAACGGGTGGCTCTATTCAAACTTTACTAGCATTAAAACATCTATCTAAAAAAAACTTGTATCCTATCACAAGTTCTAGGGCTGTAGAATTGAAAAAATGCTTAAAGGTTACAAATCCTGAAGATTCAGTTGTAATTCCAATTTCGAGGGGAGGAGAAACACTAGATATTAATTCTACGATTGGAACATTCGTAAAAGAAAATTATCAATTTATTGGTCTTTCTTCCAAGGGTACAATGTATAAAATATTGGAAAAAATTGGTTGTCCTATTTTAGAAGTACCCGATCTTTCTGGTCGTTTTGCAGGATCAATATCAAATGTCGGTATTCTCCCTGCTTTTTTGTTAGGTGTAGATATTAATAATTTCTTAGAAGGATTAAACACGGGATATAATAAATTTTTAACATTTGATGAAAACCCAGCTTTTAATTTTGCTGCTTTTCTTTACGGCTTATATAATAAGGGATATAAGGCTGCTTTTTCTATGCCATATTCTGCAAATCTTGAAGGGAGTGTAGGCTTATTTGTTCAGGAAATTTCAGAGAGTACTGGTAAAAATAACAAAGGATTTATTGGCACATATCAATCAGCTCCGTTGTGTCAACATTCAGTTTTAGAATATTTATTAGGTGGATCAAAAGGTATAGTAATTCCCCTTTTATGGACGTTAGAAAATGATTATGGAGATTTCCCCTTAGACTCCTCAATCAATTTTGTAAACGGAAAAACTGCTCAATCCGTTGTAAATTATCAAGCAGATGCTACATTTCAAGCCTTGCTTGGACAAGGCGTCCCTTCCGCAAAAGTTTCGATTGATAGTCCTGACGAATTTAGTATAGGAGTTTTAATATCTTTCATTCAGTCGGTTGTTTATCAACTATGCTTACTGTTAGATGTAAACTGGTCAAATAATCCAAAAGTAATCATAGGGAAGGAAATTGGGAATAAAGCATTGAAAGAAATGATTTCTTATGAAGAAAGGAAAAAAACCAGAGAAAATCTGGCTGATATTAAATTTCAGCAGAATTTTTTTGAACAGTAAAATTCTTTAAAATCACTTACCAATAAAAGCATCATACAACACATTTATGGCTTTTTTGCAATTCTCCCTATCGATTATCGCAGTAAAATTTAATTCAGAAGATCCTTGAGCGATTGCTTTAATATTAATCTGGTTTTCACCTAAGGATGTAAAAACCTTTCCAGCTATACCAGGTTTGTGAAGAATTCCCGCCCCAATTACAGCAACTAAAGAAATTTCATGATCAATTTTTATTTTAAACCATTTCTCTCCAAAAAAATCCGAATTTCTCAATAAAATACTTACCTTCATTGAATCTTCATATTCAATACCAAAGGTAATATTGTTTTCCGATGAACTTTGTGAAATAAAAACAATATTTATATTATTATCACCTAAAAGGGAAAAAAGTTTTGAAGCAGTTCCCGACAGCGGAACCATTGTATCACTTTCTAAGGTTACCATTGAAAGCTTTTCAATGGAGGTTATAGCTTTTATTATATCCTCATCCTGAACTATTTCTTCTGTAATCGTAGTAAAGTCTTCTGATTCTGGTTCGTTGAAGAATCTAACTTCTGAAGGAATTTTGCTTTTTTCATTGACATCAAGACATAAAGGGTGCAATACTTTCGTTCCAAAAAAGGCTAGTTCTTTAGCTTCTTTATAAGATATATTCCTAATTAGTGACGTTTTTTTAGCAACTCTTGGATCCGCATTTAAAAACCCCTTAACATCTTTCCAGTATATAATTTTACACATGAAAACATCTCGTAATCCATAGGCAAGTATAGCTGCGGATAAATCACTACCTCCCCTCCCTAATGTGGAAATTTTATTATCTTTCGTTGATCCGTAATACCCACTCACGCAAACTATATTATTCTTATCAGAGTTTAAAATGGGATATAACTTTTGTTTAATTAATACTTCTGTTTCCTCGAGTAGAGGAAGAGCTCGCCCAAAATTATCATCTGTCCTTATAATCTTATCAGAGAAAATATAATTTGATTTATATCCTTTTGAAGTTAAATATTTACTTAAAAGGAAATTACTGAGTTTTTCTCCATATGATACAACCAAGTCATAGATGTCAGCACTTGGACGGATTAATTTAATAAGACGCCCTAGTTGCTTTAATTCTTCAATGTTAGTTTGAAGAAATTCTACCGTTTCGTCATATTCATCCTGATTCTTGTCCAAAATATCATCAACAAGTTGAATATGCGTATTGTAAATTTCTTCAACAAGAAGATCACAATTATATTTTTCACTACAAGATTTTTCATAGAATTCTATTAATTTATTTGTCATTCCCTGTATAGCAGAAACAACAATCAACAATCTAGTAGATTTTATATATTTTTTAATAATATTTGTAATCTGAATAAAAGAATTTCTGTTTTTTAAACAAGAACCTCCAAATTTCATAATGACTAAAGAATTTTTACTAGTTTCCATTATAACCAGAAATCTCAATTATTCTTTTAATGGTATTAGAAAAATTTAGGAACTTATAGATTTTTCTTAAAATTAAGAAAGAAAACTTGACGTTAGAAATTGTACTTATAATTTAGGATTCATAAATGTCCCAATAATCAATATTGTTCTAGCGTATAAGTCTATTAAAAGGAGTAAGAATGGATATTATTCCAATAGTTGTTGGACATCTAATTTGGATTCATTCAACAATTCTTCTTTAATCTTATTTTCCATGTTATATCTTTCCTTATATACAAGCCTTCTGATTCCTGCATTTATAATTAATTTTAAACAACTCATACAAGGAAAATGAGTACTGTAAAGAGTAGTATTACCTTGTATTGAAGTACCATGAATAGCTGCTTGAATTATACAATTAATTTCAGCATGGACTCCTCGACATAATTCTGGCTTTTCACCACTTTTTAAGTTCTGTCTCATACAGGTTAATGGAGTGCAATGATTAAATCCAGATGGTGAACCGTTATATCCCGTTGATAGAATATGAGAATCCTTAACTAAAACTGCGCCAACCTTTCGTTTAATACAGGTACTCCTTTCAGCTACGACCTCTGCAATTTTCATAAAATACTGATCTTTGGATATCCTAAATTCGTTTTCTTGGTTCATTTTCTCCATATGATTACTGTAGATTTTCTTATAAAGGTATATTTATGTCCATAGGAATAATATAATTGCGATTGAAGCAATACATCCTAAGATAGAGAAGAAATATGTTAGGAGGTGGTTACCGGTTTGAAAATGAACCCGAGCTATTTTTAAATCAATATCAATAGTGAAAAAAGATTCCTTGGTTGCGAGATGCCCATATAAAATTAAAGGTGTGAGATACCTGACATAAGTTCTTCTCCAAAACAAGACTGTAAACATTACAATTATTGAAAAGAAAGTTAATTCTAATAGATCCGCTTTTTTTAGGCGAAATATCATATAACCTACAAACACAGCTCCAAACAAAAGAAGTTTAAATATTAAAGGCGGATTATATAGTGCAGCTTCCTCTGTACTTGATAACCACCCAATGTAAAGATCCAAATAGTTAGGGAGATAAAAAATTGGTGTAATAAGAAAGATAATAATCGGGATTCCAATATAAATGATGATCTTCTTCATTTCTATCCAGTTTTTATTAAATAAGAATTTGAAGAAGAAGTAGGCAGAGGCAGGTAATGTGAACCATTTTACGCTCATCGTTAATCCAGAAAAAAGATAAAATAATGTTTTATCCTCTTTTGGATAATAATATAAAGACAATAGTAAAAAAATATAAAAAAAGCTATCAGTTATGTGATATCCGCAATTAATTGGACTAAATACATTGTTTAAAAACAGAAAAGGATTAACTAAAAACGTACCTAATACAAATATTCTATTTTTTATATCAAATTTCTTTAGGATAAAATAAAATGAAAGTGATATAAGGAGTTCTAAAATAAAGGCATAAAAAACAAATACCTCAAAAACACCAAACGATATAATTTTAAAAAAGATTAAAAAATACAAAGTTAAAGGAGGATACTCTAACTTAGTTACATCCCAAATCCATTCTCCTGTAAACATCGAGTCTGTAGTATGATAGTTAACCATTACATCCCCCCAGGAGAGACTTAGGTCTAGATGAGCAATATAATAATAAATTAACATAAAGATTCTTAATCCAACACCAATCAATATAAGTAAAATTCCTAAACTATAATAATTTTGAATCTTCCAAAAACCGTTATGATCTTTTTTAATCATATTAAAGACTCCTTGATTTTTTTACAACGTAGAAATAAATTTATGATAATTTATAAGATGAATTAAATTAAAATTTTCTCGAGTATAGAATTATATATTCTGATAATATTAAGAATACGTAAATGAAGAGTTAGTGCTTATCTTATTAAAAATAGAAAAATTGTAGTATTGAAACTGAGAGTATGCTAAAACTAATGACAGACATTAAAATAAGTATTCTGATACCCGCTTATAATGAAGAAAAAAGAATTCCTAAATTTTTAAAGGATTTACAAAATTTTGCTGGTAATAATTTGGAGAGTTATGAAATTATTGTTATAAATGATGGATCTTTGGATAAAACTAAGGAAACTGTATTAAAGTTAATCACAGATTATAACCAAACAAGATTAATTAGCTATGACGATAACATGGGAAAAGGGTATGCAGTTTTACAAGGTGTTTTAAATGCTAAAGGGAAATTTATTCTTTTTCTGGATGCAGATGGTTCAATTAAACCCCCTGAAATACTAAAGATGTATAGAATCTTTCAAAAATTTCATTTTGAAATAATGGTAGGATCTCGAATCTCAAAATCATCCAATATTACAGAGTCCCAACCTTTAAGTAGAAGGCTCTTAAGTAAGATATTCAATTTATGTTCTAATCTATTGTTTAGAATAAATATAAATGATTTATTATGTGGATTTAAAGGATTTTCTCGAGAGGTTGCGAAGAAGATTTTTATTGATTTGAAAGCTTATAGATGGGAATTCGATGTTGAGATATTATACCGAGCAAGAAAGAACGGATTTAAGGTTTTTGAACTTCCAATAGAATGGAGGCATGAAGAAGGATCTAAAATTAAATTACTAGATCCAATTCTTATATTTATAAATCTTTTCAGACTACGGTTAAGTTATCTTTAAAGTGAATTTGAATTCTTGAAATTTTCAGTATCAATTTCCTTAAATCTAAAATTAACGGCAATTGTTGAAATACCTCCATATATGAACACATATACCAAACGAAGAATATGGTCTAATATAAAAACTGAAAGTATTTCATTGTATGGAATTGCGGGATAAAATACTGATAACAATAATGCTCCGACAATTTCAGATACACCCCATCCGCCAGGCGTAATAGGTATTGTTTTCGTAAAAAAAGTAACGATTTGAGCAAGCATAATTATGAAAATATTCATTTGAAAGCCAATTAAATAAAATATTATTACCAAAGTTAAGGATTCAAAAAGCCAAGTTGGAATGTTATAAAGGAGGATTAATATAATACTTCTTTTATCTTTTCGAATATCTTTTAAACCTTCTACAAACCTTACAATAAATTTTTCTAATAAGTTTTTAAGTTTGGGGGATATTCTATCAGTAATAGATAAAATCCAATCTGTTTTGAAAAATAGTAATATTAAACCTAAAACACCTATAAAGAGAATTACAGCGCCGATAATGATAAAAAAATGTAGGTTTAACTGAGTGATGTATGTAGCACTACTCAAATAAATATATAATAATGTAAAACAAGTAATTGAAAAAAGAATTATTAAATCGATGAAGCGATCTACTAAAACAGCACATAAGCATTTACTTAAAGGGAAATTATGTTCTTTTTGACGGATATATTCCATTTTTACGAAATCTCCCAATTTAGCGGGAGTTAATTCATTTATCGCCCAACCTGTACCTATAGCACCATAAATAATAGAATAATTTGGTTCCAAATTGATACCATTAAAAACTAACTTCAATTTAAAAGCTCGAAAGATAAAAGCCAGAGTGTAAACAACGGAAAATAAGAAAATACCCCAAATCGAAATTCTTTGTAAATTAAGCAAAATAGTTTGAAAATCAACATAAACAATCATAAGTATTATAATTGCTACAGTAACACATCCAATCAAGATCCGTTTTGTTTTAACTTCCATTAGTATAGAAATTAAATTTCCTAAATAAATTTAAAGAAAATAAAGTAAATTTTATTTTTTCTATTAGTATACTATAATTTAGAGTCATTTTTGAATAACATTTTTACTTCTTATGAAAAAAGTTGAATTATTAGCTCCAGCTAAAAATTTAAAATCCATTAAAGCAGCTTCTCAATACGCTGATTCAGTTTATTTTGGAATTGAAAAATTCAATATGCGTATGCGATCTGAAAATATAGCTTTGGAGAATTTAAATAAAGTTATGGATTACTGCCGTAAAGTTGAGTTAAAAGCGTATTTAGCTACAAACATTTTGGTATATGATAACGAATTAAACTACTTACGAGAGATCATAGAAAAAGGAAAAGAAGCAGGGATTCATGCATTTATTGTACACGATATTGCAGCTATTGAAATAGCAAAAGAAATGGGAGTTCAATTTCATGTGTCTACACAATGCAACGTATCTAATTCTTTATCTGCAAGATTTTACGAAAATTTAGGAGCAGAAAGATTGATACTGGCGAGAGAACTATCCTTAGAGAAGATTAAAGAAATTAAGAGGAATCTCACTAAATCAGAAATAGAAATTTTCATTCACGGAGCAATGTGTACTTCTATAAGCGGTAGGTGTTATTTCTCTCAAGATATTTGCGGTACAGAAGAAAAATCCGCGAATCGAGGTAATTGTATACAACCTTGTAGAAGACGTTGGTTGGTAAGGGAAGAATCTGGTGCTGAATATATATATGATGGAGTACGATTTATGAATTCAAGGGACTTGTGTACAATTTCTTATATTCCCCAATTTATTGAAGCTAAGGTTGATGCATTTAAAATTGAAGGTAGAATGAGACACCCACATTACGTCGATATAGTGACAAAATCATATCGAGAAGCTATTGAAGCTTATTATGATGGCACATTTACAAAAAAAAAAGTTGGTAGATGGGTAACCGAGTTAAAAAAAGTCTACAATCGCGGGTTCACTCCAGGATTTTACTTTAAAAGGATGACAGAAGAAGATCATCAACATAAATCACCAACAAATTTATCTCACTATAGGTATATAAAAGTGGGTCAAATTGAGAAATATAATCAGAGGACTGGCTTCGCTAATATTACATTAGATAATGGATATCTTACTCAAAATGATGATTTAATCATTATGAGCAATAATACAGACACATATATTCATCAAAAAGCAGAGATAATTAAAGTAAAGGAAAAAGAAGTTAATAAGACTCCACGAGGTACAAAGGAAAAACCTTTATTCGCAGAATTAAAAGTTAATGGAGAAGTGATTAGTAATGGGGAAGATAAAATCTATGTTTTTACCGATAGAACCTATAAGAAAAGAACTTATTCCTTATAGAGTAGGAAAATTTGATATTTTTAAAATCAAGGGCAAATTAAGGCATATAAAAGAAAAGTTCTCTGTTACAGGATTCCAATTATCTTGATCTCATTTTTGAATTAATCAGGGAATATAATAATTAAAATAAAAAAAGAAAGAATAGAGTAACACATAATACTCTATTAAATATTTTCATGATCTTTTTTAAATCCTTAGATTATCATACAATTCTTTCTTTAAGTTCTTTAAAAAGGTTTACTTTAAGCGTTTCTATATCACTTATAAAATCATGATTTATTTCTTTATCAACTAATTGTTGAGATGAGACTTCATTTTTTCCCTTAATTTTTGAGAAAATTTTTATTAATTCTTCTTTCTTTTGGTCAACATTTTTTATTTGGAGTTTTTTATAATTACAATTAATATGATCCCTCTCGTCTGAGTTAAAATAGGCGCATTTGTGACAATAGAGACTCTGCAAGTATAAACTAGTTTTTGGACATAAAACTATATCAATGATAATCTTCTCCAAGTTTAAAAAATTTTTTTTAACATTCATCAAAACAATCACTTCTGTTAAGATAGAAAAAGAATGTCATTTATAAAGGATTAAGGTATAACTTTTTCCATATTTTTTGAATTTGTTATATTATCATTTATAATTTCGCATATCTGCTTCGTAGAATTTATTTCTAAAATATATCGAGAAGCTATTATATCTTATTATGATGGAACATTTTCAAAAAAAATAAAAAAGTAGAGAAATGGGTAACTAACTTAATTTTACAGATAAAACCTATAAGAAGAAAACGTATTCATTATAAATATTAAAACTATATGAAATAAACACAAATTTAAGGCATAATTATGCAAGATAGAAGTAGAAAGATTGTCGAGTCTGTTCCGAATTACAGTGAAGGTACAGACGGGGAAAAGATTGAAAAAATTGTGCTTGAAATTCAAAACACGCCAGACACTAGAATTGTTGACGTTCAATACGATTCTGATTATAATAGGGCAGTGGTTACTTTTGTGGGAACCCCCGAAGCTGTTTTAAGGGCAAATATAGCTGCTGCTAAAAAAGCTATAACTTTAATTGATATGGAAAAGCATAAAGGTCAACACCCTCGCATTGGTGCTGTTGATGTAGTCCCTTTCGTCCCCGCCCAAAATGTATCAATTGAAGAATGTGTCGAATTATCTAGAAAATTTGGCGAAGAAATGGCAAAAGAGGGAGTTCCAGTATACTTATACGAAGAATCAGCCACTAATCTTACACGAAGAAATATTGATAACATAAGAATCGGGGAATATGAAGGTTTAAAGGAAAGTATCACGACTAATCCTGATAGGAAACCAGATTTGGGTCCTTCTAAATTTCATCCTACTGCAGGGGCTATTATTACTGGAGCTAGATATCCACTTATTAGCTTTAACATTAATCTCGGCACCAATGATGTTAAAATAGCAAAAAAAGTAGCTAAAGCAATCCATTTACGTTCAGGAGGGTTAGTGAATATAAAAGCAATGGGTACTGAACTGAAAGAAAGAAATTGCGTCCAAGTAGGTATCAGCAATATCAATTACAAAAAAACTCCTCTTTACAGGCAAATGGAACTTGTGCGAATTGAGGCTGCCCGTTATGGTGTTCCGATAGTCGGTACTGAATTAATTGGTGTCTTACCTTTAGATGCTGCTCTTAATACGTTAGAATATTACTTACAAATTGAAAACCCTAAAAAACTTGAGCCTAAACATATATTGGAAGATTACTTTGATTTCTAGCGTCTTAGCTAGTAAATTACTCGAAATCTACTACTACTTTCCCACTTTTTATAACTTTCGATATTAAATTCACACCAAATTGGTACGGTAGAAAGTTATGATTTGGTATGTTAAAAATATTAATATCTGCTTTTTTACCAACTTCTAAGCTACCAATTTCTTGTTGCCTTCCAATTGCACAGGCTGCGTTAATTGTGGCTGCTGTTAAAGCTTCAGCTGGTGACATTTTCATATGATAACAGGCTAAAGCTATTATCATTTGCATGGATTCTGTCCAACAATTCGGGTTAAGATCGGTGGCAAGAGCTATGGGAATACCCATTTCAATCATTTTTCTTGCGGGAGCGTAATCCTTCAACATTAAACAAAACGGAGTCCCAGGTAATAGCGTAGCAATCGTTTCGGATTTGCTCAATGCTACTAACCCATCATCATTAGATTTCAGCACATGTCCAACTTGTACTGCGTTTAATTCGGCTGCTAATAATGCACCATTAGAGTCAACAATTTCATCAATATGAATCTGCGGTTTAATCCCATATTTAATGGCCGTTAATAATATTTTTTTGGTCTGCTCTGTCGAGAAAATCCCTTCTTCGCAAAAAACATCACAGAACTCTGCTAATTCTCCTTTTGCTATTCTTGGAATCATTTCCGAAACTATTTGTTCTACATATTCATCGGTTTTACCTTCATATTCGGGTGGAACTGCATGAGCGCCTAAAAATGTAGAGACGATATCTATGGGGTGCTTAAGATTCAATTCCTTTGCTGCTAGTAGTGACTTGATTTCACTCTCTGTATCCAAACCATATCCTGATTTCGTTTCGATTGTAGTTGTACCATATTCCATCATTCGATTAAGAATAGTTCTTCCATTTTTAATTAATTTAGTTAGCGGAGCTTTTCTTGTTGCTTTAATGGTCTTCAGTATTCCTCCTCCAGATTCTAAAATTTCAATATAAGTCATACCTGCAAGTTTCATCTCAAGCTCGTTTTCTCTTGAACCATCAAAAATAATGTGAGTATGAGGATCAATAAAGCCTGGCGTTACCAACTTATTTGTTGCATCAATAATAATTGTCTCCTCATTCGGAGGAAATTTTGTTATTAATTCTTCAGTAGTTCCTATAAAAACTATAGAATTATCTGAAATGGCTACAGCTCCGTCTTGAATAGTAGCAAGATTTTTCATTCCCTTACCCACTCTTGGAACTCCATATTTAGAATCCAGCGTTACAAGTTCATTTGCATGTAAAATAATTAAATCCACTTGGTGGGGGTGATGAAAACGGTTTGGATCTTTTCTTTTTATTCTTTCAGGTGTGGGGGTTGATCTTACAGACATGATGTTCACTTCTCTAATCTTTTTTGGATAAATGAACTAATTCTTTAGATTTTATGATATCTAAAGCTTTGTTAATATATTCAGATAAAACTACATCCTCATTAAGATGGGGGATTTTTTTACGAACATAAGCATGGCAAGCTTCTAGAATTACGCTGGATTTTAAAGGTCTCCTAAAATCAAATGCTTGAGCGGCACATAAAAGTTCGATAGCCAAAATCTTTTCGAGGTTGTCAATGATTCGAAGCGTCTTTCTTGCACTAATTGATCCCATACTTACATGATCTTCTTGTCCCATTGATGTCGGAATACTATCTGCACTTGCTGGGAAACACATCGATTTATTCTCACTAACTAATGCTGCTGTACTATATTGAGTTATCATAAAACCCGAATTTAATCCAGATTCTTTCATTAAATAAGCGGGTAAACCCCACTTTCCTTCTAACAAGAGGTAAGTTCTTCTATCTGAGATATTTCCTATTTCTGAAGCGGCAAGTCCAACATAATCTAAAGGTAACGCAAGGGGTTGTCCGTGGAAATTACCGCCACTTATTGCTTTCTCTTCATCAAAAATTATAGGATTATCAGTTACCGAATTCAATTCACATATTAATACCTCGTTGAAGTGAAAAAATGCATCTCTAGAAGCACCATGGACTTGTGGTATGCATCGTATTGAATAAGGATCTTGAACTCTCCCACAATCTTTATGAGATTTAATAAATTGAGAGTTATTTAGAAATCTTCTAAAATTTTCAGCTACAAGCATAGCACCGTGATGTGGTCTTAACTTAATTAGTTCTTCATCAAAAGGTTGAGGTGAACCTAAATAAGCTTCAAGACTGAGGGCACCTATAATATCGGCGTTACCAAGACAATTACTAAATTTTTCAGAGATAATCACAGCATGGGCAGAAATAAATTGTGTTCCATTAATCAATGCTAAACCCTCTTTGGCATGCAATTTCAAAGGGGATAAATCGTATTCGTTTAAGATCTCTGCTGCCTTCTGATAATTTTTACCATCTTTTGATAAATAACCTAACCCAATGAGGGGTAGGAACAAATGGGCTAAAGGAGCGAGATCTCCAGATGCTCCTACGGAGCCTTGCTCGGGAACTAATGAGATTACATTGGTTTCTACATGCCAATTAATACGTTCGAGTACTTCTAAAGAAATCCCAGAAAATCCTTTACATAAAGCATGAATTTTCAAAATCATCATTAGTTTTGATAATAAGTGTTCAATTGGCTTTCCAACACCTACGCTATGACTTTTTAAAAGATTTTCTTGTAATTTACCAGTTTCTTCTTTTGAAATAATGGTAGTACACAGCGAACCAATCCCAGTGTTAACACTATAGATTAATTTTTTACCCTTAGCTATTTTCTGAACTGTTTCATAGTTCTTTATTACTCTTGATTTAACTTCTTCAGTAATTATTCCCCTTATCTCTCCATTAGCAATCTGTAAAGCTAAATCAGGGGTTAAGTGGTCAATCCCATACTTAAACTCTTTACTCATTTTAATCAAGATTATTTTTTATTTTTTCAATTTCTAAATCTACAATATTTCTAACCATGTTCTCGTCTATTTGGAAAGGTAAAGTAATTTGGCCTCTCTCATCGTGTTCTACATTCCATTTATAAGCAGTTTCTAAAGCGTTTGCATTTCTCGCCCACGCCCTTCTTGCTATTCCACAGCTTACATCCCAGTCTATACCACTTCTGATAATTTCATTAACGCGTTCAGATCCGTCCAAAACTAATCCAAACCCTCCATTAATAGCCTTTCCAGTACCAACTCCACCTCCGTTTGATAATACACACATCGTCATACCTCGGGCTATATTTCCAGCCCAACTATGGTGAGCCATATCTGCCATAATATTACTCCCATCTTTAATATTTGATGTCTCTCTAAACGGAGAATCTGTACCAGATACATCATGATGATCTCTACCGAGCATTATGGGGCCAATTTCGCCAGATCTGATTAACTCATTAAATTTTAAAGCGATTTTTACGCGTGTTTCCAAGTCAGCATACAATATACGAGCTTGTGAACCAACTACTAGTTTGTTCATTTCAGCATTTTTAATCCAATACCAATTATCGCGATCTTGAGCTCTACGGTTTGGATCTATACAAGAAAGAGCGGCTTGATCTGTTTTTATCAAATCTGAATGATCTAAGCTCAAGCAAACCCATCGAAAAGGACCATATCCATAATCAAAGCATAATGGTCCCATGATATGCTCAACATAGGAAGGAAAGATGAATCCATTTTTGGGGTCTCCATCTATTGCAATTTCCTTAACTCCAGCATCATAAACAGCTTTGAGAAAAGAATTACCATAATCCCAAAATTTCGTCCCTTTATCAACCATAATTTTGATAAGCCTATATTGTTCACGCAATGATTCATTAACTAGTTTTTCGAATTTTTGTCTATTTGTTTTCAACAATTCTCTACCTTCTTCGAAATTTACACTAAAGGGCGTATAACCCCCTTCGTAAGGAGCGTGACAAGATGTCTGATCTGAGGCGAGCTCAACATTAATATCATGTTCCACTATATATCTCCATATATCAACCACATTACCGTGATAAGCTATAGAAACAGGTTCCTTTTTTGTTCTATATTCATCGACCCAATTAAAGATTTCTTCAAGGTTTTTTGAAACTTTACTTACCCATCCTTGTTCATATCGAGTCGTAATACGAGACTTATCAACCTCTGCTAATATACCGATACCTCCTGCGATTTCTATAGCTTTAGCTTGAGCGCCACTCATACCACCTAAGCCAGAAGTAATATATAAAATGCCTTTGAGACCTTCATCTTGAGGTATCCCTAAATATAGTCTTCCCGCGTTAAGTAAAGTTATATATGTTCCATGAACGATTCCTTGAGGACCTATATACATCCACCCTCCTGCAGTCATTTGTCCATAATTCGCAACTCCTAAAGCTGAAGCTCTTTGAAATTCTTCGGGAGTGTCAAATAAACCAATCATTAGTCCATTGGTCATAATTACTCTTGGAGCATCTCTTTTGCTAGGAAACAAACCAAGAGGATGTCCAGACATAACTACAAGTGTTTGATCATCCTTAATAACTTCGAGGTATTGTTTGATTAACCTATATTGTAACCAGTTCTCGCATACTTGTCCACTTTCTCCATATGTGACTAATTCGTAGGGATAAAGCGCTACATCAAAATCTAAGTTGTTATCGATCATAAGTTGTATCGCTCGTGCCTCAAGAATACCTTTATACTCATTAATGGGCTTAGCTCTTATGTATTCAGATGGTCGATAACGGTAAGCATAAATTCTTCCTCTAGTAATTAACTCACTTAAAAATTCTGGGGCTAGCTGTTTGTGTAGGCTTTCAGGGATGTATCTTAACGCGTTTTTTAAAGCAATAATTGTTTCTTTACGATTTAAGTTGTATCCGCGACTTGGAGCCCTACGGATTCCTTCCTTAAATTCGGGTACTTGGGGTAATTTATCTGATAGTTTAATCTTCATGGCTTTTGAAACATCCATATTTTTATCTAACTCCTTTTAATATTTAACATTTAACAAATTTTCTTTTATAAGAGGTTTAATTAAAATTGAGAAGTATAATAAAAAAGGTATAATAAAAAGAAATTATAAATCATCTAAACCTAGTTCTTTAAGTTTATTTTGACTTGGATAACCTGATTCTTTATCGAATTGTCGAAAATCATAATATGCGTTTTTTAATTGTTGAAAATTTGGTGTTTTTCCAGCGGAACCTCCTTCATTAACGGGATTTAGCGCGATCTTTGGCAATCTATCATCTGCTGGTGTAAGTCCCATCTTTAAATTAAACATTCTTTTAATCATGTATATTCGTTCCCCTAGCTGCTTAAAATTCTCCATCGTTAGATTTAACCCAGTTGCTTTATTTAGCATTTCTAAAATCATCTCGGAAGGAGGATTGGCAAATGAACAGATGATTAATGATGCATATAACGCACGATAATTTTGAATGCGAGCGCAAAATTCTGCCATAGGTTTATCGTCTTGATACCAATCAACATTTAATTCGATTCCAAATTCGCTAAATGGTAATCCTAGTATTACCATATAGGCATCGCACGAGGTATGACAAGGTCCCCGAGGAGTGGCTAAAGCGTAGCTAGCTGCCATTCCGTACATACGTCGTAAATCATGGTAGGGTATTTCCATTCCGTATACCGTAGCGATATCGTCTTGGGGAATGTTGAATTTTTTTCCAACATAATCAGAACCCTCAGCCATCGCATCACCAATTCCTTCCCTTAGCGCAATTTTTTTTAATAATTCGAGAGCTGGAGTAATTTCACCCCATTTTGGTTCTAACCCGTTTAGATCTTCAGTAGTAATTCTACCTGTATCGAAAAGATCATAGATAAACGATATGGTACTACTCCCACTTATCGTATCGATTCCATAATCATTACATAAGTAATTTGCTCTTTGAATTGCTCCGAGGTTATCGTTCAAGATCATAGATCCAAATCCAGCTACAGTTTCATATTCAGCTGCTTGTATTTCACCATCAGTTTTAAATTCGCCTTCATCAATTTTCACCCTCTTTGAACAACCTATAGGACATGAAAAGCAGGGATGACTTCCAGTGAACATTGTTTCGAATGCAGTAGAGCCCGATATGTTGAACGCTCCTTCCCAAGTTCCTTGTTTCCAGTATTTAATTGGTAGTTCTCCTGAGGCATTGTACATATCAACCCCACTTGATGTGCCTAGATCTCCAAACATTTGGGTTGCAAAAGCAGAATTAATTGCCTCATTCGTTACTTTTACTGCTTCCCGAAATTCTTCAGGTTCAAAAGCAATATATTTCCTTTTTGTTCCCCTAATTGCAATTGCTTTCAATTTTTTTGAACCCATAACGGCTCCCATACCTGTCCTTCCAGCAGCTTTATCTTCGGAAGCAATAATAGCGTATTTTACAAGATTTTCACCCGCTTGCCCTATACACGCAATGCGTGTTAGTTGGGATCCTAATTTTTCCTTCAATATTTTGGATGTTTCAAATATACCCTTCCCCCACAAGTCCGAAGCATCTTTGAGTTCCGCTTTATTATCGATTATTTCTAAAAATACCGGACTCTCCGACGACCCTTTAAATACAATCCCATCGTAACCTACCTTTCTTAATTCTGGACCGAAAAATCCTCCGCAATTCGATTCTCCCCATATTCCTGTTTGGGGAGATTTTGCACAAACAACGAATCTACCACTTGTAGGCGCATTTGAACCGCAAAAAAGACCAGTCATAAACATTAATATATTATCTGGTGAAAGAGGGTCAGTATCTTTGTTAATCTTGTCATATAAATATTTACAAGCATATCCAGCACCTCCAATAAAATTCGTAGCAATAGTATCGTCAATTTTTTCTTCACTAATCTCTTTATCGGTTAAATTAACTATTAAAAGCTTACCTTCAAAACCTTTCATTTAATTGGCACCTCATTTTTATATGAAAAATTAATTTTTTAATATTTATAGATTTAATCATAGATTTTTATCTACTAATTCAAGTTTAAAAGGGATATCTCAATACTAACTTCATTACTAAGTTTAGAATTAGTAAGGTGAAATTTATATTTTTCCAAATCACCCGAACTTGTGTTTATTTAATGATTTTTACATCACGAGCTTCTAATTTTTCGAGTGAAGCGGGGAACTTCTTGAGATTATTGCGTTCAATATTTAAGTACTGAAGCGAAGAAAGTGATTCTATTGATTCTGGTATATTGTTAATAAAATTTGTTCTTAAAAATAAATATTTCAAAGATTTGAGATTTCCAATAGAATCAGGTATCTCTGTTAGCTTGTTGTTACCTAAATAAAGATATTTTAAATTTTTTAAATCTCCGATTGTATCAGGAATTTCTTTCAAGTTGTTATAATATAGATAAAGTCTTTTAAGAGATTGTAAAGATCCAATCGTATCGGGAATTTTACTAATAGTATTTTTGCCTAAATCTAAATTTTCTAAAGTCGTTAGAGAACCAATGCTATTAGGTATTGTTTCAAGGCGATTAAATCCTAAAACTAAGTTTTTTATTAAGTGTAAGTTTCCTATGGATGGTGTTATTTCCCTTAATTTATTAGTAGAAATATCTAGTTCTTTTAACTTATCCAATGATCCTATTGAATCTGGTAAAAAATTCAACTGGTTTTTACTTAAATCTAATATTTCAAGAGATTTTAAGTTCCCAATAGAATCAGGAAGAAATTTTAATTTATTATCATATAAATCTAACTCCTTTAAGGAGGTAAGATCTCCAATCGAGTCTGGAAACATCTCAAGCTCGTTACGATCAATCTTTAATGTCTCGAGAGTTTTTAATTTGCAAATCGAATCTGGTAATTTCTTAAGTATATTTCTATCCAATTTTAATGTTTTAATCGCGCTTAAGGACTCGAGTTCAGGCAGTGAAGTTAATTGATTATTTGTTATTTCTAATTTAATAAGAGATTTAAGTAAATTAATGGATTTTGGCAGCTCAGTAAGGTAATTGGAAGAAATATTTAAGTTTTCTAATGATTCAAGAAATCCTATCGACTCTGGGAGAATAGGAAGCTTATTAGACATTAATCCTAAATATTTAAGGTTCTTTAAGTTTCCTATCGAATCCGGTAGATAAGTAAGATTATTTCCTTTTAAGAAAAGAGACGATAAAGAAGTTAAATTTCCCATTGAATTTGGCAATTTACTTAATTTGTTATTTCTCAAATTTAATCTCTTTAAAGAACTCAACAATCCTATAGCTTCAGGTAAAATATCCAGTTTGTTACTTCCTAAATATAACAGTTGTAAAGATTTTAATTCTTTAATGGAGTCTGGAAGTTCTTCTATCATATTACAACTCAGATCTAGAGACTCCAAGTTTTTTAATGCTCCTATAGTATCCGGTATTTTGTTAAGAGAGTTTTCACTCAGATCTAATAGAGTAAGGCAAGTCAATGAGCTTATAGTATCAGGTAATAATGCTAACCGGTTGGATTCTAAATTTAATTCTTTTAATGAAGAAAAAGAATAAATTGCTTTTGGTAATTTTACTAACATATTTTCACTTAGATCTAAAGTATCAAGCGAAGAAATAAAACAAAGCTCTTTCGGAATAACTTTTAACTTATTACCTCTCAGTAGAATTTTCTTTAAACGAGTAAGAGTATTAATTTTCTCAGGTATAATTGTTAATCCACAAGAAAATAGACTTAAACCCTCTACATGGTTATCTTTGACTGTAAATCCAAAAGTATAACTTTGAAGATCTGATACTTCAGGAATACTTAGCCCTATTAATTTCTCTAAGTAATTTAGAAATTTTTGTTCTTCTTCAACTAGTGGCATATATCTATTCAATTATTTACATAAATTCAATGAAAGGCGAACGCTATCTATAAACAAATAATAAAAAGTAGTATATTTATGGTTTAACATTTCGACAATTTTGAATTAGAAAAAACAATGAAAAAAAAAACAAAAAAAATAGTTGTTAAAATTGAATTTGAAACAAACTAAACTCAGAAATCAACATCTTTTCCTTCATAAGCGTATTCAAAAAGCTTCTGAAGATCTTCCGTATTAGCAGATCTTGGAGCCATTGTTAAGCTTGAACTTTGAAAACATAGTGAAATAAGCGTATTCATATTTTTTTCCATGTCCTCTCTAGAAACTCCGGTATCTGCAAGTTTTGTAGGTAATTCTACTTCCTTCTGCAGTTGTTTGATTTTATCAATAACAGTATTAGCGGCTGTATGTTCATCAGTATTCCATTCAGTCCATCCTAATTGTTTAGCCAAGTTTCCAAATATTTTTGCTGTAGTATCATTTTCATCGGGATTGTTTAAACAATACTGAACAATATAAGGTAAAAATAAGCCTACAGAAATTCCATGAGGAAGATGATATACTGAGCCCCAAACGTGACCAAGAGTATGGCCTATGTGAGCTTGAGAGTTACCAAACCCTAAACCTGAGATTGTTGCTGCTTGATGCATCATATCCCGTGCTTCCTCATTTTTTCCATCTTTATAT
>JAGXNP010000047.1 GCA_019894885.1 Promethearchaeota archaeon | reverse complement strand
AATCCAAATGCTAATCCAAATACTAATGTAAGTATAGCAGGAAAAAGCAAATTCATAAATAAATTAGCTGGTTCTCTGATCAATTTCAATAATTCCATTTTTACGAGTGCTAGGACTCTTTGTATCATTTTTCTATACCCCCTCCAAAATTCTTCTTCCAGTTATTTTCATAAATACTTCTTCTAAATTTTTAGCATCGTGTTTCTTCATTAATTCTTTTGGAGAACCAAGTGCAATAAGCTCTCCGTAATCTATGATACCTACTCTGTCGCATAAAGCCTCCGCTTCCTCAATATAATGAGTTGTTAAAATGATTGTTTTATCCTGATCCTTAAGAGATCCGATAAACTCCCAAGTTTTACGGCGAGCTCTCGGGTCCATCCCGACAGTTGGTTCGTCCAGAAAAACAATTTTCGGATCATTAATTAAAGCAATGATTAGGTTTAACTGCCGAATCATTCCACCGCTATACGCTTTTGCTTTCCTATTACTTGCTTCTTTTAATCCCGAAGTTTCAAAAAATCTATCAGCTCGTTCCTTTAATACCTTTTTATCCATCTCGAATAAATTTCCAAAGAGTTCAACATTCTCTCGCCCTTTTAGAAATTTAAAAACTGATGCTTCTTGAGGACATACTCCAATCATCTCTTTTATTTTGCTTAAATCTCTTTTTACATCATATCCCCCAACAATTGCGGTTCCTTCTGTTGGATTTAACAGCCCTACGAGCATGTTAATTGTGGTTGTTTTACCCGCACCGTTTGGACCCAGAAGACCAAAAAGTTCACCTCTTTTTATTTCAAGATTTATCCCGTTTACAGCAGTAACATCATCGAATTGTTTAACGAGATCTTTAATGATTATGGCACTTGCACCATCAGGATCAAATATATCTTCAGGCTTTTCCTTTTTAATTTCTACCATTTTTAAATCACATCCTTTTTGATTATAATTTTTATTTTCATTAAAGATTAATGAATTATTTGTAGTCCGATATTTGATATAAAACTATATTCAATAGTATATATTTTTGATTATAAGCATTAAGTGGTAAAATAGGAACAATATTAAGCAAAAACGGGCGTTTTTTAACCCGTTTAGGTGATAAATTACCCCCTCCAAAATGGCAAATTTCAGAGAAAAATATTATCTAATTACCAACTAATGGATTTTTTTTCAAATTTTTGATTTTTGGTATTTAAATAAATTCCATAAAAGCTCTTCCCATTTTTAATCCTAAAAGGTCCGAAAATGCTAGTTAGGAAAAATAAAATTACTTAAAATTATGCAGTTTTTCCTTTTATTTCTTTTATCTTATTCTCTAAATACCTTTCCCGCCATGTTGGAAAGATTTTCCCCTCAATTCCAATATTTAGTGAAACTGATTCGAAGTCATCGGAAATGAGTGAAGATTGAATATCTTGTAATTCTTTCATTGAGCTAACCCAAATAAAAAGAACAACTGTATTCGGTAGGGTACTAAATGTCCATGTGAATAAAATTTGTTGACCATATTTATCGCGTATTGTTTTTATTATTTTCGTTTTATCAACCTTAATACTAGGCTTAATAGTTAAAATTATCATTACTGTGACCTCTGAGCATTTATCAGGATACCAATTTATTGAGAAATCAATAAGATGATTTTCGATTAAACTATCTAAATGACGTCTAACGGTTTTGGTTGAAATTCCAATTTCTTCAGCGATTTCTACTATTGGTTTTCTTGAATTGTCCTTTAAGGCATTTATAATTAAAAAATCGGTATTGGAGAGCTTCACTTCTCTTGTCGTATCTATCTCTGCTCCCGGCGACCTAGGATTGCTTTCCAATCCCACTTTAAGTTCAGGAATCTCAGCTGTTTGTTTAATAAATGAAACAAGAGGTTCTATTTCGTTTGGATTTCGTATATGTGCATGTATAATAAATAAATTACCACTATGTTGAGAAACAGTGTAGATGTTTTCATTAACCCCTAATTTTTCAATCAAGCCTTTTACATTTTTTGCCTTAGAGGCCCCAAACATAACTACATTTAAGGGAATTGGCTTGAAAGCAGAGTAATTTAAATTTGTGACGAATTTGTCGATTACTCCTAAATTTACCATTGCTTTAACTCGCTTATGGATAGAATTAACACTCATTTTGAAGGTTTCAGCAAGTTCTCGATATGGAGTCCTAGAATTCCATACTAGCATCAAACATATGGTAAAATCAATTTGATCCATAGAATTAATCGTTATTCCAACTATAGAAGTATGCTCTGTTCGTATATTATTTCTAATTTATTAAGTGTATAAAAATATTTTTAAATCTGGTATGAAAAAATCAAAATTTTACAATAATAATATATGTGTATATTCTGCATTTAATAGCTTTTAATGATATTTTATCCCAGCTAACCTACTTAAAAATGGCTTCCGCATTCTTAATCAAAATATCTATATATTGTAGAATATTGAATTGAACAATTAGTGGGAAAAAAGTAATAATTATGAATAACGATAATTTTCTTCAAAACTTAACTAAAATTTGCGGGTCTCAAAACATATCACAGGATCCCAAAGATTTAAAAGATTATTCTAAGGATTTAAGTTTTTTAAAAGGAAAATCTCCATTATGTATTGTTTGGCCATCTAAATCTCAAGATGTAACAAAAATTGTGAAACTAGCGAATAATTTAAAATTCTTTGTTATTCCCGTAAGTTCAGACTCTAAATTTAAGCATCACGGAGATTCATTGCCTAAAAAGGATAATTGCATTATCTTAAATCTTTCAAGAATGAATAAAGTCCTTTCAATTGATAGAAAAAATCGGGTTGTTATGGTTGAACCTGGCGTTACCTTTGATCAATTAGTTCCTATCCTCAAAAAAAAAGGATTAAGATTACTTTTACCACTTAATCCAACAGCTTCTAGATCAGTCCTCTCGACAGCTCTCGAAAGAGAACCAATTACAATACCTAAATATCATTGGGATAGCTCAGATCCACTATTATGTACGGAAATCGTATTTGGAACTGGAGATTTATTCAGAACAGGAACTGCTGCTGGTCCGGGAACAATCAAGCAGCAACAAAAAATGGGCCAAGCACAAGTTAATCCAATGGGACCTACTCAATTTAGCCCTTTTAGAGTAATACAAGGGGCTCAAGGAAGTTTAGGTGTGGTAACCTGGGTTACGTTAAAATTAGAATTATTACCCTCTACTCAGAAAGTCTACCATTTTCAATCGGATAATATCCAGGATATATTAGATCTTCAATATGAGTTACTAAAATATAGACTTTGCGATGAACTCGTTATTTTGAATAATATAAACTTGGCATGCTTGCTTAAGCAAAATCAACAAGAAATTTCTGAACTAGTTAGGACCTTAGAAAAATGGAATTTAATTTATATTATCTCTGGTAGGGGACCATTAGCCAAGGACAGAATTTCATATCTTGAAGGGGATATTGACGAAATTATAGCAGAGTTAGGTTTAAATTTTTCAGAACCCAACGTGGAAATTTCTGATAAAGAAATCCTTCATTTTCTTAATGAACCATGTGGAAAACCATGGAGAATGAGATTAAAAGGAGCCTATCAAGATATCCTCTTTTTAACTAGTTTTGAAAAAATTCCTAAATTTATTTCCCTGATGGAAGCGAATTATGAGAAAGAGTTCGGGGTTTACATTCAACCTATAAATCAAGGAACATCATATCATGTTGAATTTGATTTGCATTATGAACCAGAAAACGATAATGTTGTTAAAACCATTAAAGAGAAAATTTTAGATATAGGGAATCGACTAATGGATAGCGGAGCTTTTTTCAGCAGACCTTATGGAATATGGGCTAAAGATGTGTTTTCCCATCATAGCGCAGAAACTATTGATGCTCTAAAAAAGGTTAAAAAAATATTCGACCCGAACAATGTATTAAATCCAGGAGTTTTGTGTTTTGATGATTAAACTCTAAGAATTTATGAAAATTTTAAAAAACAAAAGAGATTAAAATGGACGAAGAAGAATATCAAAAAATGATTAAACGGTGTGTACGTTGCTCTGTATGCAAATGGATTCCCCAAGTCCAAATTAAAAGTCAAAAATACGCTTCGGGGTGCCCAGCAATTGATATTTATAATTATCATCCCTATAGTGGTGGGGGGAAAATCATTCTTGCTCTCGCATATGAGATGGGAAGAATTAAACCATCAGAAGAACTTCGTGATATTGTCTATAAATGCACTGTGTGTGGAAATTGTGCCGTAGCTTGTAAGTATATGAGTACATTAGAGCCAATAGAGATTATGATGAAATTGAGGGAGAAATTGGTAGATACAGGATGTGGCCCAATGCCTCAACAGAAAACATATATAGAAGCAGTCAAAAAGGTGAACAATCCTTACAATGAACCACACGAAAAAAGAATGGATTGGATACCTGATGACATCCATCTCGATCCAAAAGCAAAAGTATTGTATTATGTTGGTTGTACCTCTTCCTATAGAAGAAAAGAAATGGCAATAGCAGCAGCACGTATTATGAACGAAGCGGGAATATCGTTCAATGTATTACAAGAAGATGAATTTTGCTGTGGGAGCCCAATATTACGTACTGGAGATTCAAATACTTTTGAAGAAATCCTTAATAAGAATCTGGATATAATTGAATCAAAAGGTATAGAAACTGTTGTTTTTAGTTGCGCTGGTTGCTATGATACCTTTAAAGTCGATTATCCTTTAAGTAGAAAATATGATTTTAAAGTTAAACATACAGTAGAACTTTTTGATGAGTTAATCGAATCAGGACAGTTAAAATTAACTAATAATGTTCCAATTACAGTTACTTATCATGACCCCTGTCATTTAGGCAGAAACGCCGAGAGATACGAAGATTGGGATGGTGATGTAGTTCCATTAATGCCTTTAATCTCAATTAATATCCCTCCTAAACCCAAGAGGACTGGATCCAAAGGAATTTACGATGCTCCAAGAAATATTCTTAAAAAAATCCCGGGATTGAAATTCGTAGAAATGGAGAGGATTCAAGAATATGCTTACTGCTGTGGAGCTGGCGCAGGAGTAAAGTCAGCTTTTCCTGAAATGGCTATAAAGACAGCTAAAATACGGATTGAAGAAGCTGAAGATTCTGGGGCAGATATCCTTGTTTCTGCTTGTCCTTTTTGTTCTACAAATTTGCAGGATGGTATTATGGATAAGAATTCCAAATTAAAATATTTTGATATAAGTGAACTAATTTTAATGGCTTTAGGTTTAGAACCAGAAAAATTAAAACAAGCAACTGCGGAGGTTGCATAAATAGTGTTAGAAAAGGAGATTCTTAAAGAATTTCAAGATATCGTTGGCGTTGAAAATATAGATGATGGAGAAGTAATGACAAATGCTTATGCTTATAATTGGTGCATTGAATTTGTAAATTATATGGAAGATAAAGAACCAATACCCTTTTCTCCAATACCGAAAGCTGTTATTTTACCTTCATCAACAGAAGAAGTTCAAAAAGTTGTGCAATTATGTAATAAATACAGAATTAAATTTAAAGCGCAAAGTACTGGTCTTGGCCCTTGGAATCAACCTTCTACTGATAATTCTGTTATACTGGATTTGCGTAGAATGAATAAAATTGTAAAAATAGATGTAAAAAATCTTTATGCAGTAGTCGAGCCGTATGTAAGCGGCGCACAACTACAAGCTGAAACTATGAAGTATGGGTTGAATATTCATATGCCTGGTGCTGGTCCTATGGCTTCAACATTGGCAAGTCATACTTCAATGGCGGGTCCTGGGTTTACTTCTCCCCAAACAGGTTATAGCGCGAGAAATGTATTAGGGACCGAATGGGTATTACCAACAGGAGAAATTCTGAGATTAGGTTCTTTTGGCTTAAAAAATGAGCCTGATTGGTATTCAGGAGATGGTCCTGGCCCTAGTTTAAGAGGGATAATGCGTGGATGGGTAGGAACAAAATCTGGACTCGGAGTATTTACAAGAGTTGCAACTAAACTCTTTCCATACCCATGTGGGACAGAATATGTTCTGAAAGGTCATTCTCCAATTTATGATTTTAAAATTCCCGATTTTATTCGAGCATATGTTGTGGATTGTAAAAATTTTAAACACTTAGAAAAGTCTTTTATAAGAATTGAAGAAGAGGAGATTGCTTTAATTTGTAGTCATATGTCTAGCTATGCTGTTATGGCGATTTTCTCCTATACTTTAGAAAGCCTAATGGATAAAATTGCATTTGGAAGTATGAAAAGTCCATTAGTAATTGTAATAGCGGCTCGTACAAAACGTGAATTTGACTATAAACAGAAAGTAATGGATTATTTAATGAAAGAATTAAACTTGATCAATATTATTGGCACTAAATACGAGCCAGAATCTCTATTTTACGCAGAATGTTTACGAACAAATCTTGGATATCATGGATTTATTGCTACTGGAGGTTTTCAATCAGCAAAAGGTCAATGTGATTCTGCTGCTTTGTGTTTACGGGCGGAAATGAAAAATAAACCGTTAAAGCAAAAGTACATTGAAAAGGGAGTAATAGCCAACGATTTTGGAGAAGGAGCATGGATGACATCTTATGAATCTGGACATTTTTTCCATATGGAAGCCCCTACTTTTTTTGATCAAACAAATGTAGAGAGCGTAAAAGGAATGGGTGAATACATGGAGGAAAGTAATCAAATGGATTTACTTAAACACTTAGGGGTGCCATTTTTCATAGAAGGAGATCACTTGCATAATCACTGGGGTCCCCATTTGATGAATTATCATAATTGGTTAAGAAAGATTAAAAAAATATTTGATCCTAATGGAGTTTCAGACTCGGGATTTTATATTTCAGGGAATGAAGGAGATGTATGATAGCGTGAACGAACCTGATCTCGCATTAAAAAAACAAAGAGGTTTTGCAGGACTTATCGCAAAACTAGTTGAACCCTTAAATGAAAATCCTAATTTTAGAAATAAATTTAATAAAATTCAACGTAAATTCCTTATTAATGCTACAAACTTGAATTATGCTGCCATCTTATCAATTGAAAAGGGAACCATTACAGTTGAGAGTATACCAAATAAACCGGTTAATAATTTAATCAAAAAAAAATTAGGTTGGGATGGGTATATAGCCATGGATACTCAGCTATTTTTAGCTTTAGTCTCTAAAAGGCTCTCTCTTATGGGAATGTTAAAAAAATGGATTAGTGGGGATATTACAATGAAAGGAATTACAAAATTACTAGTTTTTTTGAAAATTCTTAAATTTCTTGAAGAATAAAAATAGAGATTAAATTACTTAGCTATAACCATCTCGTGCAATGTGGTTCCTTGCTCTTTATAGGATTTTCCATCAAGGACAACTTCAATATTAAATTTTGAATTTAATCTAAAATAACCTGGTTTCATCCTAAGCAAATATTTTACAACGAACCGTAAAATTGGACTTAATTCAAATAGTAAATTTTCTGCATCAATTATTTCTTGAACCTGAAGTGTTATATTCATTTGGTCACCATTTGAAAAGCTAAGGACTCTTGGGTAGCTATTATTAACTACTTCATTAAATTGAAATTCCTCTTGTAAAATTTCATATTCTCCAGTGCTCTCAAGAATTTTTTCATCCTTAGCAAGCATGAGAACTTTAATCTTATAATCATCCATTTTTTTATTGCACTTAATGAAAGCGAAAATTATTGTGAAATTTTCAGAGTAAATCCGCCCCCAATACCAATACTCGACGATTCTAACAAGACTAAAACTTAGCCAGTTATGATCATGGTAGCCGATACCCTTCACTGAGATTGTTTCACCATCTACTTTTATAGTTCCTTCTACTTCAGCACGAGGAAGCGGCACACACCATCCAAAATGCCCCATATTACCAAATTGGGTATATCCATTCCCGGGGATCCAGCTCTGAACGATGGCTTTATATTTTAAGTGAATTCCATAATCTCCTTCATCTAAATATATCTCATAAAATGGTAATTTTTCATTGGTATAATCGACTTTTATGAAGTTCTTACCTATACTTAGGTTTGCATCCTTTCTTGTGACTTTAAGGTCCTCCCGAGAATAATCATATACATTTTGAATTTTTTTGCCATCAGGTTTATAAATCGTTATTTCTACGCCTGTTTTACCTGTTCTTTCGTGTTTTGCGCGAAAAAATCCTACTACCATAAATCCATTGTCCAACCGTGCATCAAAATACCACCATTCGGTATTACCTTTCTTATTCATATCAATGTGTAATGCATCATGTTCTGGTTTGAAGACTGTTATAGTTCCGTCTTTTCTACCTGGACCTGTCCAAGCTTCGCTAATCATAGAAGTCATAATTTATCCCAATAATATCCCAAAAAATAATATGTTCAGTTAATTATATCTGGCGGGTATTACATTTAAAGTTATCAAAAATAAGGAAATTAATTAATTCTTCTCTTGGAGTGCTTTTCCTTCAAATAGTCTTCTTTTTAATTTAACCATTGAAGTATCCTCATCATAGTCTAAAACATCAATCTTAACTAATTCATGAACTGCTCTTAAAACCATCGCACCTGAGATTCCTGTAGTATTTTTTATTTGTTCACGACTCATCTCTTCTCTTTCTCCATGTAAGGTTAACAAAATTCGATAATGCGGTTGACCCTGCCATATTTCGGAGATTAAAAGTTGCGTTATTGATAATAATGCTTTAATCCTTTCAAAATCAAATTCTGATTCTTGGCTCTCCTCCGCTACTTTTGCTAACTTTTTCAACTCCACTTTTAAACTAGCATATTCCTTTAATAAGCGCTTTTGTTCTTCCGTTAATGAACCAATTTTCTGGTCTCTCTCTTGTTTTTCTTTTTCAAGTTTCTGAGTTTCTTCTTCTAATTTTATCTTTTCGCTTTCTAAACTGGTTTTTTCAAGTTCTAATTGTGCTTTATCGGCTTCCAACCTCTTTGTAGCTTGTTCAAGCTGCAATTTTTCTCCTTCGAGTAATTCTTTGTCTCTACTTAGTTGTTCTTTATCTTTTTCAAGCACAAGTAATTCCGATTTAGCTGTTTCTAAAACTTCTATAAATTGTTTAAAATTATCTTCAACAGATCTTAAGGAGCTCTCAATTATTTCTGAAGCACTTTTTTTTTCCAACATCAGATTTCACAATAAATGATTTTAATTAATAATTATAAATTTAATTAAAATATATAAATTAGACTTAATATAAAATAATAACCTTCTAATTATGCTCAAAAAAGTTTCATATCAAGATAATTAAAACCAGAAATGTAATCAGTTATGGAGAGTTTTGACAAGAAAGATTTACTCTTTTTTAAAAGAATGATAATATTAATCATTCTGTTGGTGATTTCTCTTTCCTATTTGGTTTATGATAAATCCATAAGTTATACGCGATATGAAAGAATCGAGTTTCAATCTTCAGGCGCGACTTTATACGCAAATTTATATTTTCCATCTAAGATTTTGGGGTTTCAAGAACAAAAACCCCTATTAATTTATTGCCACGGAATCGGTAGCCAAAGAGATTTTGATTTGAGGATTCCAATCGAGTTTTCTAAAAGAGGTTTTTATGTAGCAGCTTTGGATTACCAAGGCCATGGAGAGAGCGGTGGAAACATCTTAGACATTGATCCAATAACTAATAAACCAGCTCTTGCTCAAGATTGTTCAAACCTTTTAGATAAACTTGAGACATTACCTTTTTATTCAAGTGTAAATATTTCTCAGATTGGCTTGATTGGACATTCATTAGGAGGATTTGTGGTTCTTATGAATCAAGCATTAGATCCTCGTTTCAATATTACAGTTGTTTGGGCTCCTTTAGTGAATTTTGATCCCAATCAATTCCGAGTCATTCAACCAGAATACGAACAATATATTCCTGTTAATCTTCTTAATAAAACTAACACGAATAATCTGTTGGTCATAATGCATGTTAACGACGAGGTATTAGATTACACAGACCAAGCATTAGTGGCTCAAAATTTAACAGATTGTGTAGTAATCCCTATAACAGGACCATTGATTGGAGGTGGACACCAATTATTCTCGGATGTTGTTATTGTCGAATCAATCAAATGGTTTGAATTAAATTTTTTTAATTCAATATCTCTTAACGGTCCTATAAACATAACATTTATTGTAAATTACATTATTTTGTTTATAACTCTAATTTTATTAGTGTTAATCGTACTTTTTTTGATTTCTTACTCCTCCAAATTTATTCCTTATAAAAAAGAAGATAACCGTGTCGAAATCGTTAGAAAGGATACCACTTTATCAAAAATTAAAGTCAAAGCGATAAATATTAAGCAAATCTTAAAAATTGTGTTTTATACAACTATTTTTCTTCTTAATTGGGAGATTTTTGAAAGAAATTTTGGACTTATAGGTATTTTTTTAGCTTCGCTTAATATTACTATAATATATTTTACTGTTAAGATAATACTCTACTTGCGAAAATTAAGGAAAGATGAAGTAAAATTTGATTTAAACCAGATTAAAGCTTTAATCAAATCAGAGTTTCAATTAAAATATTTATTATATGCAATTGTATGTAATTTCTATTTTATAGCTTTATATGTGATCTTTAGCTATTTCTATCCATTTGCATTTATGTGGCCTTCCAATTTTTTTAACACAATTCTAGCAGCTGCTGTGGCTTTCCCAGTATATTTTTCTTTGGAATTATTATACAGAAAAGCTATATATCCACAACTTAGTTTTTTAAAAAAAGAACGTAAAAAAACAATATGGATTGTAATTATAGCTGTGTATGTGCAAATCAATTTGATGACGTTAACATGGACTTGGGCGTTCTTCCCTTCTGTTATATTTATGTACTTAATATTCCTATATGCAATTATTCAGAATACTTTAATATATGAAAATACCCAACGATTTAGCGCAGTAATCTTAAGTTCTTTCTTTTTAATTCAGCTCTTCTTCGCTGCTGTAGTCTCTAATGCGTTAGGTGTTGGTTCTGCTTTACATTCATTTGTTCAATTATAAATAAGGAAGAACTAAATTTCTGCTTTTTTTTATTTGTGTTTCATTTCCAAATCTTTAATTAAGTATTAGAAATTACTATAAAACAATTTTTATAAAATTATAAAATAAATAAACTATCAACCCCATTACAACGGATTTCAAAATGTCTGCGAAAGAACAATCAAATGGTTTACCTACAAAAAGGAGAAGACTTATATTCGGGGTGTCAATTCCTGTTTTCTTAATGGGATTAGTATCCTTATTTACCGATATTTCTAGCGAAAGTATTCAAAGTATTTTACCACTGTTCATATTTGAGATTGGTGGAAGCACTCTAGCTTTAGGAATAATCTCCGGAATCACTAATGCTATAGCAAATATCCTCAAAGGAGTAACTGGATGGATGAGCGATAAGATAAACCGAAGAAAACCTTTCATAGTAGCTGGGTACTCATTGTCAAATCTTTCGAAACCATTAATTGGGTTGAGTCCTTCATGGGAAATGGTATTAGGTCTTAAAACAACAGATCGTATAGGTAAAGGTCTAAGAACTTCTTCACGAGATTCTTTGATTTCTTATTACGCTGAAAAAAAAGGAAAAGCATTTGGATTACATCGAGCAATGGATACTTTAGGTGCAGTTTTCGGATCTCTACTAGCTTTTATCTTATTGTTCTTTGCATGGACTTACTCGCAAATTATATTTTTTTCGATAATTCCTGGATTAATTGCTATTGCTCTTATTCTTCCAGTTAAAGATATTTCTCCTAGTGATTTAGTCAAAAAATCAGACATGAAAAGCAAAAAAGAAAGAATGGAAAAGGTCGATAAAAACTTTATTAAGTTAATTGTTATTCTTGGAGTAATTGAATTTGCAAGTTTAGATGTTGTGTTTTTAATACTTAGGGCGGTTGATTATATTCCCTTAGACTTAATTTTTCTTATACCTATATTTTATTTAATCTTAAACTTAGTCTATACTATTTTTTCCCCTATAAACGGTTCTCTCTCAGATAAGGTTGGAAGAAAGCCTATAATTGTTGTGGGATTGTCGATTTTATTAGTATCATGCCTAATATTAGCGTTCCCCATTCAAGTTTCGCCATTTTCAATAGTTTTAATTATTATAGTATATATCATGCATGGTTTTTATCTTGCTTCAGTAGATCCGATTTCGAGAGCATATATCGCAGATTTAGCAGGTAAAGATAAAAGAGGAAGAGCATATGGATATTATTATTTCTCAGTTGGTTTCATTAGTATGGTTGAAGCTTTAGTTTTCGGATATGTTTATGAAGTTTTCTCTTACACTTGGGCTTTTTTGTATATTTCAATATTATTAGTAATATGTATTATTATCTTTACGATAACAGATTTTTCTAAAATAATAAAAAAAGCTGAAAAGTAAAACTGCATTTTCTCTTAAATTGTATTTAGGCGGATATCCATAATTCCGCTAAGTAGATTAACACTTCTGAAGCTTTCTGCAAAGCAAGCGTTGGAATATGTTCCTTCCTTGAGTGAGAAAGTAATCCTCCTGAGAAGATATTAGGGGTGGGTTTCCCCATTTCGCTTAATTTAGAACCATCGGTTCCTCCCCTAATCGCACGAATCTTAATGTCCAATCCAGCCATCTCTATAGCCTTTTTTGCCAAATCCACAACATTTTGTTTAGCTTCAATAAATCGCTGCATGTTCTTGTATTGATGTAGAAATTCTATATTAACCTTTAAACCAGGATATTGAAATTCGTACAATTCTCCTAGTTTTTGTAGGTATTCCATTCTCTTCTGATTATTTTTTTCCTCAAAATCCCTAATTATTAGTTTAGCATTTGCTTCTTCTACATTTCCACTCAATTCTGACAAATAATAAAAACCTTCTCTTTCTTCTGTGTGTTCTGGTGATTCATAATCAGGTATTTCACTGAGATATCGGCTCGCTACATGTATTGCATTAATTAGAAGGTTTTTGGCGTAACCAGGATGTACACTAAGTCCTGTAAATTTAATGGCCGCTTTCCATGCATCAAAGCATTCAAATTCTAATTCTCCCATTTCTGAACCATCTAATGTATAACAGAAATCAGGTAACCTTTCTCTGTTTATTTTTGATGTTCCTCTCCCAACTTCTTCATCAGGCGTAAAACATATTATAACAGGACCGTGTTTTAATTCTAAAAATTTCTTCCACGCAGCACAAGTGGCCATAATTTCTGCGATTCCTGCTTTATCATCTGCGCCTAGCAAAGTATCTCCTTCAGATGTAACTATATTTAAACCAATATACTCCATTAGATTTGGAGAATCTTCCATTGTGAGCTCAATATCTGGATTGCTCGCAAATTCTATTACACTGCCGTCATAATTTTTGTGAATAACGGGTTTTACGTTTTTCCCGCTAACTGCTGGTGATGTATCAATATGAGCTAATAAACCAATCGGTTTAACCTCCTCCAATCCGATACTCGCAGGTAAATTACCGTAAACGTACCCAAATTCGTCGTGCACAATATTTTCTAAGTTCAATTCCATTAATTCTGATGCTAAAATTTTACCTAAATCAAATTGATTTTGAGATGACGGGTTTGATTGGGAATGTTCATCTGATGTAGTCCACACTTGAACATACTTAAGAAATCTATTTAGTGCTTCTTTATGTAAAAATTCTTTTATTTCTTCCGATAACATATCAATCTCGCTTCATTTAATAAGAATACATTATAAAATTATTTTTAATATTATAACTTATTTATTCATTTCCCCTTGAAATTTGGCTCTCTTTTTTCTTTAAATGATTTCATACCTTCTCCAAAATCGTACGAAGCTATGTTTTTACAATATAATTTAAACTCGTTGTTCAAAGAAGGAGTTAGTTCGTTATACTGAGAAAAGTTAAGCATATTTTTATTGTAACCTAAACATTTTGTAGGCAGTTTTGCGATAGATTCTATAAATTCTTTAGATTTTTTCTTAAATTCTGAAAGGGGATAAATTTTGTTAACCAAACCAATTTGTTCTGCTTCAAATGCATCGAGTTGGCGTCCGGTTAAAATTATTTCTGTAGCTCTAGCGAACCCTATTAACCTAGGAAGTAACCAACTTGCTCCGCTCATTACACAATGAGCCCGTTTAACTCGTTGATCTCCAATTTTCAGATTATCTGCTGCTATACGGAAATCACAAGATAAGGCCAATTCAAACCCTGCACCCAAACAATAACCTTGAAGTAATGCAATAACTGGTTTTTGAACTTCTCTAATTAATTGAATGACTCGGTGATGCGGGAGCTTTGAACCGTCATCCAAAGGTTTAAACTTCACACCTTCAGGTCCCATACTCTTCAAATCATCACCAGAACTAAATGATTGATTATTACCCTCAATAACAAAAGCGCGAATCGATTTATTCTTAAAATTTGTTTCCAATATATCAATTATTTCCATCAATAAGGGATAATTTAGGGCGTTTAGTCGTTTTAGACGATTTAAAGTAATAGTACCAATTCCTTCCTCGATTTTAAAAATAATATTATTAAATTCTTTTTGTCCCATATTTAGATTCTCCTTGAAAACAGTTTCAAACTAATTCTTGTTTAAACTAATTTGTATTTTATAACTATAAATATCATTCCATCTGGCAAGAAATCTCAAAACTTAAATAATCTAAAAAAAAAGAAAAAACTAGATTGCATTAATTACCAAATTTCAAACTGTTGATCCAATTTTCCTCCAAATACAATTATATAAGGAATAATGAGATCTAAACCACTTTGCCATGCATTTATCAATGGAGCTCCTATAATTACTGCTGTTAAACCTGTTACTTCAGGTAAACCTAAAAAAGCTAAACTTATTTGATCAAGATAAACCGAAAAAACTGTTAAAAATACAAGAATATTTAACAAAACCATAACCACAATTCTTAATAACATGCCTAAAACACCATATAGTACGATATTCTTGATTTTTTTGAGTTTTTGGCTTTTTCTAACTCCGGGTTCTTTTTTATATAATTTCAAGAAAATAATAGGAACTATAATTAGAGAAACTGTGGCAGCTAATTTCATTAGTGGACCTATGGGCGCAGATAGATCAAATGGCATTAATCCAAATGCTCCAACAATACAACACAACAAACCTGCTCTAACTCCAAATAAAAAGAAACATGCTACCCATATGAGAGATATTAAATCAATTATAGCAATAAACCATCCTGGTATTCTTAGCAAATTTGTTATCGTGGGCATCAATAAAGCTCCAACTACTATTGATAGCGAACTAAAAAGAGCAGCTCCAGTAATTTCAAGTGTTATTTTAGTTTTTATTGTGTGGGTTGTTTCTTTTTCTTCAGATTTTAGTTCCTGTGTTAAATCGGTCATTTTTTGACTAAACTCTAATTTTTTTATTAGTTATAGGTTGAAATTAACTCGTAAATTTAAAGATGTATGGTAGGTTTTTTAATAATCATTCTACTAATTCTGAGATTTAAATCTAAAACTAGGTAATTTTTAATTATCTTTATATAAATTTGGAATTTAAATTCTTTGAAATATTTGATGACGCTTGTATTATCAAATAAATGATGTAAAAACTCAATTTACTTAACATATTTTTCTACCCAAATTTGGAGATTTGTCCCCAATTATCAATTTCATTTCAATAGTTTTTTCTCATTCACATCAAATTCAAACCAATCGCTTAATTCCTGTAGTTGTTTTCTTGAAGTTCCGCTTAATAATTTTAAAAAAGGAATAAAATCTTGGACAGCTTCAATATCTGATACTTTGTACTTTTTTTGAATTTTTTCTACTACTAACCTTTCGTTTGCTGACAATGAAAAAAAACCAGTTGAAGTGAATCTTGGAAACATAATCCTATGAAAACTCTCATCAGGAGTTCTATGCTTTCTAGATAGAACAACACCTCCAGCAAAAAGATCGTAAAAATATGGTAAAAGCGACCAATATTGGTTTTTGCGGATTCTTCCAAAAATTTCGTCAGCTAACGAAAGATTGTCATAAGCATTAGCGATTTCGCTATTTAGTCTTATATAAGAAGTTAGGTTTTCGTTAATCCACTTGTATAAAAAATTGTAATCTACATCTGATTTATTGGTTACATTTCGAGCTTCCTTTAATGTATTTACATTTTGAAACAAATATTTGATTAGAGAAAAGATTTCTTTTGTGCTATCTCTGTTCAAATTTAAAATTAGCTCTTTAGTGTTTTTATTTAAGGAGCCCTGACTAACACCTTGTAAATCGTTAATAACGCCTCGTAAGTCTCCTTCGTTTTTTTCGATAATTAAATTTAATTCTTTTTCACTTATTCCCGAAATATTTTCTTTGACAATAATCTTTCGGGTAATCTTCAATACTTCCTCATCCGGTAATGAATTTACTTCATATCTTTTAATTTTATTGTAAAGCGATTGAAGATTTTGTTTGTAATCATTAGAACACATTATGATTGGAAATTGAGTGTTTTCAATTAGGCTTAGTATCGTTGGGACGGCACCTCTATCAGTAACTCCATATAATCCATCAATTTCATCAACCAAAATTAGTTTCTTTTTGCTTTGAACAATAAAATCCATAATTCCACGAGATTTTGTAGTTTCTCTTAATTTAGATTCTAAAGCTCCCTTAGTTCGAGTATCTGAAGCGTTCGTTTCAATTACTTCCATATTTAAATCGTTAGCCAAAGCATATGCTATAGTTGTTTTACCAATTCCTGGAGGTCCCTCAAGTAAAACCGCTGCTTTATCAAGGGGTAGCTTTTTCTCTTCTTGATACTCTTTTTCTTCATGGGTTCGATTGTGTGCTCTGATTTGTCGATTTACCTCGTTCAATTTTTCTTTTTCTTTAAAAAATGAGATTACAAATTTTTTCAAATCCTCAATTAAATCGACTTTCTGTCTACCCACCTTAGCTGTTGGAAATGCCATATCTTTGGTGAATCGGGGTCTGTACTTTTCTACCCATGGCATTTTCTCTGTATTTTGTGCTACCATAAAACTCACCTATAATACCTCTGAAAATTGACAAATTTTTGCCAATAAATTTGATATTTGAATATCAGTGTCCCTCCCGTCAATTGCTCTAAAATCTGCTTCAGCTAAGAGATTTATTAATTTCATTCTTGAGTACGTGCTAAATGGCAGTTTCGCTAGCTCATTTAACATTATTTGAAACATTTCTTGCGAAGTAAATTTATAACTGGATTGAATTTTGCGCGATAATTCTCTTGCTTTACGAAAATCTCCTTTAAAGCACATTATTAGAAGACTTTTAATCATATCATTTTTAGAATTTGAAAAATTTTCATACAATTTGTCAACATCGATATTATTTCCACTGATAGAACAGATTTGTAACAAATCTATAGCATTTGATAATGTGCCTGCTGTTATTTCATAAAGAGTTCTAATTGTGTCTTTATCAATTTTTAAAGCTTCTTTCTCAGCTATAGTTGATATTAGCTCCTCAAACGAATGGTAGTTAACTTGTGATATTAAGAAAACTTGACATCTACTCATAATAGGATCTATTATCTTTGACACCTTCGTAGTTATCAAAATCATTCTACAATTCGTTCCATAAATTTCCATTAATCTACGAAATGCTTGTTGATTCGAACCTAATGAGTCGAAATCTTTTACTATTAAAATTTTAAAGGGGACATCCCCTAAAACTTTTAATTGTACAAAAGGTTTAATCTTAACCCGAATAAAAGCGGGAGTAGTGATTTTTTTCCCAGCTAGGCTTCCTATTTTGTTTGTGGATATATATGATTCTAATCGAGCCTGTTTCGTCTCTTCGTTTGTTAAAGGAACATTAGCGTATACTATTTTTGAATTAGCATCATAAAATCTCCCCAAAAAGGCTTTCGAAAACAAATCTGCTATTGTAGTTTTACCAATGCTTTTTGAACCAACGAATAGCAAGTGAGGAAAATTCCTATCGTTAATTAAGCCCTTTAGCCTTTCTTTGATGTCTTTTCGACCACAAATCTCGTTTAAGGTTATAGGCAGATATTTGATACGCCAGACAGGGCTTTCTGAAAGCAAATTCTTCTCATCCTCGTTTTAATTATTATATTTCTTTGCTAACACTTTTTATCAAATAACTTATTAACGACATTAATTGGATTCTTTCATCTGCTCCCTGGCTTATTCTATAGTCAACATCTCCAATGTAGGATAATGTTTTATTTAAATTTCCTGGTTGAATATCCAGTTCATTTAGTCTTCCAATAATTTGTCTTATAAAGTTCCTAGCATCCAAATTTTCAACTGTTTCTAGCGTTTTTCTCGACCTAATTAAGTCTTCAGTTTTAATGTTTTCCAATAATTCGCTCAAAGTAGAATTGTCTAAAAACCCCGAAATCTTTAATATTTCGTTAGAATCTAAATTTTTTAATAATTCCAAAGCAACTGACATCTGTAAAGTGTTAATAGCTTTTCTTAAATCGCCACCTGATATAAAAAAGAGAGTCTCATAAAAAGTATATTCCTCTGTTTGAGGGATATTAAGATTCTCTTTTTTTGAGATAAATCTTAGACGTTCTATAACTTTATCCTTAGAGAGATTAGTAAATCTAAAAACTGCGCATCTTGATATAATAGGATCGATTATTCTATTGATATAATTGCACATTAAAATAAATTTAACATTTAAAGATGCTTTCTCAATAATTCTCCGTAATGCTTGCTGAACTTGATTTGGGATATTATCCGCTTCGTCTAAAATAATAATTTTCAATGCGTTTTTCTCAAGAGTCAAATTCTGTGTGACAAAATTTTTTATTACGGTTCGAACATAGTCCATTCTCACTGTATCTGAAGCATTTAACTCTAAAACATTAGAGAAATAGTTTTCCTTTTTGATCGCATGTTTAGCAATTATTAAGGCTGTGCTCGTTTTACCGGTTCCGGCGGGACCCGTAAAAATCATATGGGGCATGTTCCCCTTTGACACATACTCCTTTAGGTTTTCAACAGCAAGGTTTTGACTTACAACTTCCTCAAATGTCTGAGGGCGATACTTCTCTACCCATGGAGATTCTAAATCAATCAAAATGTTGCCTATTATTCTATTACGTTTTTAATCATCAAGTTTTTCTTTAGATATATCGAGTTCTAAAACTTCATATACTTTCTTAAAATTCATCTTTGCGTAAAGACTGGCAGCTTCTTTAGCTTTTTCTTTGATATTTACCTTAATTTTTTCCACTTTTATTTTTTGTAAGTGTTCAACAGCTTTTTTAACCAGTAATTCACCTATGCCCTGCCCTCGATATTCTTCCATGAGATATACTTGCTTAATATATCCCTCAGAAGTGCCAAATGGGTCAATTCTCAACTCTGCGAGGATCATACCGATGACTTCATTATCTTTATCCTCGTCTATCGCTATTAATATCCCGTGCCGCTGTAAAGGGTCGTAGATACGTCTTCGAATTCCCCAGTCAAATCTTTTCATATCGAATATATCGTCAAATCTCGATATTAATAATTTCATCAATTTTTCGAGTGAATCAATCTGATCTGGTGTAGCATTTTCAATTCTAATATTATTCATATAAAATCAACTAAAAAAAAACCAAATATCTAATAATAAATTATACATTAATTTCTAAAAATTTATATTTTCTTGATTAAAAAATAACAATTGTTACTTACTAATAGGTTCAAAAATTAAAATTAACCCGTTATAAACTTAACGAGCTGAAACTCCATCCCACGCTTTGACTTCGGGGTCTTCGTATCCACAGACTGCGCATTTCTGGTTTACTTCCCATGCTTCTAAAGC
>JAGXNP010000046.1 GCA_019894885.1 Promethearchaeota archaeon | reverse complement strand
GAGTACGTTCATATTCTCGGAGAAGATAAGCCCGTCCATCATTTCAATATCCTGCTTTTCGTAGTGTTGCTTGATAGCTTCCATGTATTCACTAAAAGTATCGTAACGGATGTAATCGATGCGGACGCACTCTTTTGCTGGAACGAGCCTGAGCTTCAGGAGCGTGATGATTGCAATCGTGCCGAAACTCCCGTGCAGCATCTCGAATATTTCATGGTTATCACTTTTCGTGCATAACATTATGTCACCTGTTCCTGTCACAATCTCTATTTCTTCACAGGAATCGAAAAATCCCCCATACTTGAAAGACATGGATTCAACTGAACATCCTGCTACTGCCCCGCCTATCGTGATTCCCTTGAGCTCGGAAACACATTGCGGTACAAGCCCATACTTTAAGGTTTCTCTTGCAAGCCTAACAAAAGTAACCCCTGCTTCTGCAATACACGTCCTTGTATCCGTGTTTATCTCAATAATGTCTGTAAGTGACCTCACGTCTATCGGCTTGTCACTATAGATCGGGTTATCCGGCTGTGGAGCCATGTGGGAAATGCTCGCCTTTTTTAGAGAGAAATATTCCCCCGGCTTCGCGTTATCGTACGCATTTCTAACCATTTCAGAAATCGCTTCTACTTTTCTTTTATGTATTGCTAGTTTTTCTTCGCTCATGTCAGACACCGGGTTGGGATTATTGCACGCCTCTTTTCGCTTTCTTTTTTCCAGCTTGCATCAGGCTGCAAGATCAGCCTGATCCAAAGGAATTACTGTAATATCTTTATAACCCATATCCTTTAAAACGCGTTCTTGAACTGAAGCATAAAAACCAAATCGGCATGGACCGCAATCAATAGCCATTACCAGTGTATCAGCTCCCTTGTTTATCGCATTTACGAAATCTCCTATCGTGGCTTTAAACGGAAAGCAGACGAACTCTGGAGACTGTTTCACTCCAATCTTTATTGCTTCTCGATTTGTTGGATCTGGAATTACTACATCTAAACCTAAGCTTGTAAATAAAGTCTTAAAAGCAACCCAGTTCGGACCCATATTTGGAAAAGAAATAAGCATCTTTACTATACCTCCGAAGCAGACTTTATTGTGAATTTTTGATTATTACCAAAACTTAACTTCTTTTTCTTTCTCCTAATCATTTCCACGAAACTTTCTACTCGAGTGAGTAAACCCGCTTCCCCACTATGTTCGTCCATAATAATCTCTAAAAAAGGAAGTCCTACAACTTTCATATCTCTCATGATTAATTCTGAAATGAGACTATCTGGACCACAAGCGAAACTAATTAAGAAAATAACTCCATCGATTTCGTCTCGCCCCTCAGTAAGAAAATATCGGATGCTTTGCATGATTTCTTCTTCGTGGCGCCAATAGTTTCGCAGTTTACCGCCTCTTGGATTCACAATGACGGGTGTTTTGAATACAGATTCTGGTAGATTTTCTATAGTCAAAACTTCAACTCCTTGATCTTTTAGCTTTTTCTGAAAGTCAAGATTAATGAATGTATCGAATATGTTATAAGCATGCCCTAAAAGTAGAAATCTTATATCACCAACATTCTTCCTTTTAGGTAATGTGAAAGGGCGATTCCTCTCGGCTAATCTTAAAGCGTAATTGACTGATGCTCCTTGCCTTAAAAATTCGTGATATTCCTCGAAGTATTTTTGAGCTTCTCGATAGGCACTTAAAGCCTGATTTTGACTCTTTCCTAATTGTCTTCCGAGTTCGATGGCTGCGGTAGATATTGGAAACTCTTTAACATTTACTTCAAAATTCAAAATTTTTGGGACTCCAGGCAAGATTTTAATTACATCCGGTAATGACAAAAATTTAGGGCAGAAATAAGAGTCTTTTACTTCAGACACATACCTCGGCACAAAAACAAAGTCTAAATCGGGATGATTCGCTACCAATCTTAAAATCTGACCGTAATATATTTTAACGGGGATGCATAGCTCTCCAAATCCGTGAGTAACTCCCTCCTCAACAATTTTTTTATTGGTAAGGGGACTAATAACAATTTCAGCACCAAGTTCTTCAAGTATTTTTTTCCAAAATGGGAAATACCTATAGAAGTGAAGTGCTCTCGGTATTCCTACCTTGATCTTTGTTTTTGTTGACTTTTGTGGTACTTCCATGTTGTTACCTCCCCTTTTAATCTATGCGTCTGGGCTATCATAAAGGAGTAGATCCTTAATTTGAGCCATCATATTAGCTGTTAAACGTTTAAGTTCTTCATAGTCTGGCATTGGTTTACCCCAGTATTTTTTATGCTCCATGAATGGTGGTCCTGCCTTCATTATTTGACCTCTATAAAAGTTTAGCATTTTGCCGTGCTTTGGATATGTCTTTTCTGTGCCTGTGATACCGATCAATAAAATAGGTACTTGTTTTTCGATTGCTAATCGCATTGCTCCAGTGTGTCCTTCTAAAAGCTCTCCACCTCCGCTATTGGTAGTTCCCTCAGGATACACGCAAACTAGATGTCCTTTATCTAATACATCCTTAGCGAAATTATATGAATCAACATCGCTTTGACCGCGCTTTAATGGGAAGGCATGATGATTTCTTACCCACGCGTTAACGAGAGGTGGTTTAAATAAAGATTGTTTTGCCATCTGGTATAGAACTCGTTTTCTATGATAAATTAAGCTTGCTGCAAAGATGAGTACATCCCATTCTGAGTTGTGGTTAGTGCACACTACAGCGGCTCCTTCGTCGGGGATGTATTTTTCAAAATCTATTACCTTATAAGGCATCATTAAATCGCTCCAATTGCACACTAGCCATCCTGAGAAATTGTGAACTGTTTCTTGAAATTTGTCTCGCAGTCCAAATGCTTCTAACGCTTTCAATAAGGAATACCACATGTCATCCACGAGTTGTAAGGCTCCCTTTCCAAAATCTTTCAAGTATGTTTTAAAGGAAAACGATTCTTTAGGTTTTTGAGCATCTTCTGGAGAACCGATTGATAATTCTTCTTTTTTTTGTTTCCTTGTATCTACAATAACATATTCTCGTAAGTCGAGTACTACTTGTCGTAACTCTGCAGTCAACCTTTTTATTTCATCGTACGATATTGTATTGATGTCATATTGGTCATAATATAGGGGATCTCCTACGCGTACTTTAACTTGAGTTGGTTTCATGACCAAATTACCTTTTGGTAAAGCATATCTTGACCCAATGACTGCCATTGGAACAATAGGTACTTTCATTTCAATTGCGAGTCGTACTGCGCCCGTTTTAAATTCTCCGAGCTCCCAGCCAGTTTCTTTCCTCGATCGAGTGCCTTCAGGGAAAATTCCTACCCATTCTCCTCCTCTAATAATTCCTTTGGCCATTTCCCAACCTTCTTTAGGATTTTCTCGATCTGTTTTAAATGCTCCGAGGTTTGCAAATAAAGTTCTTAATAAGGGAGTTTTAAAATTATCTAACTTGCTCATGTATCGAATTCGTCTATGACAAGCGGCTCCATAAAAAAATGGGTCTAAGTGGCTTTCATGTGAGCCTACAAGGATACCTGCTCCATATTCTGGAAACATGTTGCCAAGAGGGTACTCTGCTTTAAAATTCCACAATAATCGCGCAAAGAATTTAATATATATATATGCTGCCCACCACTGAAGCTTCCCTTCAACATCTTCAAGGCTCAACTGCTCAATAGCTTGGCGATAAAGGTCGTTCAAGGGATCAATCGGATTGTATTTTAAAAACTTGTAAGTCGCATTTTGATGACGTTTTCCAAAATCTAACTCTTCTTTTTCCTTTTCTTCAGTAGGTTTCCCTAAACGGTTTTCTTCTGAACCTTTATACTCTTCTTCTTTAAGTTGCATAAATAGAATCCTCCTAGGATTTGATCTTAATACTATTTTGTGAATTTGAATTTGATAAATTTTTATTTTCAATTAGCCTTTTTAAATCATCTAACGAATCAATTAACAAATGCGGTTTACATTCCGCTAATATCTCTTTCTTACTTACTCCCGTTGCTACTCCTATAGTCCATACTCCTGCTTCCTTTCCTGCTTGAATATCTGTAGGCATGTCTCCAATCATGACAAAATCTTTCAAGTTGCAGGATTTATAGCTCTCAAAAACCGGATTTAATGAGTTAGGATCAGGTTTAAGACCTGGTAAAAGATCTGCGCCATACACTCCTTTGAACATGCTTTTTAAATTGTTTCTTTCAAGGTGTGGAATAATATTTTTAGTTTGGTTATGAGACACAATAAAAAAATCGTAGGATTTTTTAAACTTTTTAATGAAATCATCTACTTCGGGATAAAATGGAGCTTCTTTAGCATAGGTTAAATAAGTCGTGAATATTTTCGTAGCAATTCGTAGTTTTTTTAAGAATGTTATCGAATGAAGTGATGTTATGTATTTAAATAATTCAAAAGCTTCTAATATTATTTTAGGGAGTGGAGTTCCTTGAATTATCTCCATTAATGCACCTATCTCTTGCATTGTCGTCTCGATATCATAGGTTATCTGTTTTTCATTAAAAACTTCTACTATTGAGTTTCTAAGTGATTCTCTTATATCGAGGAGAGTCCCGTCAAAATCGAATATTAACCCTCGAATTGTCCCGTCTTGAAGTCGCTTTACTAATTCGTTGTCAGAATTCATTATTTATTAAAAAACGGCTAAAATTTTAATAACTTTCATAATTTTCATTTGGTGATATCTTTACTTAAGTGATTTTCTATATAAAAATATATTGTTTATAATAATACGCTATAGAGTATGATTTGTTTTCGTTTAATATAATCTCAGAAAAAGGTTTTTATAAGCGATAGGAACAAGCTCCATTCAAAATTGGATTAGCACTTTCTTGATCATTATAAAAGATATTTTTTTATACCAAGATTCTGGGGATAGAACCTTTTAAGATGCAATATTATTCCTTTAATATCTTTAGATTTTGTACAATTTCATCTTTTCTGTTCAATCTTTTTAATTTTTTCTGTCCATAGGAGAATACTATACAAATAATAGTAACATCTAAAAAGATGGTAAAGATCAAATTACTCGTAATTGAGATTTTCGGCAGAAATACTAAATAAGAAACATTTATAGAAGCATGAAAACTCATTGCTACCAAAACACTCCCATCAGTGTTATTGTGAAGCCAAGTGAATAGGACAGAAACGGCGATTATTGATATTGTAAAACTAATGAATGATTGATTTGATTGAGGCGAATCAATAATAAAAAATAAAGGAAAATGCCATAAACTCCAAATTCCTCCAAGAATTATGCTTGATTCTAAGGCATTCCATTTAGATTGAAGATAGTCCAAAGCATAACCTCTCCACCCAAATTCTTCCTGAAAAGGTCCTCCAATTAAAAATGTGACTAAAATATCTGTAAAAATATAGCCATATTTCCTAAATCTTAGTAATTCTAACAGATTATATCCTAGGGGTAAGCTTGCTAATAAAAGTGAGAGGAGAGTTAATCCTGGAATTAATAACAGTGAAATGTATAAATAAGATTTTTTATCACAATGCCACCCCTTGTGCCAAATACGTTTAATTCCATCAATCCCTCTTTCCATATAGGTAAGAGAGAAACTGGCTACAAGTGGCCCAAATGAACCACATAACATTAAAATATTAAATAACGGAGAATAACTAATTACACCCAAAGAATATAATAATTTTGGTATCCATAGTAGCCATGAAAAAATAAAGGTTATTAAGATGAAATAATACAGATTCTTTCTTTCAGGTTCTAAAAAAAATCTCATAATAAAAATGGGTTGAAATTAGCTAATTTCTTTTATTTTCAATTATCTACTCTTTTTTTATTCTTGCTATAATATGGTAAGTAAATTTATATATTTTACACCGTTTGGAGTGTATAAAAAATCTAGTGAACCCTTACTTCGAATTTTTTTTCCGATCACAAGAACAATTAATCAAAATTTAAACTAAAATCTGGTCATGTAATTGCAATATTATTCCTTTAATATCTGATTTTTAAATACTATGACGTGAGATAATTATATAAGTAGAGGTTTTTAGTATGGAACTACAAAGAGAATTCCAAAAGGATAAATATAGACACGCAGAATTTCTTGAAATGATTCCCATAAAAGAGGAAAAATTTTTAAAGCTTTTTCTAAAAAGAAATGATTACCCAATTGGGATAAAAATCGAAGTATCTCAATAAGTTTTAAAACTTGGATAATATAATTTATTAATTAATTTGTTAAAACTTATCTATTTTACTATTTGAAATTTTAAACAGCTTGTTTCATTGTTGAAATACTTAAATTAGATATCGTAGAAGTAACTACAAGATTAATTTTTAATTCTAAGAAGGATTTGACAAATATGTCTGAAAAAATATCTAATGATGTGAAGGAAGGAACATTCCCAGAGGAGATTCTAAAAACTTATGGTCCACTCAATAACAACGAGAGGTTTAAAGATAAATATGCTGATAAAAGCTTTAAAATTCTTTTAAATCCAAAAGATGGAAAGTACGCTGCTCTAATCACTGTTAATAATGGAGCGGTTACAGTTAAAGGATTAGATAACCAAGACAAAAAAAACCTCGATCAGAATGAACTTGGTTGGGATGGCTTCATGCAAACTAATTTAGCTATATTTGATGAGATCGGTAAAGGAAACCTAACGCAAAACGACATCGTGAAGAAAGTAATAGCTCGTAAAATTAAAATCAAAAATCCGAAACTTGTTGCAAAACTCTCCGAAATGGGAGCTTTCTTAAAAGATTAATATTTAATTCTAATTTTTTTTTCATGGCATTCTTTCGTTCTTAATACTTATATCTTTTTTTTTCCATTAATCTGTCAGCAAAATTCAATATTAATTAGGAATAATATTTGCTAACGTAAAGATTTCTTTAGTTTCATATCTTTTTACTTTTGTTATAAATTAGTGTAGAGCAAGATTAAATCCAAAGTAACATCGTTCAATAATTTAAAATGTGAAATCTCATTTTCTTTTTCATAAAATTAAAACAATTTAGAATTTAGGTTTGATAGATTTTATGGAATCAGATAGGGACGAGATATCTTATAATAAAGCCATTTGGCCTGTTTATCTCCTTAATGGTTTTAATAGTATCGCGTTTGCAGGAATAATAATCCTTATGGTCCCCTTATCTTCATTAATATGGCCTGGAGAAGATTATCACGCGTTAGAAATGGGAATTCTAATGACAACACTACTTTGGTCTTCATCTGTTTCGGGATTATTCTTTGGTAGGTTAATTGATAAATATTCAAGAGTAAAAATTTTGATAATAATCGCGTTTATCAGAAGTTTCTGTATGATTTTACTAGGATTCGCTATTGCTGGTCAAGGTTTTATTACATGGTGGTATTTTTTTTCTGTTGTATTGATTTTTGGTCTTTTTGCTGGTGGGAGTTACCCCGCAATGGTTTCTCTCTCTAACGATATTGTTCCACTAAAACATCGATCCAAATTCTTTGGATATTTTAGCATCACAGGCTCAGTTTTTATGATGTTTGGTTTTCTTATATCTGGTTCACTAGTTCAATTTGGTTTATGGAGATATTATTTTATTGGGATAGGAGTCGCCGTTTTAGGGTCTGGAATACTATTTTATCTAATCGTTAAAGAACCAAAAAGGGGAATGCAAAATAGAGAACTGCAAAATGTACTTAAGGATGATTCAATAGAATATGATTTTAAGATGGATAGGAAATTAATGAAAAGTACAATGCTTTCTCGCACAAATACTGTAGCTTTGATTGAAGGTATATTTACTAATGTATTCATGGGTAGCTTGGACATGATAATTTTGCCTTATTTGCAAACACCACCTCATAATTTGTCTCCACTTATAACTGGCTTATTTGTTGTTGTTTTTGGTGTTGGTGGACGCGTTATTGGACAGATTCTTCTCGCTCGGCTTTCTGATAAAGTAGCAGAAAAAAAAGGAATCAGAAGGATTTATTTCATAATATTTTCTTTGATAGGGGGTTCAATAACCTTTGTTTTAATGTTTTTCGTTCCTATTCCTTTTCTAACGCCGGTGCAAGGAGCAGATATAGTACTTTTCTTTTCATTTCCAGTAACTTATATGATGGGAGTATTAATTTTATGTTCTGACGCAGTTTCCTCTCTATATGGGGTCAATCAACCTCCAGTACTTCAAGAAATAAACCTTCCAGAAGCTCAAGGTCAAATAGTTTCTTGGAACCAATTTTTAGAAAATATTGGCTATGGAATGGGACCTTTAATCGCTGGGGTCTTTATTTCGGCTTTTGCGCAAAATTATCAGGTCATTGCTATAATAATAACAGTATTTGTAATACCTGGAATAATACTTTGGGTATTATCATTAAAATGGTATACTTTTGACAAAAAAAAAATCAAAGAAATATTGGAAGATAGAGCGCAGGTATTAGAAACGAGAAAAACGACATAAGACCATTAACCTTAATTTAAGTATCTCATGTAAAAATTTTTAGATCTTCAATTCTTTTTAAATAGCTTATTTCAAATTAGATGGAATAATAAACATTCAAATAATCTTAATCATATAATATTTGGTAGAAAAGCAAATAAAACTTTTCAACTATTTATCGATTGGATGATTGAAATGGGCAAAAATTCAACCTCTATCTATCAATTTAAGCTTCCAATTTTTGGGGATGCTGGAGTTGGGAAGACTACCTTAACTCATCGTTTTTTACACGGAATCTTTAAGCAATCCTACCATGGTACGATTGGAGTTGACTTCTTCTTGAAAAAACTTGAAATAGATGGCAAAAAAGTATCTTTACAAATTTGGGATTTTGCGGGGGAAGAGAAATTTAGATTTCTTGTACCAGGAATCATAAATGGAGCTAATGGAACGATTTTTATATTTGATATAACCAGGTATGTAACTTTTGAAAACCTAACTAATTGGCTAAGCGTGTTTAATAAAGCTACTGAAACTCATAACCAAAAGGTACCCATCTTATTGGTTGGTAGTAAGACAGATCTCGAAGGATTAAGAACCGTTCCATCAGAAGAAGGCAAGAAATTCGTAAAAGAGAATAATTTAGTTGGATATATCGAATGTTCTTCTAAGAGCGGAGAAAATGTTGAAGAGCTATTTAAAGCAATTACTAAAATTATGATTAGCAATATCAAATAGCAAGCAATTAGCTAAATTTTATTGAAAAATTATTATAGCTTTTAATAATTAGTATAAACTAATAGTGCTTAATATCTAATTTTAGCATTAACTTATCATTTGAAATTAAGTTATTTTAGTAATAATTATGAAATCTATGTTTGAACTTAATGTTCCAGTTCCATCGAAGCGTTCATTGATCGTAAGGAATAATAAAGAAGTTTCTAAAGAACAGAGAGAGATAGCGTTAAAGGAAACGGAGTATAGTATGTTTTCGTTTCCCGCAGATATGCTTGTTTTGGATTTTCTTTCTGATAGTGGAAGTTCATCCATGACTGACTTGCAATGGGCTTCCCTTTTTCACGGTGATGAATCGTATGGGCGTAATAAGGGGTATTATGTTTTGCTTGATGCCATTAGAGACACTTTTGAGAGGGGAGATGAGCCAAAAAAAGCTATTAACTTAATTCTTTCTGGAGAAACTAATGTAAAAATACTTATGGATGAACTTTACCTCAAAGCTTTCGAGGGTGGATTTGTTAATGGGGGTGTTCACCAGTTAGATCGCCCTAACGCTTTCATAGTTCCCCAAGGTCGTTGTGCAGAGCATTTATTATTCTCTACAATTGCCCCTATATTAAAAGAGAACAATTCTAATAAAGAATACTATATTCCAAATAATGGGCATTTCGATACAACCGAAGCAAATATTGCTACAAATGGAATTATCCCAATAAATTTATTCTCTGCCAACTTATTTGAGGATTTCCCTTCAGATCAAATGGATTCTATGAATCCTTTTAAGGGTAACATGGATAGTGAAGAGCTTAAAGCTTTTATTCAAGACAAAGGAGTTGAAAGCATACCTTTAATATATTTAACAATTACAAATAATACAGCTGCTGGTCAGCCTGTTTCTTTAAAAAATATAAAAGAGATTAGTGAGATTGCACGTAGTTCTAATATTCCACTTTTCTTCGACGCTTGTAGATTTGCAGAAAATGCTTACTTTATTAAAGAATTTGAAGAGGGATATCGCAATTATAGTATCTTAAAAATAATCCGAGAAATGTTCTCGCAGGTTGATGGTTTTACGATTAGTTTTAAAAAAGATGGACTCGCTAACATAGGGGGAGGTTTATTTTTTAGAGATCAAGGAATTTTTTACAAAAAATTCTCGACTAACGGGAATATTGGGACTAAATTAAAAGAAAAGCAAATTCTAACGTTTGGAAACGATTCGTACGGGGGATTATCAGGTCGGGACATTATGGCTTTAACAGTAGGTTTATACGAAGTTGTTAAAGAACCGTATCTGGCTGAGAGGATTCACCAAGTTCGAGAATTTGCAAGAAAATTGGCAAATAATGGAGTTCCCGTCGTACTTCCTGCTGGAGGACATGCGGTTTATATTAATGTGGAGGAGTTTTTTAAAGGTACTGATATGGAAATTGACGATTTCGGGGGTGTTGGCTTTACGATAGAGCTTCTCAAGCATTATGGAATTAGAGCTTGCGAACTGGGACCTTTTGCGTTCGAATGGGATAAGAAAACACCAGAACAGCGGAAAGGTATTTTAAATCTTGTGCGGCTTGCTGTTCCTAGGAATGTATACGATACTTCCCATATTGATTATGCGGTTGCGGCTATTACAGAACTTCATCACAATAGAGACAAAATCCCAAAAATAAAAATATCTCGCGGAATTAATTTAAGACTGCGCCATTTCCAATCAGGACTACTACCTATATACACAAATAAGAACTAGCGATTTCATATCTAGTAGAGAATTTTTTAACACCATTGAAATAGATAATAAATCCATTATTTTTCATGCTTTTATTATGTTTTTACAAGAGATTTTAATACTTTAACACCACTATTGATATATGGGGTGGAAAATAATTTTAGTCCAGTTCAAATACTTGACAATTTCTATCAAACATCGTCTTTTTTTCCTATGCCTGTTGTACTCATAAGCACAATATCTCCATCAGGAAAAACAAATTTAGGTCCGTATTCATTGTGTTTTCCCTACATCATAGCTGAAAAGCATTCTATGTTGTTGATTAGTCGTTCAACCAGTAATACTGCTGAAAATATTCGAAGAAGTAAAGTTTGCGCAATTAATTTCATTCCTTATAATAAAAAATTACTAAAAAATTGTGTTATGCTTGGATATCCTGGAGAAACAACAGAAGAAAAAATGAAGAACAACAAATTCACTCTTATTCCCTCCCAAAGAACTCAAGAAGAGAGAGTTCCTACAATATCTTATCCAGAAATCATTGAAGAAGCAATTCAAGTGTTTGAATCTACCTTAGACGAATCATTTCCGGTCTATAGTAATGATATCACCCTTGAATCTCATTTTATATTATCCATTAATAAAATAGTTATGAAGAAAGAATGGAAGGAGTGTTTAATAGAAGGAAAGGGATTTCCCAATTTGCCCATCGATTTTGGGTATAGAGATAACATTAATTTTTGGTTTAGTAAACATTCTACTCCATATGCTGAACCAATCCCTAAAGAAAAAGGGAATCCTGTACATACAGTTATTTAGGCTGCACAAAGAACAGATTCAGAAGTTAAATGGACTGAAGAAGCCTGTGAAAAACTAGTTAAAGTACCCCGAATCTTCTTGAAAAAAGTACTTAAAGACTGTGTAGAAAGTGCTAAAAAAGAAGGAATCACATTAATTACGCCCGAATTCATTGATAAAATTAGAAATAAAAGAGCTAAGGAAATGTAAGAAGTTTAATTTAATTAAATAAAAAAGATTAAGTTTTTATTCTCATTTTTTTGCCAAATATATAAATCTACTAAAACATCATACTACAGAAGGTAAAATGAAAACGCCAGTAAGAATACGGAAGAAATTGAATCTTATTAGGACTCTTAGATATTAAGAATTAAAACGATGGAACATTCAAAACAATATTTAAATATCTAAAGTTCTCAATTTTTTAGAAAGATTTTTCCTTCTCAGTATCTTCATAAAATCGTTTTCTCTTTGTTTCAATCTACCTAAAAATGAATCTAATTTGTCAAAATTGTTAAACCAATGCTCTTCTCCATTAACAATTATTTTTACGCCTTTTCTTTCTGTATTAATGATGGCATAAATTCCGCCGATTTCTGAATCATGTTTTATAAAGACTTTTTCAGATTCCAAATTTTTATCCTTTTCGTTTCCCTTCTTGGCCCAAAATTGATTTTTGAGAAGGTAACTTCTATACATACTCATTTTATCACACACACGACCTTAATTTTTATAAATTTTACAAGAATCATCAAGATATTCGTAATGATGACCCTTTGAATAGTATCCAAATAATATAAGTTTAGGTTCAGTAATAGAACAGTGTGTTATCTATATTATATCCGCATATTACGCAAATTTTAATTCAGTTCTCCTAAATTTACTCATATTGCTCAGATACCTTATAATCAAAAAACAACGAAGTAGTATTTAAATAACAAAGTAAACGGAAATACGGTAAATACTAAATAAAAATTAGTTTAGGTCGATTTCCATTGCAAGTTTGTAATATGGGAACGGTTTTTCTTAATAAAAATTCAATTTAAATAGTAGTTAAGTAATTAGTACATACGTATCGAAAAAGGAGATTAGGGTTAAGCGAGGTAATCACTTAAAAATGATGACTGAATGCGAATTTTACAATAATCTTTACGATGATTTTCTTGAAACCAGAAACGACGAAAACGATAAAATTTTATGGAAAATGTATAAAATTATCGATTTAATGAATATTACGAACGAAAAGGAACCTAATGGATTTATGGAGAATGGCTTAAGAATGATAATGCTTCTTTTCAATCGCTTTAAAATTGATTCGTGTGATCTTTGTAGTTTTGATTTATTCGACACACCCTCTAATGAGAAGGAAGAATTAATGCTAATTCTAAGAGAAGAGTTTACTTGAACTCCTTAGCAAATTTCCACACATCATCTTGTATAGTATGTAGGTTTTTTACTACTTTACCTGCTTTGGCTTCTTGCATTTGAGTGGCATTAAGCATTGCCTTTCCAATGGCTAAAGCACGATCATGGTTTTCATCCACAATCACGACAACATCATCCTTTTTAATCGAAGCGTCTATTTTGGTGATCCCGGGGCGCATTACATCTGCAGCATTTGTTACAAAACGAATAGCTCCTTTATCAACAACTATTTTTTTCATCTCTACTTGTTTATTTAGCAGTAGCGTTAAAACAGGTATATACCCATCCTTAGATTTCCATAGCTTTAATACATTATTTACAGCATATAGTGTATCTCCAGAATCAGTCTGAATTACTTCAATACGAGCTTTTCTAGGAAATATCTGCGCCACAAATTTTTCATCGTAATGACCTAAAATGTCATCCCGTAATTCTTTTATTTGCGATTTTTGAATAAAATGCCTATGTTTAATATTCATAGTTCATAGTTTTAATAAAAATCATCAAATATAAACCTTATATATACCCACCTTTATAATAATCCTAACTTATGACTAAAGTTTATTCCACTGCCGTTGTGATTATACCACCAAAAGATCTTTGGGCAGCGATTCAAGATATTAGGAAGGAGTACGATAGAAATTTTCATAGATGGATGCCCCACATCACTCTAATGTATCCTTTTAGGCCACAATCTGAATTTAAAAGTTTGGAACGTTCATTCTTAACGCTGTGCAAAGGTATACAATCATTCGAAATCTCGGTTAAAATAATTAAATATTTTTTACACTCAAAACAGAATTACACCTTATGGTTGGCTCCAGAGCCCGATTCGTTAATAATTAACCTCCAATCAAAGTTATTAGCAATTACGCCTGATTGTAACGATATCAATTTATTCCAAGATGGTTTTAAACCGCATTTAAGCGTAGGACAACTTAAGGGGAATCAAAAGCTTACAACCTTTAAAAAAAAATTTCAAGAAACTTGGATTCCATTCAAATTTAAAGTGGAATCTGTTTATTTAATTGCGCGTGAAAAAAATACATCATCGAGATTCGAAATAACTAATGAATTCCTTATGAAATGAATATAATTATGGTAAAATATATCTTAAATTAAGGATGAGTTAAAAAAATCCAATTTTTAATAGTTCTCTTTGTACTTGTAAACAAGTTCCGCAATTTTCTGAAATACTTCTTTAACCGTCTCTCCAGTAAGAGCTGACGTCTCGAAATACGGCGCGTTGAGTTTATCGCTTAGGTGATCTGCCATCGGTAATATAATTTTACGCTCGTCTTTTAAATCTACTTTATTCCCTATTATGATTCGCGGGACTCCACTAAGTCCATATTTTACGCAGGAATTATACCAGTTGTTCACGTTACTAAAAGTGCTCGACCGAGTCATGTCGAATACGAGTATTACGCCATCTGCTCCATTAAAGTAAGGACGATGCAGCATATAAAACTGCGGTTGCCCTGCCACGTCCCAGAACATTAAATTAATTGTGGCGTTCTCCTCTTCCAGTTCTATAGATTGCTTTAATATGTTTATCCCGACGGTTGGAAGATATTTCTCTTCAAACTTGTTTTTAGCAAATTTAGTAAGAAGGCTTGTTTTTCCAACAGCAGGATCTCCTATAACGATTACTTTATATATTGCTTCAGTTCTCCCTTTGAAAACTATTCCTCCTTCTTTTCGTTCTTGGTCGCTCATGTGTTTTCTGATCGCTTATGGTTTTAATTTTTTTAGTTATAATAAATATGAACTTCTTATATATATTTCTTAACAATTTAATGCCACGATTTTAGCTTTAGCTTCGAAAAAGGTAAGTTCTAACATTTTTTTTTTCAAACCAATAACAAAGCAATTCTTTCAGAAATTCCGGAAATTCTCGAAATTGTAAATAAGTTAAACTTAAAAAAGTTTAATCTTTAATCATTAATTTATTAATCCAAAAAGTGATTTTCTCCATTAAATGAATTTTGAGTGCCTTTGAAGAAATATCTTGTTCGTCCATTAAATCATCCAATGATTTAGCTGAATTTAATTGACTAAGAACTTGTGAAATTTCGTATAAAATTCTATGACCACCAGTAAATTCAAAAATATCCTCTTTAACTTGCTCTAAAATTGGTTTAACGGCAAGTGGATCATCTAGATCTTTTAAATTCTTTTTCAAGCTATTTAATTGGCTTAATATTAGCTCTTTTTTGTTTGTTGCTGTTTCGTTCCGATCAACAGAATTTTCAACTTCTTTTTTTTTCGAAGAATTTTGACCCATGGTTCTTAATAAAGATTTAATTAAATCTAATTCATCTTCTAAGACTTTCTGATTTTCTATAACATTACTAAGCTGCGGTATCAAACTTTTTATATCGATTGTTGCTTTGTTCAAATCGTTGATTTTATCTGTCAATTGGGTTATTTTGAGGTTAGTTTGTCCCATTTTTGTTATTATGTCTAAACCAAATTTCTCTAATATTGAAGAAAATGCATCCATCTTAGATTTGAACTCTTCAAATGACTTAGACAAATCTTCTATATTCCGATCCATTGATTCCACCGTTGCTCTCCATCATATTAACTTATCAATACTGAATTGTAAATTTTTTCAGCAGATTTAAGGAGAATATTATATAAGATCAATATATTATTCTTTTTATAAATAAATAAATATAGTTTTAAAATTTAAATTCAAGTTTTTTGGGTCTTTTAATTTACCTATCTCAATTTCTGTGATAAGTGTGATTCAATATTTAAACATATTAACTAAAGATGGTAAGTCATTGCTATTCCGAAATTACGGGAGTTCAGATGTAGATAGAGATTTGTTAGCGGGATTTTTGAGCGCTTTTTCGGGATTTATGAAAGAAATTAGTCAAAGCGACATTAAATCGACTGCGACTGATGAATTTAAGTATTATTACACGATTATCGATGACATTATTATCGTTGTATGCACAGATTTAGAGGATGATGACGCAATAATTAACTCTAAAATAACAACTATTAGGGTTAAGTTCATAGAAAAATATGGAGAACTTCTTGCAAGCGGTCAATGGTCGGGGAATCGTGCGATTTTTAGGAGTTTTGAAAAGGAAATTGATGACATCATCTTAGGATCTATTAAAGTCTCGATTATCGGTACCGGAGGGGTCGGCAAAACTACCCTCTTACACTTAATATGTGGCAAAGAAATCGATTTAGAATACATTCCAACTATAAATGTTGATATAGCTCCTTTTAACGGAGAAGAACTTGATGTTCCTCGTTCAATTGTACTTTGGGATTTTGCAGGCCAATCTAATTTTAGATCATTATGGAAAAGTTTACTAGATAGTACAGATATAGCGCTAGTTGTGCTTGATTCAAGCTTTGAAAATGTTAATTACAGTAAAGATATAATTCAGGATATTCTCGATAAACACTATAGGGATGTCTTGGTGATAGGGATAGCAAACAAGCAAGACATGCCCAATCGATTAACACCCCAATTTTGCGAAAGAATTCTGTCCGAAGCGGAAAGAGAACCGCCGATCAAAGTCCATGGAATGGTTGCGATTAATCCTGTATACCGCGAGAAAATTCTTGCAATTTTAAGAGAAGCAATAAATAAGATTTTCAATTAGTTTTGAACTAAATATTAATATTTTAGTTAAAACATAAAAAATTAATTGATTTTAGAATTATTGGATATTATCTGACTTTCTTATGTTGTGATAAAATTGATTGAATTTGAGTTAGAGGAATTTTTCCTTATTGATCGCGGTAAGTATAAAACTTTAAGATTGGAAGAATTAACGGAAGATGAGAGGTATTTTGTAGATCCTATTGTTGCCCCAACATCAGGTTTGCGAATAAAGATACTTGACAAGCTTGAAAGAGCAGGTTCAGAGAAATTGTTTTTAACTAAGAGAAAGCTGTTCCTATTTCTTCGCATTTTTAAAGCTATTAGTCAAAAATTCAAAGAAATAAAGGATGGTGAGAATCTCAAAGTATTAATCGTGACAGATGACCGTCCAACTAAAAGCATTCTATTAGAATATTGTTCTCAAATATTTGCTTACGATGGCTACGAAATATTTTATCAGAAAGACATTCCCGGAGAATCGAAGCTATCTTCTCCATATGGAGCAGCATCAGTTGGGTTAATTGAGGATATTAATTTAGTAATCGTATTAACTGCTTCTCATAATGAACTGTCTTGGAATGGAGTAAAGTTTTACATCGATTATCCAATGCCTATGTCGGGAGATTTATTTAAAGAAATTTCTAACTTAGCATTAAGCATTGAGGAAATAAATCTCGATCCCTTTTACAAACCTATTATAATTGATGCTGAACAGATTAATAACGATTACGTTATAAGTCTATTAAATGATATTTTGGAGCTTAAAAGTTTAATAGGTTTAAAAATAGTTATATGGCCATATCTAGGAAAAGCCAGAGGAATTGTGGATCTATTTAAACGTTTAGGAGCAGATGTGGTGTTGATTAACGAGGAAATTAATCCTCCTAACCCCATACAAGAAGTTCGTGAGGAGAAATTGAAACAAGTTATGGAAAAAGAAACTTCAAATATTGCGATCCTTTTAGACGCAGATCGAGATAGGATTGCATTGTATATAAGACAGAATGGAAAATATTGTTTTTACATTCCAAATGAGATTTATTCTGCCTTGCATAATATTTTGGCTAATGAGTATCATAAAAAGATTATCAACGTGAGGACTATTCCAAGCGATTTGAGAGGAGATGAGACGAGTTTTATAAATATTTTGACTGGTGTAGGTTATAAACATTTAGGTATAATACTGTATTTTCTGTTAGGGATGGAACTAGAACAGTCAAAAGTTGATAAAGCAATCCTCTATTATGAAAATGAGAACAAAATGTTGGTGAAAATTAATAAGGCTGAACCATTAAGACAAAGACTAACTGAACTTATTGAGAAAGAAAAGAAAAACGATGAAAGTTTTTTAATAGTGATGTGGGAAGAATCGGGAGGACATACTCTCAATGTATTGAATCCTGCGAAAAAAGACATCTTAGGGCATTTCGTGTTTGATTCTAAGTTTCCAATAATTGCGGATAAATACCCAGTACCAGCTTTAGTTTTAATAACAGAACTAATTGCAAGAGGGCATGAAATATCAAAGTCAATTGACTGGTCGATTAAAGGGATAAATCGTACTATACCAGCTATAGATGAGCAAAAGATTAAGATTATGAATAATTTTATGAAAAATGACACGAAATCTATCACAATTAATGAAAAAGAGTATATAGTGAGTGCTTTATCTGATAATGCAAATAATGTAGATATCTACCGACTTAAAAGCGCCGATTCTACGCTATATTTTAGGCCAAGTGGCACAGGTCCAGAAGTAAGGTTTTATATCTTTGGTAAACGTGAAACTCACTTAGAAGAATTAAAAACAGTGCAAGATTTTATAAAAATACAATATTCATAAGATTCGAAAAGTCAAATTAAAATTTAAAATCTAAAGCGAAAAAATTATGAAAGATAACAGAAAGAAATTATGGGAACCCTCTGCTGATTGGATTAAAAACGCAGAAGCAACTCGTTTTATTGAATTTGTTAATAAGGAATACGGACAAATTTTAAGAGGAGGAAAAGATCTATACAAATGGTCGGTTGAAAAAATACCTGATTTTTGGGAAGCAATGTGGAAATTTTCGGGAATTATAGCATCTAAACCTTACGATAAAGTTGTTGAAGATTTAAGCGTATTTCCCGGCACCAAATGGTTTCCTGGCGCTCGTTTAAACTTCGCAGAAAATTTATTAAAGTATAAAGACGATCAATTAGCTTTCGTATTTCAAGGTGAAACTAGAGTAACTAAACAAATGACTTACGCAGAGTTAAACAAAACCGTTGCTCGGTTGGCAAAATCTCTAAAAGAACTAGGTGTTAAAGTAGGAGATCGCGTTGTTTCTTATATCCCAAACTTAGTTGACACAGCTATTGCTATGTTAGCATCAACAGCAATCGGAGCTACATGGGCTTCATGTGGTGCTGAACTACAACCTAACGCCGTTATTGATAGATTTGGACAAATTGAACCAAAAGTTCTATTTACAGTAGATGGCTACTTTTATAGAGATAGAGAGTTTAACATAATCGAAAATGCTAAGACTGTAGTCGATGCGATTCCATCGATTGAAAAAATTATCGTTGTTTCTTACATCTCCCAAGGAAAACCGGATATTAGTAGCATTCCTAACGCTGTTCATTGGGACGATTTCATATCTAAAGACAAGGATCCTGTCCTAGAATTTGAACAATTACCCTTTGACCATCCCTTATATGTTATGTTCTCTTCTGGAACAACAGGGGCGCCAAAATGTCTTGTTCAAGGTGCTGGTGGGGTGTTAATCAATCATTTAAAAGAATTGATTCTATCTACCGACTGCAAGAGAAGTGACGTCATAAATTATATTACTGCGCCCTCATGGATGATGGTATAAGTAACCCTTATATCAGCCAAAATGTGGAACTGGCTTATCAGTGCCTTAGCGACGGGCGCAACAATATTTTTATATGATGGAAATCCGCTTTATCCAGAACCATTGAGGTTTTTCGAGTTGATAGAGAAACATAAAGTATCAATTTTTGGAACTAGTGCTGCATATCTTCATTATTTAATGGGTCTTGGAGTTAAACCAGGTGAAAAATACGATTTAAGTGCATTAAGAGAAATCTCACAAACAGCTTCTACCTTATCTCCTGAAGGATTTGAATTCGTGTATCGTGATATTAAACAAGATTTGTTTTTCAATTCAATTAGCGGTGGGACAGATATCAATGGTTGTTTTGCTGGAGCAATACCAATATTACCTGTATAT
>JAGXNP010000045.1 GCA_019894885.1 Promethearchaeota archaeon | reverse complement strand
GTTTTTGGCTTGTAAGTACTCCACAACAACACCCACAACAGGTACAAATATTCATTGGTCTTTGAGAATTTCCCGGTTGAAGAACTAAACCATCTTCTTCTGCTTTTTCTAAGATTTTATATGCTTCTTCTTTCGTAATTTCTCGAGCTAGACCTTTTTCTATAAAAGTCTTAGCAGCTGTTCTAAACGCAAAGCATGATTCGCGTAATTTAGTCTTTGTGCATGGTTCTCCTATGAGATCTGCCCCTTTTCGACAGATACAATCCATAACAGCTATAGGTTCTCCGATATTTTCGATAAGTGCTTTTAAGTCGTCGTATTGAGCAATCGACTGTTCAAAATTAACAGTTTGATCTAGCGGGATCACACGTAATTGAGGAATACCCGTAATATTATACTCCTTATTAAAAAATGTATCTTGAATATACTGATGGGCATCTTTAAAAAATTCAGGTGTTAATCTATTCAATTGATATTCAAACATGCCTATTACCCAAGGAGCGCTAGCATAATATTTAGTGTCTGTTTCTCCTTTTTTCGTAATCCCCCGATTAATTAAACCATTGAAATACATCTCATCTAGTTTGTTCTCCAATTCATCTAAAGAGAAACCACTTTTTTTCAATCTCTTGTAAATTTTACTTAACGGTTCCGCTATAAAATTCAATTTCAGTGCGATTTTAGCTTGTTCTGGAGTGAAAAGGTGCTTCAAAATTTTAATTTCAATACCAGATTCTGTAGCTGGATAACCAACAGGCATCTTATCAAGATGTTTCTGTAATTCCCGATAATAATCAATATTTTCTTGTTCCATATATTATAGCAATAGTTCTTAATTTAAAAAGTTGATAATTATGTTATAAAGGCTGAGGGAATTGATCTTATTACTAATGATTGATTGATCTATCCATTTATTTTACTTATTGTAATCTTTCCATTCTGGAGGGACCTTCGACACTTTTTCTCGCCCAGTAGGTTGATACACTTTTTTTCCAAGAGGTCGAAATTTTAAATCTCCATCAAAAAATTGATTAATTCTTTTCTTAGCTATTTTAATATATTCCAATTCCTTATCTACACCGATGACCTTTCGAGAATGCTTTAATCCAGCAACTAGGGTCGTTCCAACTCCGCAAAAAGGATCTAAAATATAATCTCCTTGATTTGTTAGAGCAAGAATACACCTTTCTACTAATTCTATTGGAAATTGGCAAGGATGAATAGTTTTTTCTGGATGGTTAGATTTAACGTTAGGAAACTCCCAGAAAGCAGTCATCCAATCATCTTCTAATATTTTCCAGACATCCGAAGGATTTTTTCCTAATGGGTTTCCAGAAAGGTTACCCTTATTTGGTCCCTTATATGCTCGTTTCCCGGGATACTTAGCTGGTACTCTTATCGAATCTAAATTGAAAACATAATTATCTGTTTTTGTAAACCATAGAATTGTCTCATACCTTCCAGAAAATCGATTCTTACAATGTAATCCATGTCCAAAATGCCATACAATTCTATTCCTCAATTTCATACCTATTCTTTTGAAAATATCGTAAAAAAAGATATCTAAAGGATAAATTTCACCGTTATTTACATAATTTCCGACTTCCCAACAAACGCTTCCTTCACTTTTAAGTTTGCTATGAAGATGTCTAATGATAATTTCTTGATTTTTCAAATATACTTCTAATGTTGCTTTTTCCTCGTAGTTTTTGCCAATGTTATAAGGAGGTGAAGACACGATTAAATTTATGCAATTATCAGGTACAGTTTTCAAGAATTTTAGTGAATCTCCATGATGCAAAATGATTTTCCCTTCTTTAGCAAATTCAGTATAAATTTTATAAGTTTCTGAGTTAGAGGTCATCTTTTTTTCTGTTGTCATCATTTATCCATAAATCTTAATAAGTGAAGGATAAGAATTATAAATACTATTGACTTTAGTCAGATTTTTTAAATTAAATTATTTGTTAAGCCTTTATCAAAATTGCAGTTCCTCTTTTTTTCTTTCTACCTCAAAACTAAACATGTTCGGATTTAGGTTTATAAACACTTTACAATTATACTTATTAAAGAATCATTAATATTGAAAAGTAGATGTGAAATATTTGAGTGAATCTAGTCATAATAAAGAAAATCCTGAAATTTTAGATTTAGAAAGTTTACTTGATTATCAAGAAGGCTCCGTTGTTAGTAGAATGTTGATGAACAAAAAAATAGGCACTGTAACTCTGTTTTCTTTTGATAAAGGCGAGGGCTTAAGTGAACATACAACTCCGTTTGATGCATTAGTTTATGTTTTCGACGGTAAAGTAGAAATTATAATTTCTAAAAAGCCCTATATTTTAGATAAAGGACAAATAATAACGATGCCTGCTAATGAACCCCATGCTCTTAAAGCTTTAGAAAGATTTAAAATGATGCTAATAATGGTTAAAGCTTAGAAATGAAGTGATCTTTTTTCTTTTTCTTTTATCTTATGAAAAAATAAAACTTTATTTATTCTAATTATATTTTTTCTTTTTCTCCAGATATTGTTGTTCAATTAAAATATCCATCTGAGCATTCAACCAACATAATTCATCGTAAGTGCTAGATGAATTAAACACTTCCTCTGCCTTTTTACGAATATCTTCAAGTGAAGGCATTTCAAGTCTTACTTTTTGAATAGATTCGGCTAATAGCCAGCATAAATCGTTATATGAATATTTTTTTAATGAGAGATAATAAGCAGCTTCTCTGATTTGAGGTTCTAGACCAATCTCTTTATCATTTATATTCACTTCATCTTTTTCTGTAGATTCCTTAGCTTCAGCTTCTTCATTTTCTGTAATAACTGCTCTGTGTTTTTTTAGTTGCGTTAACCATGCAAAAACCCCTGCTTCAGCGACTTCCTCTTTAATCTCTGATTTTTTAATCTCTGGAGTAATAATCTTTGAATTGGATGAAGCCACTTCTTTAGGTGCTATAAGTACCAGCTCGGGTCTGCGTCCAGTTGATTCACCGGGTATTAATCCCTTTTTTAACTGATCCATCATCGATAAAAATGATCCATATTCCCGCTTTTGCATCATTATTAATATCTTACACGCACCGCCACGATCTTTGTCAAATCTCCTAGCCCAAGCTGCTGTGAGGTCTTTTTTATATTGGGGAACATTAAGCCCCACCCAGACATATAATGAGTTTTTCTCGATGTCATCAATAAGATATACATAATGATCATCAAAATCTAACTTATTTATTTCGATTAAATTTCCTTTTTCATCAAGACTATAAAGTTTCAAATATTAACCGCACCAAAGTTGATTAAACTTATAAAAATAGATACATTTAAGGTATAAAAATTTTTATTAATTACTTCTTCAAATATTACATTATTAGTTTTACTTGAGATATTAATCCACTAATACTTATTAAACCATTAATAGATACAAATTTCTTCCATTTTCATTTAAATTATAATTATGGAATATCTGCCATAAAATCCGTACAGGTGTATTTAAAATTAAAAAAATCGAAATTTTATCTGAAAATGGAATTTCTCGCGGTTTTTACGATCTCGCTAATCAGGTTAACGATTTAACAGGCAAAGAGTGGGTATTTTCAACAAAATCAGTAATTCCAAAAGGATATCCTCCGAGTTTTCAATTAAATCTAAGAAATAAACACGGAGGGCAAAAACCGCCGGAATTATGTGAAAAGTTGATCAAGATTTTTACTAAAGAGAAGGACCTAATTCTCGATCCATTCTGTGGTGTCGGAGGGACATTGATCGCATGCAATTTAAGCAATCGTAACGGCATTGGGATTGAAATCAATCAAGAATGGATAGATGTGTATCATGAAATCTGCAAAATCGAATCTATCCCGCCTCAAAGGGTTATTAAGGGTGATTCTAGTGAAATTCTTTATGATTTTAGTGAAGACCCAAACTTTAAGATAGATTTTATATTGACAGATGTTCCATTTTGGAAGATGGACACTATTGAGAAATCGAAGGGCACGTACAAAAAAGTTGGAGAAGAACCGAAAGGAGTCTATTCCGATAAATCAAAATTAACTCGATTTATCCCTAACTCTCAAGATTCACAGCAAAAAAAACATGAATGGGAACTTTTAATAGAGAAAACGTTCAGCGAATGCTTTAAAGTTTTAAAGCCGGGGCGATACTGTGCTGTTTTTATAGGAAATATGTATAATGAAGGATGTTACCATCTTTTAAACGCTGATATTGCCCGCATCTTAAGTCAAATCGGTTATGTCCTAAAAGGAGAAATAATTTGGTACGATGTCAATAAGAAATTACATCTTTACGGTATCAATTATTCATGGATACCGAGTATTGTACACCAATTTATTATGGTTTTTAGAAAAGAACGAATAGAAAAACTCACCCGAGAAGAAAAAGATAAAATTGAAGCGAAAAACCTCCAGATGACTGAAAAAGGATGTACAATGAAATTTGAGTAAGTTGTTATTTAATATTTTTTCTTTTAATTTCAATATTGCTATACTTCTTGTTTCATAGCGATAACAGTAATCCAACCCTTTTCTTTTTGTTCATATATATCAATTTCAGAAAATCCTGCTTCAGTTAAAAAATCCCTATACTCCTTAGGTGAATAAAGTTTAATGTTTCCTAGTTTCGCCCAATTCTCTACTACCTTCATTACATCTTTATTTTCGCACCTATAACCCTCGTTTACTAATAGTAAATCCCCATTGATTTTTAAAACGCGATATATTTCTTTTAAATCGTTAATTAAATCTGGCCAAAAATAATAAGCTTCAAAACCTGAAACTACATCGAAGGTGTTATCCTCAAAAGGAAGATTTGATACTGAGCTCTCGCAAATCTCAACAATTCCCTCTTGAATATGTTTTTTATTAACTTCTTTACTAACTTTCACTGAAGTGGGTGAATAATCAATTCCGAACACCCTCCCACCTGTCGCAATTTGCGCAAAATGGTTTATATTAGCTCCACCTCCACATCCAACATCTAAAATTATCATATCTTTCCTTAATCTGATGTGAGATAATCCCCACTCTGCTAACGAAGCGTGTGAAATGTTCATCTTCCTTGCGATTCTTTTGCCGAATAATCCCTTTGGTTTTCTTACTTGGTTAACTATATACTTAACATATCCCATAAATACTCACTTCTCTATGATTTTAGATCTTTTTAGCAATAACTGGTCTATAGAAAATTTTTATTAGGCGTGACTAATTTTTGTAATATAAATTAACATTTAATTGTTAATAGTATTTAATAATCAATAAATTAAGTGTAAATCATTATATATTAATAACCAAATGACTTGAGTTGATTAAAAATGGGCCATAATCATGAGCATAGGTTGGGAATCGAGGCACCACATTCTCATCTAAAACAAGGACTTTCTGCTATTGTTTTCACCATAATTTGGATTCTAGATTCACTAATTTTCTCGATTTCAACTATAATGAATAGTTTTGTTCCTTGGATAGTTAGACTTATCATGTTTATTATTTTTATTGCTGTAGCTTTCGCTTTTATTCGCGCTTCGCACACCATTTTATTTCGGCACCCAGAAAATAAGGACGACCTCATAACGGACGGAATACTTGGACATGTAAGAAATCCAATGTATTTTGGTGTTCTCTTAATTTATCTTGCTTGTATATTTCTATCGATTTCCTTGATTAGTATAGCGATATGGATTATAATATTTGTTATTTACGATAAATTGGCTACCTTTGAAGAAAAACAACTAGAAGAATTATTTGGACAAAAATATTTAGAATACAAGGAAAAAGTACCTAAATGGATTCCTCGATAAATCGATTCTTTCGCAATGTAAAAATAAAAGCAAATAGAAAAGGTAAAGCTGTTATTAGCATTAATAATCCCAATATGAAAAAACTAAGAATGAAACTGGAAATTGCGTAGAAATAAGCAATTACTAATAAACTGCTTGGTGGGATTAGATCAAACCATTTAGTGCGTTTTAAATTTTCTTTCTTCCAAATAATAATACCGGAAGCCCACACGATGGTAAAAATTGCCCATACCACGAGAAATTCTAAAGGTAAATTAAATACAAAAGGGATTCGAGTTAACATTCCTACCAAGGTTAATATTCCTAATCCTATTGGAACTACAAGCAACACCGTATATAATCTTCGAAGTAATGAGCGTCTAGCCTCAACTTCAGCAACATTCAATAATTTTAGTTTTTTGCGACCTTTCACCCAACTTAAACCATAAGGCACTAGATACGCTATTGGGATAAAAAACCAGCCAAAAAAATTAAAAGCAGGGATATTGAAGTATTCTCCACCTCCAAACATCCAAGCACCGGATTCTACGGCAATTGGATCCATACCCCAATCAAGACTAAGTGCAATTAGTGTAGTTGTAAGTATTCGTTGCCATATAGGAAGCTTTAAACGTTCAGCTATTATCATAGAACTGTAAATAATACCTACCCAGGACAAAGTAATAGACAACGGGACCCTATCAAGAATCATAATCAATTCTATCGCATAAGAAAAAACACCAGTAATAACTCCTATCAATTCTAGAAATGCTGTAAAAATAAATATAGTCGTTAGCATTAGTATGCGCTGAACTCGGTTCTTTTTCGCGTCCATTAGTGCATGAACTATGGATAATCCCGTCAGTATATAACCAGTTAGTCCTGGAAGGAGTATTAAACCCGACACCTTAAATCTTTAACGCTTTAAAATATGATACTATAAATAAAATATACATAAAATATAGAGAATAATAAGGCTTTTTTTACTTATATTTCTTCATAAAAAGAAGTTAAAATAAGAGAATTTTTATACAATCAAGTGAATTAATACTTTAAATTTATTATTACAAGTTTAAAGCTAAATCAGATATGACAGCAGAAGAAATTACAGATCCTTACGAAAAAATTTTGCAAAATATGCGTGAATACCCTAACGATATTCCTATTGTTGATGGAAATATATCAGAAGCATTTAGGGCGTATATTAAATTATTATTTACCCCTGAAGAGGCAGAAGTTGCTCAATACTTAACTATTAAGCCCCAATCCATTAATCGAATTGCAAGGAAAATTGGAAAAAGCAAGGAAAAGATTAAAGAAATTCTGGAAGAAATGACCAATTCGGGTATCATTCAAGATATCGGGGGTTATTCCTACTTTTTAACGATGGCACATCTTTTGAATATGGGATTCAAAAACTCAAAAACATTCGAAAGGCTTGGGAAGAAAGGAGCTGAGCTATATCATCGATTCTTCATTGAAGAGAAGTTTTACAAACGATACGAAACTTCCGACGCTGGTACTCCTATTACTAGAATAGTTCCTATAGACAAGTCAATCGATCATAAATCTATAATATCCAATGCTGAAGAGATACATGGGATATTAGATACATGTAAAGGTCCAATTGTAGTGACCGATTGTCCTTGTCGTAATAGAACAGAAATTTTAGGAGTAAGAGAGTGTAAGGATAAATTTCCAGTTTCAGAATCTTGTTTTCAAGTTGGTTTGTTTGGAGAATATTTTTTACGAAGAGGAGAAGGACGAGAAATTTCTCGTGAAGAAGCTCATAACCGGGTAAAGAAATTATCAAAAAATGGATTAGTTTTTACAGTTGCAAACGCTAAAAGTCCAAATCACCAAGTAATTTGCTGCTGTTGTGCATGCTGTTGCGCTCTTTTAAGAGGAATGACGCGATTTGATGATAAAAATTTAAATTGTACAGCTAAATCAAACTACATCGCAAAAGTCAACCCTCATTTATGCACGGGCTGTGCTCTATGTGCTAAAAGATGCTTTTTCAAAGCGATTGCAATAAAGAAAGAGAAAGCTAAAGTAAATCCTATAAAGTGTTATGGCTGTGGAGTGTGTACAGTAGCATGCGTCCCTGAAGCCATTAAATTACACAGAATAGAAAGATCTCATATTTGTAGCGATAGCACTAAGTTATTTGAAAAAATTTACCAAGAAAATAGGAGAAATGATTAAATAGTTACGATAAAGTAAAATTCAAAAAATATTTGAAGAGTATTATAGTATGATTATATTTAAAGAACGATCATATATAAAAAATAGTCCTTATCGCCACTCTGTGGCACATTGTCCACACTTATATTTTTTCGCATAAAAGCCTGGAAAAATTACTTTCGTTTTATCATCAATCTCGCGTATTTGTGCTTTATTTGTATTTCCACAATTCGGACAAATTTTTTTACGATAGCCAGTTTCTTCATTAGTTTTTGTTGGAACGCCTTCTTCCATTCTTGAATCTTCAGGTTCCGCTGACTTTGGCATCTGATCAATATTTACAGTTGTAATAAGTACTTTACCCGTTTCTAATTGAACTTCTGTATTTTGTGCAATTTCTATTGATTTCTCAGGGATACTATCTTCTTTCTTTTTTAAATCCTTTTCACTAGTTTCTAAATCATCTAATTGCGCTAGATGTTCTCTATTTTCTTTTTCGTTAACATTAATCGTTTTTGCAAGAAGTATAGCATCTTTTTGCTTTAACCTTTCATTTTCTTTCTGTAGCCCGATAATATTGTTCTCTAAATAAAAAACTTTCTCCTCAAATTTCGCTAAACGAGAATTTTCCGTTTTAACGTTATCTATTATCTTAGATAACTTTTGATTTTCTTTTTTTAATTCAAGATTATTGCTTTTTAAAACCTCTTTTGTCTTTTCTAATTCTTCAACTGAAATTTCTTTATTTCGAAAAGTAGAATTAATTTCTTCAAGTAACTTTTTTTCTTTCTCCAAATCATTTAACTGCTTTTTTAAATTCTTTAAATCGCTCTCAAATTGCTCTACATTGGAACTTTCAGTTTGAATTTTCTTGGTATTTTCTAATAGTAGCTTGTTTTCGTTTTCTATCTTAGAAATTTCTTCGTTAAGGGATTTATTCGTGTTCTCCAATCTCCCGTAATCTTCGATCAAATTATTAAGAGAATTTTGAGTTTTCACTATTATTTGATCTTTTACAGAATCATTTCGATTATCTCCAATGTTTTTTAATTCCTGCTTATAATTTTCAATATTTTGCTGAAGAACCTCATTCTCCTGTTGCTTTTGAGCTAGCTCCTGTTTTTGTGAACTAATTAAATCCTTTAACATATTTATCTCTTCGGATTCATGATTTTCCTTTTTAGGTTTTAGATATTTTGATTTGGAAGATTCCTTTTTTTCTTTTAACTTCGTTTCTAATTTTGCTATCTTCAGTTCTAAACTTTCAATCGTTTTTTCTAATTGAGCATGTGTTTTTTCTTCATCTTCAGCTTGATCTATTAAATTCTTTAAATTTTTACTCATGATTAAGAAAAACTCTTTTTTTTTTCAAAAATTGACCACACTTGAAATATAATAGATTTCATATTATTAATATTTAGGAGTATTAAAATGAACTCATCAAATTTCATTGATTATTACCTAATACTCTATAATACAAAAATATAAGTTTTAATTCAATTTTTTAAGTAGTAACAATGGTTAAGAACTTCAAAAATGGTAGGTTCAAACAAATACTTTTTTAAAATCTGTATTGTAGGAGATTCGGAAGTAGGAAAAACTACTATTCTTAACCAATACTTGAAAAGGAGATTCGTACCAGACGCCCAAAGAACAATCGGGTCTAATTTTTTTGTAAAATATGTTAAATTCCCCGAAATTGAGCGTTTGATTACCTTACAAGTCTGGGACTTAGCAGGTCAACCTCGATTTAGATGGGTTAGGTATGCGTTTTATAAAGGTGCAAAAGGTATTGTATATGCTTTTGATTTAACTAGAAAAAACACTCTAGAAAGCATATTAACTTGGAAAGAAGAGGTGGAAAGTAAAATCGGAATCGTTCCAAATATACTGGTTGGAAACAAGTTAGATCTCTTGACTTCAGAAAATAGAGCAATTAATTTTAATGAAGTTAGTCACATCCAACAGCAAGTTTCCGCAAGCGAGTATCTAGAAACAAGCGCGAAAAATGGCACCAAAGTAGATGATGTATTTTCCAAATTAACTTTAGAAATGTATAAATCTAAAACCGAAAGCATAGAATAAACCCTTTTTTCTTATAATATTTGGTATTCATTGATTCATTTAGTCTAACTATAATATATTTTTTATTGATTTAGCCACCACGTAAGCCATTAAGGGCGGCACTGCGTTACCAACTTGCTTGTATTTCTCTCTCATGGTCCCGCAAAACTTATATCTGTCTGGAAAGGATTGCAATCTTGCTGCTTCTCTAATAGAGATTGCTCTATTTTGAGTTGGATGAATAAATCTCCCCGGTGCACTTACACATCCGCAATTCCCAGTTATTGTATCTGCGGGATATTTTAAATGAAGTCTCCCATAAATGTTAGGGTATCCCCCTTTGAGTTGAAATTCCTTCGGTAAAGAACTATGATTCATCCCTTGGTCGATAAGGGATATTCTCCTTTCCACGATTTCACTATGATTTGGGGCAAAATGGTCATACAATTCGTTAGAGTTTTCCCTTAAATACTCTTGATATTGAGTTAATGGCGGTCCGTTATAGATTATTGTTGAGTTCTCGACTCGCTGTTTTGTAAGTGGTTTTATTTTGAGAATATCCGAAAGAGCGTCTTGAACAGTCAAATAAGAAGGTAACGCATTTTTTCCTAAATCAGATTTCATTACAATATTATTTTTGTTAGTTTTTTGGATTTTTAAAGAATAAACCGATTTACCTTGAGTTCCTATAAAAAATATTCTCTGCCGTAATTGTGGGACTCCGTAATCTGCTGCTAGTAATATTTCCATTTTACAATTATATCCTATTTCTTTGTACAAATTAACAACTTTTTCTACTACTTTTCCCTTCCCCATAGAAAGAATTCCAGGAACATTTTCCATAACGAAAAATTTCGGTTTAAAGTATTTAACCCATTGAATAAAATAAAAAATTAGCATGTTTCGAGGATCGTCGGGTCTCCTATTTCCAACAGTAGAAAAACCTATACAAGGAGGACCTCCAATTATTCCGTCTATTTCTTTGTTTTTAAGATATTTCTCAGAAATTTCCTCGCAGTTTAATAAGGTTATATCTTCATTTAATGATAGAGTTTCGGAATGATTTCTTTTATAGGCTCTATAATAATTTTCTTCTAATTCTATCGCTAGTCTAATTCTAAAATTCGCCAACTCGAAACCTAGTGATAAACCCCCCGCTCCACAGAACAAATCTATTAGTATCTTCTTTTTTTCAGACATTATGTTAAAAAAGGCATTACTGGATGAATAAATCAACTATAAGAATAAAATGAAATTAATATTTAATTAATAACTAAAACGATAAGTTGAAATTTTTTAGGAACTATCATAATACCTAAACCTAGATTTGAAATGAATAGAGAAGATAAATATACTCTGGTTAGGGAGAAAATTTTAGATTGGTATAAGGAGAACAAACGAGATTACCCATGGAGAAAATCAAGATCTCTTTACCAAATATTGATTACTGAGATACTACTACAGAAAACAATTGCTCTAAATGTTAAAAATATTTATAACGATTTTTTTACAAAGTATAAAGACTTTTCCACGATTTACAACGAAGATATTACTGATTTACAATCAGACATTAAGGGATTAGGCTTGTCCAACAAACGAGCTAAAATATTAAAAGATTTAAGTCACATGATCATAACAGATTATGAAGGAGAAATTCCTCACGATCCTGAAATATTAAGGAAAATTAATGGAATTGCCGATTATGTGAGTAACGCTTTTGCTTGTTTCGGATTAAATCATAGAACTTTCTTCTTTGATGTTAATATAAAAAGATTTATTCAGAGGGTTTTTAAACCTCAGGATGTGAACGTAAAAATTGAGACTATCTATTCAGAATTAGACAAATTATTACCAAAAACCGATTTCAAATATATGTACTGGGCGATCCTTGATTTTGGATATAAAATCTGCTCTAAAAATAAACCTAAATGTGAACTATGTCCTATTTCTGATAATTGCTTTTATTTGTTAAACCCGTCTTAATTAAATTTGATTTACTTAAAAAATAAAAAAAAAGAGAGTTTCCAGTTATTATTTATTTATTCTGGTATCTTCATCCCTAACATCTCTATGGCTTCCGTTACTTTAAATCGAGCTTCCATTTTATATTTATACCCTGGTATCACATGATAATCAAGTAATTGTTTTTGTTGTAGTGCCATGCATTCTTCTAGCTTTCCTTCCTTTACATCAAAAACACTAATCACACTCATACCGTCTATAGTTGCTTTTACAGCGTTAGGTATTATTTCTTTAGCTAAAGGTCTCATAGCAGCTCGTTCTTCCTTTATACGTTCTAAATAAATTTTCGATATTGCTTCTGCTTGTTCAGGGGGGAATATAATATAAGTAAATAAATATGGCATATTTTTCACCTTTCTATTTAAATTAATTTTTAATATGGTTATACAAGGTTTTAGTTAAATTGGATTATTATACTTAGAATTTTAATACTTTTTAATATTTTCATTTATGTCTAAAATTCCAAAACCTCGTGAGAATGAAGAAGCACTCGTCTGCTACAAAAATAAATTATTTTTTGTTTGAAATCCCTAAAGATGGATTTAAAAATACATTTTGACACATTGGACAGGCATTATATCTTGCTAACCAATCATGCACGCATGAATAATGATATTTGCTACCGCAGAATGAGCATTTAATAATTCGAGTGCTTCTATACCAGATAAATTCATGACAAATAGTGCATTGAATATTTTCCTGTGATGTTCTATCTTTGATTTTTAATTTGTGTCCACAATAACAACAAAAATTTGTTTTAAATTTATCAGACTTTAATACTTTTGAACCACAGTCAGGACAATAATTAAATACTCTCTCTGGTAATAAGATTCTCACACTAATCCTTTATTTACTAAATTAATTTTAATTAAAGACAGTTTATATCAATCTTAAATCTTTAATAGACCGATTTTTAAATTTAATTGCAGTTTTTAAGAAAATATTTGAGCAAAGCACTATTTTTTTAGAAAATTTATAAAAAATAACATAAGTCACTCTCGAAAAAATTTCCTTTTTATCTAAAAATGCAAATTAAGACAGAACAGACCTCACGACCTTATCGAGCTTGGCCGATATTCTGGCTTGCGTTCATAAGATTAATATCTGTATCCATTTTTGAAAGAGCACTTTCAAACTACCTTTATTTTGTTGTGGATATTAACGAAATCACTCTAGGAATTATATCTTCTGCTGGAGCAATCGCTTATATTTTTGCTCCTATTCTTGGGCAATTAATTACTTCAAAGACAGGAATCCGTAGTGCCCTCATATTGTCTTGCATTTTAACACCCATTTTAACTGGAGCTCAAATTATATATTTTGAACCGTGGTTTTTAATCTTGTGTCGAGCATCATTAGGATTAGCCATGGGGCTCTATTGGCCAAATTGCATGAATCTGTTAAGCAAATGGCAGAAGATAAGTAGTTCTGAAAGAGCAAAAAGGGATTTTAGAAATTTTAATTTTTCTTGGAATTTTGGTTTTATTTTTGGGCTTCTCATTGGTTATATATGGAGTTTTTTTTGGAACGATTATTTTGCTATGATTCTTTCATGGTCTTTGTCTTTTTTACTTATCCCAATTAGTTTTTTTATAAATAAAGATTCCAAAAACCATATTCCAAAAGAAGAATTAGAAATCCATCTGGAATATCCAGTATATGAAGAAGATTTTAAAATGATCTCTAAAACAAATTCAAATTCTTCCATGATTATTTATCCCATTTTATTCTCATGGATCGGGATAATTTTCTTATCGACGACAAAATCAATCTTTCTATTTACATATCCCGTTTTTTTAAAATTATACTCATTAGAATCACATTCAACTTACCTTGTCCAAGGTGGGATACAAATGGCTCAACTGATTGGCTTAACTTGGATTAATGTGATGAATATGTATAAGCGAAAAATTTCCGTTTTAATCAGTTTGATTTCCATTACTATAATATCATTTACTATTTTTTCTGTTGGTTCTATCTGGTACATCGCAATAATATTCGCAGTTACAGGCCTATTTTTTGGATTAATACACGGAACATCAATGAAAATCATGCTCGATTATGGATCTGCTAAGAATACGGCAAGATATTCAACGATAAATGAAATTATAATAGGAATTGGTTTCGGGGTAACCCCAATCATATCGGGTTTTGTTGTCGAAGTCAACTTATACGCTGTATTTGTTTTTATTATAATATGTGGGTTCGCTTTTTTAGCTACTTTAACATATCTTTCCCGAAACATTAAAAGATCGAGATTGATTAGCTAAAAAGCGCCTTGTTATTTATTTTTAGACTTCGAAATTGAATAATCTTTTATTCAAGTGGTCTTAAATGTTAATTAAATAGGAATTAATTATAGGAAAATATTGATATGACTTTATTTGATCAACTCAATAAACATCAATTAAAAGAACTTCTCGTTAAGTGTTGGATGACTCATGACGGATCGTGGTTTTATAACTGTGTTAAGGAATTTGGTATTGAGACCGCAAACAAATTAAATAAAGCTGCGATTAAAACTCTTTCTCCAATTGAAGTCCAAAGAGTTCAGAAAGCTTTAGGGCTGGAAAGAACCAAGGTAAAAACCTTTGAACAGCTAAAAGAATATATTAGCAACGGTTTTTCAATATTAAAAGGGGATTTTATGGATTTTAACTATACTTTTCCTAAATATAATGTCCTGCATTGGGAAATGGGAAAATGTTTCGCTTACGAGGGAATGAAAAGGATTGGAATAAAGGATAAATATGAATGTGGTCTTATATATCGCCTTGGTTGCTGGTTAGATGTATTAGGGGTCAAATTTAAACTTAAACCTGAAATTAATGAGTGTTTATTACATTCTCAGGAAAATTGCGTCGGAGATATGATATTTAACTTTAATACTACAAGAGGATTATAAAAATGTATTCGTGGTTTATTTTATCTATTTTAGGTATGTGCTTTATGGTTCCACTTCATTTTTTATCCGTCGAACATTTAAAGTTTCAAAAAAAATATGGAGCAGATAAAGGGAATAAAATCACCGGGATACTAGGACTCACTTCTGGATGGGGGTTTTTTATATTTTGGTTTGGAATATGGATTTCACCTCAATCTCGATTGGTAATTCCCTTTATGCAAAATCCCAGTATTATTATCCCAATTATTAACTTTTCAATACCAATTTTTCATTTATTAATCTCCGTTCCTTTTATACTAATAGGTGCTTGGTTTGGAATTGTGAGCGTAAGAGAAACTTCTCTCAAAGTAGCTGAAACTCATAGGACAGAAAAGATCGTTACCACAAAAATCTATTCTTTAATTAGGCATCCACAATACTTTGGTGGATTAATGGCCCACATCGGAATTTCTTTTTTGTTATCGTCGTTACTTTCTTTAATTTTTACACCTTTGGTGATTCTACTAAATTTTCTGGTTGCTTGGAAAGAAGAAAAAGAATTGATTAAAGAATTTGGCGAAAATTACAAGAATTATAAGAAAAAAGTCCCGATGTTCGTCCCTAAATTTAAAAAAAGAAAATAAAATTAGAGAGATAATTAATTTTTCTGGTTGATTAAATCCTTTACCGCAACTTCGGGATGGTGATATCGTTGCGTTTTTATTGTTTTATCACCAAATTGAATACATTTTTCAGGACAAAAATTAATACAAGCTAAACATTGCTGGCATTTATGTTGCCACTGAGGTATATCCTCTACAAGAACGATATTATTTACCGGGCATATATTTGCACATATTCCGCAACTAGTACATTTGTCTTCAGCGTAGAAAGATTTGTCAGACCCATAAACATTTTCACGAAAGTTTTTATTAAATTTCTCGCTCTTAATTCTTCGTTTCTCAAAGAAATCTTTCCCCAGATTTTTTTCATTTTTCTCAATAATTTTTTGAATAGTATCAATTTTTTTATTTGCTTCTTCAAAATATTCTTTTTGGCGGGCTTCTGAGTGAACATCGTAACCTATGATATAGTTGTTAGGCATTAATATATAAAATCCCGCACTCAATGTTTTCGATTTCGTATTTAAAATTGTCTCTATTTGCTGTAAGGGTGTGGTGTTAATATCTCCTGCATTAGTTATAACAGAAAAGAAATAATTGGATTTAGCCAGTTCTATTTTGCTTAAGAAATCATAGACAATTTTTGGTAATCCAGCATAATACAGAGGAAAAATAAAACCAACTTTTTCGCTCGACGAAGCAAGGTGGTCAAACTCCCAAACTTTCGCAATGGGTACAAGTTCACATTCTTCTAACTTTTCTGAAAGACTCTTGGCAATTATCAACGAATTACCTGTTCCAGTAAAGTAGTATATTGTTGTTTTCATATGTCATCAAGATTTTTTAGTTTAATAAGCTTTATTAATCTTGAGTTTGATAAAGCTAGAACTAATAAGTAATCACTAGCTTCCATCTCCTTTTAGAAAAGAGAACTAGAGCAAATATTATACCTAAAATAGAAACTAGAAATACCGGTAAACCAAAATCAATAATCATCAGATCTTCGTTTTTCCAATAATCGTAACCCGCTCCTATCCATGCGCTAATTCCCCCCCACATATTATAAATCTTCGAAAAGTTATTAGTTACTAAGATGTCACTTGCTTGTAGACTTCTACTTCCACTCATACAATATACTATTATCTCCGTATCATTATAAGATTCAAGTTCACTTAACCTACTTACAATTTCATCAACTGGGATTAAAATAACATTATACAGATGGGCATCATTATATTCCTCAGCTGTCCTTACATCTAAAATAAGCAGGTTAGGATATTCTGTGTTATTATTTATCATATCATTCGCTACCTAAACGGAAATATCAGTTCTTACTGGGTCAGCTGCTATCCCAGACGAAGTAAAATTATAAAATTGGATCAAAAGCAGCGAAATCATGATAAGATATAAAATACTTCTATTTCGCCTATTTTTCTTGAATTTTATTTTGCGCATAAGAATCATAATTTAATTTACTAAAACTTAGTTTTATTTAGAATTTCTACTTTTTAATTTTTATTATTATCCTATAAAAGACTTTTATATTATAGAACTAGATCCTTGGATGTTTGAGTGAATTTAATAATGAAAGAATTTATAAAAGAATAAACTTAATTTGATATTTGGAGTTAGAAATTGAATTAACAAAAACAAGATAATTATGATTTCTGAAAATTTTATGGGTTGGGAAAATCCAGGATCAGCTTTAATAACAGGTTCCTCATCTGGAATTGGAGCGGAATTTGCCCGGCAATTAGCACAACAAGGTTTTGACTTAATTTTAGTAGCTAGAAGAAAAGGAAAACTAGACGCTCTTAGTAAAACATTACAAGAGAAATATTCTATCAATGTTGAAGTGCTTGTTGCTGATTTATCCAAAATTTCTGATAACGAACAAGTTATCTCAAGAATCAACGAAATAAATAATCTTGATATACTTATAAACAACGCTGGATTTGGAATTTTGGATAATTTCCTACAGATAGAGAGAATGAAACATGTTGAAATGATAAATGTCCATTTCACAAGTCCAGTGATGCTTTGTCACGCTACGATACCCGGAATGACAAAAAGAAAACGAGGAGTTATTATCAATACATCATCAATATTCGCAATAAATAAGGATTCTTCGATAATAATGTATACCGCTACTAAATCAGCGGTAGCTATTTTTTCGGAGTTACTCAAAGTAAAGGTCAAAGGAACGGGAATTTATATCCAAGCGTTGTGTCCAGGTTTTACCTACTCTGAGTTTCACGACACCGATACTATGAGTGGATTTCAAAGAGATTGGTACCAACCAGAACAATGGATGAAAGCAGAAGAAGTCGTTTCACTTTCACTTGACGCAGTTAAATCAAAATCCGTAATATTCATACCTGGTGAGAGGAATAAAGAATCTGGAATGATAAACCGTAAAAAAAACCTTAGTAAATATCTTAATTGCGAATGGTTATAAACTCTTCTTATGATTGAGCACTTTATCCATTCTCTTCCATACTTCTCTTCTAAAATTGCAGTATTCATTTTTTGTTCCAAGTAATTATTAATCTTTCTGTTTAAATTTATTCGTGATATCCTTTTCTAAAACATAATGAGTGTAATTCTATTAATCAACTTTATAATAATTAGAATCTATAGTTATTTTATTAATAGTTCATTTTGTCCATAACAACATATTTGACATTAAATTACAATATCGCAGAATTAAAGATAAAACTGAGGTATATATAAGATGGAAGTAATAATTGGCTTTTTAATGATACTTATTATTGGTAGCTTTAGTTTAATTGGATTATTTATGATTTCAATTAGGGAAAAGACATTAGATAGAATACTTTTCATTCTAGTGGCGTTTGCAACCGGCACAATTCTGGCATCTGCGTTATTCGATTTAATTCCCGAAGCTATTCACCATTTAGAGGAATTGAATTCAAGTGGAGCTGGAATTGCTGAAAGCTTAGTTTTTGTATTTATTATTTTTGGTTTTGTGATGTTTTTTATTATTGAACGCTTTATTTATTGGTTTCATGGACATGCACACGAAAAGGAAAACAAATTAGTGTGTTATACTGGTATAGGAGAGGGTGAAGACTATTCATTGTCCCGCAGCAGTGGTGTTAAAAGTTTTGCTCTTCTTAATTTAATCGGGGATGGACTCCATAACTTTTTGGATGGAATAATCATAATGGTTGCTTTTTTAAGTGGAACTAGAAACGGCATAATTATCACGCTGGCTGTAGTGTTTCACGAGTTTCCTCAAGAGATCGGGGATTTCGGAATACTTTTATACGGTGGATTTTCAAAGAAAAAAGCGTTATTCTTTAATTTTATCAGTGGAATGATTGCCTTATTAGGTGGATTAGCAGCATTTATCTTATCAGGCACTATAGAAATCTTTAATCTGTTTTTCTTAGCATTCTCGGGCGGTGGTTTTTTATATATAGCAAGTACTGAACTCATGCCTGAATTGATAAAGGAAAAGGATTTAAAAAAATCGATTATACAAGCAATGATTTTTTTAAGTGGGATAATCTTAATAATGTCTTTAGTAACTCTACTACCACATGAATAATCAACTTATAGGGAAAAAAAAAATAATGTTATTATTTATTACTGCTTCTTATTTATAATATAAGGAAACTTATCGGAGTATTCGAATAACTCTGGATAATTGAGTTTCCACCCTCGAGTTTTTAATAATTTTTTCCTTACTTCTTGTTTATGAAGAACTTTTCTACTTATTCTGTTTCGAGGATATTTCTTCTTTTATTTTCTTTGCCTTTGATATATTACTGACATGCTAATCCGTCATTTCGAATTAGCCACCTCAACAATTAGGTTTTAATACATTTCTTATTTAAATTTATACTATAATATATTAATGGAATGTTAAGATTTATGTATAATTAATAAAATATCGATAATTCTATTTAAATCTTTTCTTCATAAAAATTATTCATATTAATATGAATATCACTAATCTAATCTCCTTATTTAAATAATTGGTTGTAGAAAAGAAAATATTCATTTTTTTGAACCAACATTTAACAGATCTATTATATATTTTTAACTACCCTCTAATTTAATTTCAACACCTAAAATAGTTGATGGAAGTTAAAAATCTTGCTTAAGCGTTTTCTAAAGTAGCCTTCAAGGACTACAAGTGCGTTATTGAAACGAGCATTGAAAATCTTCTGTATTTTTGAAAGAAGAAAAAGTTAATAGAATCTGGTAATAATAAGTTATCAGATTTAAGTTTATTTTTCTAGAATAATGATTATTTTCTAACATTTTTCATTAAATGTTAAAACTTAGTTACTTCTATTTGATTAAATAAAGTAGATTGTAAGTAAAATAAAGAAAAGTTAAAATTAAAAAATATCTAATTTAGACGATGAAAAAAAATTTAGTATTCTTCTGAGGATTTCATTTCATTATCACCCTCATTTTCCTCATTATCTTCAGACTTAGGCTTACTAAAAGGTTCTGAGACTTCTTCATGTTTTGATTCAGATGTAGACTCCTCTACCTGTCTCTTATACACATCTGACGTTTCTATGAAAACTGTTGCTAATGGTGAAGATGAAGATGACTTTAAGGATAATGCTAAAAATTTCGGTGTTG
>JAGXNP010000044.1 GCA_019894885.1 Promethearchaeota archaeon | reverse complement strand
AGCTAAAATCGTTGATCAAGTGAAACTTTTCATTGCAACCGAAATAAATTTGCCTATTCTTAACAAAATGATCACTGAATATGCTAAAAAGCTATATGAAAAAGAAGATATTGATTCAGTTAAAGAAAAAATTCAAATAATGATAAGAACATTTGATCCTTGCATATCATGCGCTTCTCATTAACATTAAAAATCATAAAAATTAAGCATAATTGAATTAATGAAGAAAATATTGATTTAAATTGAAAAATAATCTCTTAAATAAGGCCAATATAGAGTGTCCATTCAGGGACTTGTGTGAGACTTTTTTGCTTTATTTTGATGAGACTATAGGCCATGTCCCACTTCTTGTTTGCCCAGAAAATGCGCTAGATGATGATTCGGGAAAAAAGCGTCTTATAAGATACCATCCAATTTGGTTTTTAGAACTTAAAGATAAAACTACAATTAACCGAATCGATTTAGAATACTGTAATCAAATGTATTTTGCGAAGAAATTTATTATTGAATCTAAGAGGGTTAAAAGAAGAGCAGGGTCTTTTCAAAAATTAGGTGAAATAATTGTGTTGGTACTTGTGTTACCAACAGATTTAGATGTTTTTGGAGGAGAAGTATTAAACTTATTATCGAAAAGATTAATCGACAAATTTGAAAATACGCTTTATCATGTAATCGAGTCAGAAATTGCGAAACTAGAAGTTATTAAAACGGAGAAATTAATCAATAAGATAAAAAAAGGAGATCAAATAAAAGATGAAATAAAAGCTATAATAAACCTTACTTGTGAGGAATATTTTTCATCTGTAATTAAACAAACTGATGCAACCTCTTTCAAATTGCAAAAAGCAATTTCTTATTTAACATTTAAAGGAATCGATATTGACCACATTGTCATAAATAATCAAAATGAATCGTTTTCTAAAATTCGATTATTTGATTATGATAGAGTTGTTCAACAAAAATTAGGAATTAAAGATCAATTTAAAATAACGAGTATAAATATTATTAACAATTTTCAAGAAATAGAAATTTTAGTAAAGAATAACCGTAAAAAGGAATTCAACGATCTCATCGTCCGAATTACTTACATTAAAGAATTTTTTGAAAAAGAGGTTTTAAATGAAAAAGTTGAAAAATGCCTTCCCGAAGAAGAATTATTGTTTATAACGCCTGTAATTAAAAATAAAAAAAATTATTTGTTTTCTATTATTGAAGAACATTCTAATAGAATAATATTTTCTAATAAAATTGATTTAGAATTAATTAAAAATCATTTTTATTGAGGAAGTTTTTCAAATTTTTAAAATGTTCGCTGTTTATAGAGTTAATTATAGTGTTAAAAGTTTCCTCACTTTTACTTTTGGTAAATATCATCAACACAGATCCGTTACTAACCTCTCTTACAAAAATATAGTTGTTATCACTTTCATATATTACAGTGGATAATTCTAAAGGAGAAATCGCGGAGTTTGAAAGGTTTATTATCTTCGTATAGATTTGATATATATTTGAATCAAGGCTTCCGATTTCAAAACGGAGGAATTGAAGAGGTTTGTGCTCGAATTTACCTAAAGTTGATGCTATCAATAAACCATCGGGTTGATTGAATAAGAAGTATTCCGAAAGCGTAGTTACCTTCATCTGATCTAACATATGGCGTATTTTTCCGAGTCTTTGTAAAGCCAATGTATTCTGTTGAATTTTATAATCAAGAATTTCGATCAACCTATGTTGAGCGCTCCCTTCTTTCACCGATACCGGTGTAAAAGCAACTTTGCTTTTTAAATCATCTGTGAGATCTTTAATTAGTAGTTCATAGATTTCATCTTCCTTCGATTCCTGAAGATCAATTTTATTTAGTAAAACATACGCTTTCTCGACTTGGGGACTAAATTCAAAGATATAATTCAAAAAATTATCAAAAATTTCTTTTAAACGAGGTTCGTCTGCCACTGAATCCACCATAAATACTGCAGTCATTACTTCAGAAAAAACAAGCTCTCGTTGTTTTTCAGAGAAGTATCTGTCCATGTAAAGTTGTTGTCCTCCTAGATCCCAGATAGATAATTCCATAATTCCACGAAAGATAAAATTTTCACGCGAAACTCCTTTTGTAGGTTTTAAATTGAGCACTTTCATGAAGTTATAGCCTAAGCAAGTAGTACGCATTAGCGATGTCTTACCCGCTCCACCAGGACCAAATAACAATACTTTTATTTCAATTCACCATTAAACAATTTATACTTCTAATATATTTTTTATAAAAGGATGTTTATTTAATTTTTTCTAATTTCAATTAATTTAGTAGAATTCAATTACATTGACGATTGAATTAAATACAATTTTAAATTACCTTAAATAAAATTTAATTTGAATATAAAAAAGAATGTGATCAACGATGAATTTAATAGATTATATTAGAAATGTCCCAGATTTTCCCATTGAGGGAATTCAATTTAAAGATGTTACAACGCTATGTAAAGTCCATTCCTCTTTCAAAGAATCCTGTGATAGGCTAATTAACCATTTTAAGAATAAGGGTGTTAATAAAGTTTGTGCTGTCGAAGCTAGAGGTTATATTTGGGGTGGTGTATTGGCATACCAGTTAGATGCTGGATTTATTTTAATACGAAAGCCAGGAAAATTACCTGCTGAAACGATTAGTGAGACCTATGACCTTGAGTATGGCACAGATACAATTGAAATGCATAAAGATGCTATAGAAAAAGGAGAAAAAGTTCTTTTATTTGATGACTTACTAGCTACGGGAGGTACTGCTAAAGCAGCTTGTAATCTGATAGAAAAAGCGGGTGGTGTTGTAGCAGGTATAGCATTTGTTATAGAACTCACTGGAAGTTTACATGGTAGAGATAAACTAGTAGGGTATGATACTCTTAGTTTAGTTCAGATTCCCGTAGAGGAATAGTCTTACGACTAGAATCGTTCAATTATAAATTAATATACCAACCCATTTTTTTCCCTTAAAATTCTCCATTATTTTTAGTCTGAAAACTTAAATAACTCTCTATACTTTATACTCACAGTAGTATATTAAACACAATACTAGGTGTAGATTTAAATTCCAGAACTTAAAAAAACGCCCTTCTATAATAGGCATATAGAATTAGGAGCAAAGATGGTAGATTTTGCTGGTTTTAGCATGCCAGTTCAGTACGACAGCATCATAAAAGAGCATGAAGCAGTACGATCTAAAGCAGGGGTATTTGATGTTTCTCACATGGGTGAATTTCTGTTGGAGGGTGAGGGTGTCATTAATTTTCTTCAATATGTAATGATAAACGATTTAAACTTACTCGAACCGTCGAAAGGCCAATATTCTTGCATGTGTTACGATAACGGTACCGTCGTTGATGACTTGGTTTATTACGAAGAAAATCCAAACAGATTTAGAATGATTGTTAATGCTAGTAATGTTGAAAAAGACTTTCAGTGGTTAAACGAGCATATAGGTAGTAGAAATGTAAAAATCACCAACTTATCTTCCGTGCGATCGCGTTTAGCTTTTCAAGGTCCAAAGTCTGATGAATATCTACAACCACTGGTTGATTTAGATTTAAACTCGATTAGCCGGTTCTATTTTGCTAACGGTAATTTAAATAAAGCTCCGATATTTATCGCTAGAACAGGATATACCGGTGAGAGAGGATTTGAATTATCATTTGATAATGTCTACGCAGAGAAAATTTGGAGTAATTTGATCCAAACTGGAGCATCTCCAGCTGGTTTAGGGGCAAGAGATTCTCTAAGGTTAGAAGCTACCTATTCTTTATATGGTCATGAAATAAACGATTCAATAACGCCTGTAGAGGCCGGACTTTTTTGGCTAGTTAAACCTAAAGAGGGCATAGAGTATATTGGTAAAAAAATACTTATAGAACAAAAAACTCATGGAACTGAGAGAATAATAGTAGGATTGAACTTATTGGAGCGAGGTATCATTAGAGAAAATTTTAAGATTTTCAAGGAAAATGTCGAAATTGGGCATGTTACCTCAGGAGGATATTCTCCAACTCTCAAAAAGACGATTGGTTTAGGTCTTATTAAGAAAGAGTACAAAGAGATAGGAACTAAGCTTGAAATTCAAGTGAGAAATAAAAACCTTAAAGGAATTGTCGTATCTACACCGTTCTTTCGCAATGTTTGAATAACACAATATATCATGGTATGAGGTAGTTAAATATGGATTATGAATTCCCTGATAACTTAAAATATACGAAAACACATGAATGGGTAAGAATCGAAGATAAAACAGCCACCGTAGGTATAACAGATTATGCTCAACATCAATTAGGTGATATCGTGTATATCGAGTTGCCTGAAAAAGGGGCAAATTTGGAAAGACAGAAAAGCGCTGGTGAAATTGAATCCGTAAAAGCAGTTGGTGAGTTGTTAATACCATTATCTGGAAAAATAATTGAAATAAACAGTACCCTTGTTGATAATCCCGAAGTAGTTAATTCTTCTCCTTATGGATCTGGTTGGATGCTTAAATTAGAATATAAAAATGAATTGGAGATCAACGATCTTTTATCGGTTGAAGATTATAAAAGAATCGTAGAAGAAGAGAATTAACGAGATTATGTTCAAACTTTTATTTTTAATTTTTTATTTATAGGAGTTGTTTAATATGGATTTTATATCTCATGATGAGAAAACTATAGCTGATATGCTTAAAATTATTAATGTTCCCGAGGTAGATGATTTGTTTCAAGATATTCCTAAAGATTTAATCATTAAATCTTTAAATATCTCTGATGGGATGTCGGAACCTGATGTTTTAGATAAAATGAGAGAGTATGGTATTAAAAATAAAATATATCCTCATTCATTTTTAGGAGCTGGTTGTTATTTTCACTATATACCTTCCTTAGTTGATTTTGTGATAAGTCGATCGGAATTTTATACTTCATACACCCCATACCAAGCAGAAGCTAGTCAAGGCTATCTACAGGCAATGTACGAATATCAGAGCGTAATCTCTCGACTTACTGAAATGGAAGTTGCTAACGCGAGTATGTACGATGGATCAACATCCCTTGCAGAGGCAGCCATCATGGCTTCAATTATATCGGGGAAAAATCAAGTAATTTTAATAGAAGGCGTCCATCCCGAATATATTGATGTAGTGAAGACCTACTGTTGGGGACAAAACATCGAACTTAAAATTACTTCTGAAGATAAATTGAATGATGTGTTAAGCGAAGATATTGCTGCCGTTATGTTTCAAAGCCCAAATTTTTTTGGAGACATTACCGATGTTTTAGTGATGTCAAATAAAGTGAAGGATAAGTATCCCAACTGTTTGTTGATCCAGTGTATGACTGACCCTACGTGTTTAGGTCTCTTGAAACCACCTGGAAAAACTAATGTAGACATTTTTGTGGCAGAAGGTCAGTCTTTTGGAATAAGTCCATCATTTGGGGGCCCAGGCTTAGGAATTTTCACAGCAAAAAAGAAATTTCTGAGAAAAATACCGGGAAGATTAGTTGGAAAAACTAAAGAGATAAATGGAGAACGTGAAGGTTTCATGTTAACATTGCAAGCTCGAGAACAGCACATTAGGAGGGAAAAAGCAAGTTCGAACATATGTACTAACCAAGCATTATGCTCACTGTCTGCGCTTATTTATCTCGTTTCATTAGGAAAAACGGGGTTACGCGAAATTGCTAACCAGAATTTTCAAAAAGCTCATTATGTTAAGAAAGCAATAGCATCAATCCCGGGATATAAAATTTTAAACAAGAAACCTACTTATAACGAATTTATTGTAAGGTGTCCAAACATTAATGGTTTAATTCGAGAATGCAAAAAGATGAACTTACTTCCTCCTCTTCAAATTTCAACCTATTTTCCTGAAATGTCAGACGTTGTTCTTGTTTGTGTAACTGAGCTAAATTCGAGTAGTTCTATAGAGAAATTCATTACAGCCGCTAGATTAGCTATAAACAACGAAACGGAGTGTGCTAACTAATGGATACTAATGAGTTTTTAATATTTAATAAGGGGAATGAGCTTGTACAACAAAATTTCATACCAAAACTAGACATTAAATCTGAAAAGATCGAAGAGATATTACCCCGAAATCTTATTAGAGACGAACTACGAATTCCTGATGTCTCTGAAGTGGAAATCGTGCGTCATTATGTAAAATTGAGTAAAATTAATTATGGTGTAGATTCTGGAATTTATCCATTAGGTTCATGTACTATGAAATATAACCCAAAAATCAATGAAGTCGTAGCAAGAATGACTAGTTTTTCACAACTGCACCCACTTCAAGATGAGAATGAAGGCACTTTAGAAATTTTGTATGAAATTTCAAAAATGTTAGGTGAAATTACAGGAATGGATGGTTTTACATTACAACCAGCAGCTGGAGCACATGGAGAATTAGTGGGATTATTAATTATAAAAAAATATTTTGAAACTAAAGGAATTATAAAAAAAAAAATAATTATTCCCGATTCAGCCCACGGTACTAATCCTGCGTCTGCAAAAATGGCTGGATTTTCGATAATTGAATTACAATCAAATGAACATGGCGAAGTTCCTCTGGATCATCTCGAATATGCTATGAAGCAAGGAGATGTAGCGGGAATAATGCTTACAAATCCGAATACTTTAGGTGTTTTTGATAGACAAATTAAAGATATAACTAGGATCGTTCATGAACACGGTGGGTTGTGTTATTATGATGGAGCAAATTTGAATCCTATGTTAGGGATTTGTCGCCCTAAAGACATGGGATTTGACATAGTTCATTTGAACCTGCACAAAACCTTTTCTACGCCTCATGGGGGTGGTGGGCCTGGTTCTGGACCAGTGGGAGTTACTAACGAATTTATTCCTTTTCTTCCTATACCTTGTATTGTATCAACAGATAAAGGAATAATCTGTAATTATGAGAACCACGAATCAATAGGAAGAATTAAAGCTTTTTGGGGTAATTTTGGCATAGTTCTAAGGGCTTTTGTTTATATCCTTTCTCTAGGTGCTGATGGATTAAAACGAGTTGGACAAATTGCGGTATTAAATGCTAATTATCTGAAAACTCTACTTAAGAAAAAATACAATCTTCCATTCGACCGGATTTGTCAACACGAATTTGTCCTATCTGATAAGTACTTACCAAATGATATTAATACTGAAGACATAGCAAAACGGATACTGGATTATGGCTTTTATGCTCCAACAATTTATTTTCCACTAGTTGTAAATGGAGCCCTTATGGTTGAGCCAACAGAAACAGAATCTAAAAATTCTTTAGACAAATTTGTTGAAGTAATGTATCAAATTTACGACGAAGCGCTAAATGAGCCCGAAAAACTAAAAAACGCACCATCTAATACACCTATCGGACGCCTTGACGCAGTAAATGCTGCCAGAAAGCCGATATTACACGATTAATTACAATTGAAAAGCAATCTCGGAAGTAGCAATATAAATAATATTAATAAAAAAATGTAAATTGAGTTATGTTACTTTATTAAATTATTGATCCTGAAAGAGAATGCTTGCATGTGCACTCTTTTTCAAAATCAATCTTAGGAATTGTTAGTTCTAACATTTTCTTTAAGTTTACCGAGTTTTTCTCCATGGTATCTAAAATTTCTTCTATACTCACCGCAAGTTTCTTTACGGGCCCTCCACAAGTCTCACAATATTCTTTAATTTCTACAACTCCACAGTTCTGGCATTCCCCTGCCCACACATCTAAGTCTGTTACCATGGCAATACAGCAGTAAAAAATCTCCTTTTCAGCTGCGAGGACTACTTCAGGGTAAGTTGTCATCCCTATGATATCTCCTCCCCATTGTCTAAACATTTTAGATTCGGCTCTTGTCGAAAATCGAGGACCTTCAATACAAACATATGTACCACCATTCTGAATATCTAATCCTTCAATATTTTTTCCAGTTTCGTAAAAGAGATTATTAAGATAGCTACAATATGGATCCGCTTGGTTAATATGACACACTTGTCCACCCTCATAAAAAGTATCTAACCTCTTTTTTGTTCTATCTATGTATTGATCAACCATGATAAATTTACGTTTACTATGCTCCTTTTTTAAAGATCCAACTGCTGAGGGTGAAATAATACCTTTAACTCCCAATTCTTTCAATGCCCATACATTTGCTCTAGAATTTACATAGTGTGGAGGTATTGTATGACCTTTACCATGCCGTGAAATGAATGCAACTCTTTTACCTTTAAACTCACCAATTTGAATAAAATCAGAAGTGTGGCCGTATGGTGTGTAAATTTTTAGATCTTCAACATTTTCAAGTTCTATATCCGATCCTGTTCCACCAATTATTCCAATATCAGCTTTTCCTTCAAATTTCATAATTTAAATCCTATTTTTTTATATTTGAATTTAACTAAATAAAAAACTTGATATTTTTGGATTGTTTTAACTATGTAAAAAGTTTTTTGATATTTATTTAAAATTAACAGAGTTTTTTTAAAATGGCAAAAATTTCTTTTTTAGGGAGCTGTAGAGAAGTTGGGCGCTCAGCAATATTAATTGAATCAAAAAGTGGCGCACAATGCATTTTAGATTATGGTATTAGATTTACTGGGGAAGAACGCTTGCCATTTAAAGCTGATATCCATAACCTTAAAGCTATTGCTCTTTCTCACTGTCATGTTGACCATTCTGGAGGATTGCCATTTTTATTTAAAGATAGCAACACCCCGCTTTTCACCAATCCATTAACACTAAGAATTTCAGAAATTTTACTTGAAGATATGATTAAAATTTCCAATTATCCCTACCCTTTCGGATACAGAGAGCTTAAAAAAACTAGAAAAAACGCTTTATTTTTAAAAAATGGAGTACGCCAAAAAATAGACTATGAGTTTTATCTTACTTTTTTCAACGCAGGACATATCCCTGGAAGCGTTTCTATACTAGTTGAAGTCGATAAGAAGAAAATACTCTATACCGGCGACATCAACACCCAAGAAACAAACCTAGTTTCTCCAGCTAACCCTCAAGAATTACCAGAAGTAGACGCTCTAATTATAGAATCCACATATTCTGATAGAGAACATCCCTTAAGAGAAGAACTAGAAAAAAGATTCATTGAAGATACTTTAAACACGATTGAGAACGGTGGAAATGTTCTAATTCCTGCTTTTGGAGTTGCTCGATCACAAGAAATTTTGCTTGTTTTGGAAAAATACAATTATAAAAATAACATTTATGTCGACGGGTTAGCTAGGAAAATTTTATCCGAATATTCTCAATTTCCTGAATCTTTCCGGAATTTTCCTCGCCTTAAGTCAGCCGCGAAAAAGGCTCAATTTGTTTCTAAAGAAAAGAGAAAGAATATGGGGGGAAAGTCGAAAGCATTGATTATATCTCCGTCAGGTATGTTAAAAGGTGGAGCTGCTATAGATTACATCCCAACTTTTTTAGAAGATCCAAATTCTGCAGTTTTTTTAGTCGGGTATCAAGTAGAGGGGACACCTGGGAGAAAATTAGTTGATGAAAAAATTTTTGAGTTTAAAGAGAAAAGCAGAAGAACTTACCAATCCCGAGATATGTTAATCAAAGCAAAGTGTAAAATAGATTACTTTGACTTCTCAAGTCACGCAGATAAAGTCCACCTAAACGACTATATTAATGAAGTTAAATTTCACAATAATTCAAATTTTATTTTTTGCGTACACGGAGATGAGAAATCAACTACCTCATTTGCTCACAATTTATCAAAAGAAAATTATAATTCTGTAGCACCAGAGATAGGTGAAAGCTATATATTATAGAAAGTAATATTTTAAATTAAATATCTAATTCTCTCGCATTTGTTTTTCAATTACTCTGTCACAATTTTCTAAAAAAACTTCTATTTTGGTTATTGGTACTTTCGTACCTGCTGCTGGGGGATGTCCACCGCCTAGAGCTTCTAAATTTGAAAGTTCTAAAGCTTCTCTAATTGCTTTTGAAAGATTTACGCCCTTATCTACAATACTTTTGTGAGCTCTCCCCGATATTTTGAACAATTCCTCGTCCTTTCTTTTTGCACACCCAAAAATTGGTTTATTTATGTCAATAATACCACTTTTGCTAAATATTAACATGGAAGCAATTGTTCCCACAATGTTTTCAGGGATAACATTTTCGCCAAAAAAATATTGGATATTGTTTTTGTATTGGATCTTATTCTCATCCTTTAACCACGATAACGCTTGAACTAAAGATTTCTTATAATTTGACAAATTATCTTTCGCTTTATTATAAGCAATTCTTCTATCACCCATTGCTATAGCAATTCCTAAAGATGCGTTATCACTCCTTCCACATGAATTCAATAGATACGCGAAATCATTTAATTCATGTAATTCTGATCCCACAATTTCATTCTTTAATATATATCTATTTACGATAAGCTTCTCTATAATATCAGAAGGTTCTATATTTAATTTAAGAGACATATACTCTATAATCGCAGAAGAAATTTTTTGTTTTTCCTCTTGATTAAGGTCGTTCAGTGTTCTTATGTCTCCTTGTGAATTTTCCATTAAAATTCCTAATGATTTTAAGAATTTTAACATTTTACTTGTATTATCACTTAAACCTGGAAGAATAATTTCAGTTGAATATGAAATTGCTTCATTTAAGGGTTTAATCGGTGAAAAATTTAAATCGTTGTTCACTTTAATTAAATCTGCTTTGGTGGCATGTTCTAAAATTACTGTATTTAATCCAGTAAAGGAATTATTAGGACCTCGACTTTGAATATCTCCCGTTGCTCCTACAAGTGCAATAGGAGATAAATCGAAATTTTTCTGATTTAAAGTTTTTACAAAAAAATAACAAAGCCCTGCCCCAGAAATTTCACCACTACCATCAAATTCGTAAAAATAAGGGTTGATGTGCCAAGGTCTGGAATTAGAGTAAATTTCTTTAATTTTACCATCGTTTTTATCCGAGATATTTTGAGGTAAATGGTGATCTAATATAATAAAAGGAATATTATTATTGATACTATTCAGTTTTTCCGTGAGTTCTAAATACTGACCGCTCCCAAAATCAGCAAAGATTAAGAATTTCTTACTATCTTTAGAATTTTCTGCAATTTTTATTATCTCTTCTCTTTCCAACTGCCTTAAAACGGTTATTTGAAATGGAATCTTTTCTCTGTATAAAGCTTTCCCGAGAATCGCTCCAGCCGATAGTCCATCTGCATCAAGATGGGTATAGATATGTACGGTTGATTCTGATTTTTGTAGATGTTCTATAACCCAATTTTTAGTCTTTTTAAGATCGGAATTTAATAACTCAAGGTTTTTTGTTATTTTATTCATTTTTTATAAAATTTTAAAATAAACTTAATTTAATATATTAAAATAAGATTTTAATAATAAATACTCAATTAAAAAAAAATTAAGTGAAAAATATGACACACCATATTAAAATAAACGAGTTAGCTTTAATAATTGTTAATCAAATAATAGAGAATAAAGACTATTATAAAACAGAAATAATTCAATATGATAATGGAGCAACTGTCTTAGATATGACAAATGCATCTTGGAATGGAGGAAAATTGGTTGGAGAAATTTGTATGGGTGGATTAGGAACGGTCGATTTCACATCTTATAAATTAGACGAACATTTTATCCCGAGTGTTAATGTTCATACATCACAACCTATAATATCTTGTATGGCGTCACAATTAGCTGGATGGAATGTAAAATTAAAAAAAGAAGTTGAAAAGGACGGAGAAGTTAAAAAAAAAAAAGTTTTTGAATCTTTGGGATCAGGACCAGCTCGAGCAAAAAGTAAAATCGAGAAATTATTTGATGAAATTGACTATGATGATAAATCTGATTGTGCTATCATCTTCTTTGAAACTCCAAAACTACCAACTGAAGAAGTAATGGCTTTGGTAGCCGAAAAGTGCAGAGTTGGATCCGATAAAACATATGCACTTTGTGCACCAACAGCGTGTTTAACCGGTTCTATACAAGTAGCTGCGAGAATTGTCGAAACGGGAATGCATAAATTACACGAAATAAAATTTCCTCTTGGTGTCATTAAGGATGGATTTGGAACGACAACGATTGCCCCAATTGCTAAAGACGATCTTGGAGCCATGGGACGAACTAATGATTCCATCATAGCTGCGGGTATGACATATTATACTATAGAAGTTGAAAAAGACGAACAAGACGAGTTATTCGAATTATTGAAAAAGGCTCCTGCTAATACCTCAAATAGCTATGGAAGACCATTCTTAGAGATATTTAAAGCAGCTAATTACGATTTCTACGCGATTGATCCTGGTTTATTTGCTCCGGCAACTTACACGGTAACAAATATAAAAACTGGAAAGAGTGCTACTGTTGGTGAAATTAACCATAAATTATTAAAGGAGTCATATAATTTAAAATAGAAGTTGTTTTGTCAAACTTTCTATTAATTTCTTTTAAAATTATTTGTAGTCAAACTAAAATTTAAAAATTAGTTAATTCATCTTGATATTTTAATATCTCTGCATCAGAGATATCTTTGTCAAATTCTATTTGTTGAGGGACTCCCAAATATGCGCACGCAATTTTTGCAGCAGCAGCAATTTCCGCTTTTTTTAATGTTAATGAATATTCATCTACTGATTGCACTTGATCCTCATAATTTGCTCGACGAATAGTATTTCTGTTTTGAAAAGATTCCTCGTAATTCGTTCCATCATAACTTTCCTTTTCTTTTAGCTGAAATGACCTCTCCGATTTCATTTTATATAATAAAGATCCCATTTTATCTGCAACATTAAAAGGTAGTTCATTATGCACTATTAATCTTAACATGTTGTTGATGTCAAAATAATTTAGAGTATCATATTTAACTCTTAAATAACTTTTTAAATTATCTCGGTTTACTTGACACTCGATTTCAGTCCAATCATGAATTGCTAGTCGTCTTCTAAAAAAAATCAATTCCCAATCGATTCCGAGCTCTTTTAAAAATTCAAGTAGTTTATTGCTGTTGGGTTTTCTTGATTCTATTATTATATATAACTGCAAACCGTAATATTTATGTTCTTGTTGGAGGAAATAACCTCGTTGTTGCATAGACGCGAGAATCTTAATTTTAATAGAATAAATGTCGTCTGACACATCTCTTTTTTCACACTTTAAGTAAATTACATTTCCTTCTTCACTCACATATTCACTATCTAAAAAGCCTAAGATACTATCCTTATTTTCTATGATAAATTTTTTCAAACCGGTTAAAGTTGGTTTAACATCGTATTTTATTAAATCATTTTCTCTGATTGAAACATAATCAGTATTACTTCCACCTACTGCCAATTTAATGGAGCGCAGCTTTAACTCTTTCTCTTCTCCAAATACGGTTTTAAACGCATCAATTAGCGGAAATACTTGTTCTTCCAATATGTTAAGATTAGCCATCGAACTTTCAAATGGTTGGGGATTCTCCGAAATTTTGTTTAGTATTGGTGCTTCAGATGCATCTACTTCAATATCATAGTCTTTCGCTAAATCCTTCCGAACGATACAAACTGCTCTCCTTTTCTCGTTATACATAGAAAGAGTAGTCGAATTGTCAATAACCGCACGGAATTGTTCAGTGGTCTTCTCTTCAGTTCCTTTAGTCTTAAGTTTTCTTTTTCCCATAAACGCAACCAACGAATAATTAGTAATTTTTTCTTTCTCTGTTAAAGTAAAAAATTAACAATCTTATAATTTTATGTATATAGAATTATAATAGTCTTTAAAATGGTCTTTTATCTCTATAAATTCCTTAATTTCTCTCTATTAAAAATAATTAAGACTCTTAATTTACTATTATATTAAACGCTTCTAAAGACGGGGAACGAAATAATTCTACACAAAATATAAATAGGGAAAATCAGCTCATATAGAAGAGGACCATTAAAAATTGTAATTAAATCAATTTATGTATTAATCTAATTCCTCTTCTAAATAATAGTTATCATCTTTTTTGAAATATACAACTGTTGAGCCAAAATTATTACGAACCATATATTTATTATCGTCAACTTCTAATAATTCTATCGAATATGGTAATCTTCTGTTTTCAAGAATATCTTCAACGATTCTTTTTTCTTCTAAAGCATCCATATCTATAATTATCAAACAATCAAAAAAAATTTTTTGATTTTAGAAAGATTTCTTACTTTTATTTTAATACAACTATTCAGAAGCCTTTCCTGTAATTAGACTAATATTTAATTTTAGCAAGCAAGTGTTTTTATAGGATTCTTCACTTTTAAAGAATCTTTTCTTTAATTTACTTGGATTATCTTCTAAATGTTTTAACAATGTATCAAACGCATGCTTTTTTTCATCCAAGTTTTCTACAATAGTCATGTCTCCCCAAAAAACAATGGATCGGTATTTATGAGAGCACGTACTTTTAACATAGCCTAAATCTTCTATTATTGTGCCACAAACTTTTTGATTTTCCTTTAAATACTCTAATTTTAATCCCTTTTGAGCGCTATGGAAGTACAAGCAATTAGATGTCTCGTCAAAACCATAACTAAGAGTTACTATATATGGTTCGTCGTTTCTACACATTGAAATTGTTGAAAACTTACCGTTTTTCATAATTTCCGATAAGATTTCTTTATCTAAAATTTCCCTATCCTTTTTTTGCATATGATATTTCTGCAAAGTTTTTACTCACCTACTTAAACAAATTTAATTTGGAAATTATCTATGATTAAAATTACTGATTATCAATAATTCCTCTGGATATTACTATAATATTTAAAAAAATAATTTTAATTAAAAACTAACGCATATAAACCTTTCATTTTTAACGATTTTATTAAGAAACTGTGAAATTTTTAATAAAAGAAACAGTTTAAAAACCTAGATAGATGTTTATATATATATAATACTATTAATAATATTTTTTAGGGGTCTACCGTCGTGGTTAAAAATACTCTTGATATCGGATTTTTCAGCACTATGTATAGCCAAATCAACGGGACCGCTCACGCAGTTAGATTTCTATCCGAAGCAATTGCTAAACTTGGACACAATGTTCATGTCTTTGCACCAAGAATTCAAAATGGTTACAAAATACCGAAAACATTACATTTTCACGAACTTGGAGGAGCTATTATTGGCAATAATACCGGCTTTGTTCTAAGTGCTCCTATACACAAGATCTTTTTCTGTCAACATGACTATTTAGATATCGCCCATATTCATACACATGCAGTTATAGGATCAATGGCTATAAACTGGGCTAAATATCTAGGAATTCCAATGATAGGGACTCACAATAGCCCCATGCAATACTATACCGCTCAGTATGTTCCTATAATTGGTAAGTTATTAACAAAAGGCGATCTAATTTGGAGATATGAACGACATATTGTCGATAAGTATGATTTTGTTCATGTCGCTACAAAATCCAAAAAAAACTTGCTACGAGAATATAGGTTCAAGGAACCGATAGTTTGCATGACCAACGGTATTCGCGAGTTGTATTACACAAATTTAAAAGAAAACGGAATTCGCGAGAAATATGGCTTAGAAGGAAAAAAAGTTCTTTTATACGCATCACGATTATCTCCTGAAAAACATCCTATAGATATTATTAAAACCTTTAAAAGAGTCCATCAAGAAGTCCCTGATGCTCATCTTTTGCTAGTTGGGAGTGCTGGACCCTCAAAAGACAATGTAAAAAGAATAATTAAAAAGAAACAGTACAGAGATTTTGTATCTTATGCTGGAAGAGTTCCTTTTCCCGATTTATTAAAATTATACAATACTGCGGATTTAACTTGTTTATGGTCGTGGATTGAAGCTGAAGGACTTGTATTGCTTGAAGCAATGGCTCAAGGAACCCCAAATGTAGGAGCTAATGCATGTGGAATCAGCAATATAATTCAACACGGTAAAACTGGTTATCTGGCTAACAATCTTGATCAATTTAAAAATTATGTTGTTGAATTGTTAAAAAATGATGATCTTAGGGCTGAATTTGGAAAAAACGCTCAAAAAGTTGCTCAAAATTATAGAGTTGACGAGATCGCAAAAACATGGATCAAACTATACAAATTTACAATTGATCAACTTTATCCTTTACGGTACAATAGAGAAGATAGGAAAGTCCGTGTTGAATTAGTAAAGGAGTTTATCCACCAATTACCTAATGCTACTTTTTAAAAATTATTCTTTAATCTAACTTCGTTTAATCTAGATTGACATTTTTCACAGAGGTTTACCGATTTATTATCGATCTCTTCTATATTTTTTGAAAATCGCATAACACAATCTGCGGTAAGACAGTGTTCAAGGCCAATGATAATATGTCCAATTTCGTGAATTGCCTCTTTAATTATCCTATTTCCATCTTTAAAGTTATATCCTGATTCTTTATTAAATTGAGGAATCAAATTATGAGTTGATACTATAGCACACCTGTGATTAATATTTGATTCTCCGAATAGGAATAATAAACTCTCGTCGTTACTTGAATAAATAGGTAGGTCCGTAAGTCCTAAACCTACATTAATATTGTGTTCTTTCATCAGATTCTTAATAATACAGTATAATTTGTTAGTTGGTTGGAGGATTACTTTTTTAAAAGTTTGGTTTAACAAATTATGCTCTTTTTTAATTCCTCTTTCATACAAAATAGAGGGAATTTCCAATTCTCCAATAAAAAGAATTTTATAAAAAAATGAGTTGAATAATTTATTAATATAAAAACCTAAATTCGTTAAAATGGATGTTGAAATCTTTCCGATAAAAATTATTCCTAAAGAGCTAGGAAAAATGTGTTTAATGGAGGGATATTGACTTGCAGATAATGCTATTTCTTGATTAATGAAAAAATATTTATTATTTTGATATTTTGACATAATTTCATTATTTTACAATACGAAGATCACACTTAATAATTCATTATTATTATATATTTAAATTATTAATTATTTTCTTAATATAAATTAATAATTCAAAAAACTTAGTCTTTAAAATAATGTCTAATAACCCAAATTCAGAAAATTTGCGAGAGGATAAAGAAGAAAAGACGCGTTCTTTTTCAGAAATTGAAGAAGAACAAAAAGAGATTATCGAAAAGGATTTTGTTCCACATTTTTTACCAACATATAGAATAAAATTCAAACTTTACTCAATTCCTATTGTGTTCGTAATAATCCTAGCTTCAATACTAGCTTATCTCACCTTCTTTGTTGCGGGAGTTCAAGTAGAAGAGAGTTACTTTCCTGAAGATGAATTGGGAGCGTTAGCTGTTATATTGAATGGTGTGCTTTTTACGGTAATTGCGGTTGTATCTGGATTTATAATAGTTTTTTTAATCAAAAAGTTGGGGATAGGTGTATTGAAATACCTTTTTGGAATTAGTTTCGGCTTTGTTAGTTTTTTCATTACTTTAATGTTCTTAGATATAATTATTTACTTAATTTTCATCCAATTTCCTGAGACTATATTTGTCCTTAATCTGTACTTTCTCTTTACGGATTTTCTTCTACCATTGGGAACTGCAATTTCTGTTTTCTTTCTTATCTATAAATACTTCACGTCAAAATCAATAAAAACTAAAAATTTTATCGTCCTATATATCAGTCTTCTAATTAGCGCTTCTATGAGTATTATTTTACCTTTTTGGAGCACTCTCGCTATTTTGGTTGGTATATCTCTCTGGGATATTTTTGCTGTCCTCTATAAAAAAGGACCAATTAAGGAAATGATAGAAATATTATCTGAGAATGATAATGAAGATGAGATGGCAAAAGCAGAAATAGAAGAGAAAATCGAAAGTGGTAATGCTGTTTACGATACATCCAAAATAGAAATTGGAATTGGGGATCTAGTTTTTTATGCTTTACTTACTTCCAGTGTACTTATATTCACGAATAATATTATTATTACTGCTGTAACAGCCGTAGCAATCGTATTTGGAACAGGAATTACTTTATCGAGATTGAAAAAAAATAAAATTTTGCCAGGACTTCCGATTTCTATATTTTTAGGAATTATCGCTTTTTTTCTGTCTCAATTGATAGTAACAATCTTTTTTATATGATTTTTTACTATAAGGATTAATTCTCCATATTTATTTTATTAAGCAGAAATTCTTGGAGTTGAATATTAAAATGGTAGATTTAAGTCGCGTTAAAACTTTTGTTGTAATTGGGGCGGGGACAATGGGCAGGGAAATAGCACAAGTCGCTCTAATGTCAAACTTATTTGAAAAAGTTATTTTGAACGATATTAATGAAAATGCTCTAATCACTGCGAAAAAATACATAACAACAGGTCTTGAGAAAATCGAATCAAAAGGAAAATTGGGGCAAGGTTTAACAACGGATTCTTTAATTAAAAAACTCACTACCACGAAAAATCTTATAACTTCAATCAAAGAAGCTGATTTTGTTGTAGAAGCTATACCAGAAGTAATGGAATTAAAGCAAGATTTATTCAAAGAACTAGGGGAATATGCGCCAGAACATGCTGTACTAGCAACAAATACCTCTACGATGAGTATTTCTAAAATAGCAGAAGCCTCAAACAGATCTGAACAAGTAATTGGTATGCATTTTTTTACTCCAATTCCTTTACTTAGATTAATTGAATTAATAAAAGGGGAAAAAACATCACAAGAAGCATTTGACTTGGGGGTAGCAATTGGTCAAAAGCTGCCTGCACTTAAAGGAAAAAGATATATAGCAAAAATAGAAAAAGAAAGTCCAGGATTCATCGTAAATCGCTTAACTATCGCGACAAGCCTCTTATTTAATTGGATCTTAGATATGGCTACTGATAAAGGGATTCCTTATGAGAAGATCGACAACGATTTTGTGTCTCCCCCTGAATTGGGTCCTTTAGCTAAATGGGATTTTTTAGGTTTAGATGTTGTTTGCGATGTGATGAATTATTTTGTCAAACAAATATCTCCTGAATTTGCTCCTGGTAAAACACTCACAACCCTCCTCAAGGAAGGTAATTTGGGGAGAAAAACTGGAAGAGGTATTTACGAGTGGGTTGAAGGAAAACCCAAAATTACTACGAATGAGAAAGCAGGTTTATTCAATCCAGAGTATTACTTTGCAATTCAATTAAATGAAGGTTGTAGGTTGTTGGAGGAGGAAATTGTTAGTGGATATAAAGAAATCGATGATACGATGTTAGCGGGAATGGATATGCCTGGACCATTTGGAGCCGGTAAAAGGAATTATGAAAAATGGTCCCAGATGTTAATCGAACTCGCAGAAACTACTCAAATAAATTACTTTAAACCGTGTGACATGATGAAATCTGGAGCGTTTATAAATTTTAAAAAATAAAACATTTTCATTGCGCTTTTTAGATATAGTTCTCGCAATGTTTATATTTAGATGAAATTACTCCACAATAATAATAAAAGATAGATACGAATATTAAATATCCTAAAACCTTTCATAAATTATATACTATATAATCTGAACTTTAGAAGTGGATATACTTTATTTTGAAGGAAGAAAATTTACGCCCTAAAACGGGATTTGAAAAAATTATAGATTTTTTTAACAATAACCTTCCAGTTAATCATCCCATCGCAATTGCAGAAGTCGTTGAGCAAACTGGGTTTTCTTGGAGCTTTGTGAAAAAGACATTATCTAAGATAAAGGACGATTACGATGGATTTTACTTCGAAAAATCGGGAAGTACGTGGATTATGTGGAAAGACCGAAATCATATAATTAAGAAATTAGATGAGACATGTTCTCGATTCTTAGTAGATGATGAAGAGGAATGCTAATCTATACTAGATTGTATATCAGATTTCGTTTGTTTTCTAAATTTTTTACCCGTTAAATATAATATACAGCAGCCTGGACATATTGACATGAATTTTTTTGATTCCATATAATCTCTAAACCTCATATATTTCTCTCCATTCCAAATGTCGGCAATGTTATTCTCATAAAGATTTCCAAGTACTAAATCATAAAAGATGTGACAAGGCGCAACATCACCATTAGCAACAATATCAACTGAAACCCAAGGAATAATACACTTCTCATATACATCAGTCATCTGATCCCAGTTCGAAGTTAGATACGCTTCTAAATTCTGTGAAGAAAAAATAGGTGGTAGAAGCATCACATTCTTATTTTGACTTGAATAATATGTTCGCACTTTGTTTACTTGCTTAGATAACTCAGTTCTATCTATTTCACTGAATTTAGAAGGTAATCGGACCATGCCCTTCCAATAGGTATCACTTTGAATTCCAAATTCTGAATTGAGAAATTCTGCGTAATCTTCTCCCATCTGTCTTGTAAGATAGTTCTGCATTTGTATTGTAATCTTGTCTAATTTTGAAATATCCAGATCCTGCAAGAAAAAATCCTCTATTGATAGATGGTTATTAGGAGTTATAGTGTAAATTATATCTATAAGAGGTTTTTTTGCTTTATTCTTCTCTTTCACCTCGAAAAGATCATTTATTCCTTTTAATGCTTTATCATAACTTCCAACACCCCTTTGTTTATCGTTAATATCTCGAGGGCCGTCAAGAGAAACCCTTACTAAGTCAAATTCTTTTTTTACCAACATTTCTGCCTTATCGGACAAAAATGTTCCATTTGTTGGAGTATCGACAATGGAATTATTCTTTTTGATTTCATCTATTAACTCTTCAAAATAAGGATATAGTAGCGGTTCTCCACCAAAAAGTGAATAAGTTGGTTTTACAACTGCAAGTTCCTTAATAAGATGCTTAACGGTTTCAAAATCTAAAAACTTGGGTTTTCGCTTTTGAGAAGAAGAATACGCGCCAGTTTCTCCCCAGTAATAGCACATTTTACACCTGAGATTACAATTCTCGGTTAAGTGGAGCGTTATATTAAGAGGTAAAGAAGGAAGTTTAGGCATTGAAAACCAAATAAATAGAT
>JAGXNP010000043.1 GCA_019894885.1 Promethearchaeota archaeon | reverse complement strand
GAGAATAGGATTAAAGAGAAAGAATTAAAACGATCTACTATCCCTAAAAAATATATTCAACTAAATTCTTGCCAAGAAATGAATTTTATGCCTGGAGAAGAAAGGTTGGTATGTTTTGATGAAATGGAGTTAGGTTATACTGAAGAACAAGCAATAAAAGAGGCAAATCGTTGCTTAAATTGTAATTGTTGTTGTAATAGTGATCAGCTCCCTGAAGATTATAATGCCGCTTTAGATTCATCGGGGGTAATGATTGCAAACTATGGAAACCAAGCTAATATGCGTTCTTATAATGCTATAGATTATCTTTCTATTCCTAAGAGTGTAATTGGAATCTTAAATCAGAATGACATTATACCCGTTGTTTTACCTGAAGAAAAATGTTGTGGTCACGACATAATATGGCAGGGTGATACAGAATCCTTCAAGAAATTAGCAAAGCATAATGTAGATTTATTCAAAAACGCAGGAGTTAAAACAATTATATTCAGCTGCCCTGAAGGGTATTATACTTGGAAAAACGAGTATAAAAAACTGTTTAATAAACGCGAAGAGTTCGATTTTGAGATTTATCACATTTCAGAATATATCTTGAAAGAAAATCTTCTAGAAGGTATATCATTTCCAAACTTGGGAGAGGTTAAGGTTACTTATCACGATCCTTGTAGACTCGGTAGAATGAGTAATGTTTACGATGCTCCTCGTAATGTTTTGAATAAAATCCCGTGCATAAAACTACTTGAAATGGAAAATAATAGGGTAAACGCTGATTGTTGCGGTGTTTCGGCCTATATTTCATGCAATCAAAATTCCAAACTACTACAAGAGTCAAGAATAAAACAAGCAATTGAAACTGGCGCGGATTATTTAATTACTACCTGCCCGAAGTGTTTAACGCATCTAAACTGCTATTTGAATGAAAATAAGGGACTTAAAAACAAAATAAAGGTAATTGATTTACTAAGCTTTATTAGTAAGATGCTTTTTATGCAGTAAATATGTACCAGTCATTAATATTTATTTTTTTTCTAAACCCATTCTTTTCCCTCTAATCATAACAACCTTAATTAATTCCTATACTTTAAATCAAATAGAAGTATGGTAAAAATATCTTAATTAAATAGGTGTTTCGATAAACATTGCCGTATGAGATTTTAGAGAAAAAGGAACTAGGACGTAGCGGAACGATTTATGAAATGGTATTACGCACACCATTAATTGCTAAGAAAGCTCACGCCGGGAATTTTGTTCTCCTAAGAGTCAATGAAACTGGAGAAAGGATTCCATTGACTGTTGCCGATTACGATAGAGAGAAAGGGACTATAACACTAGTAATTCAGGTGGTGGGTAAAAGTACAAAGTTAATCTGCAATCAAAATGTTGGAGATCAAATACTTGATGTCGTAGGGCCTTTAGGAAACAAAATACATATTAAAAGGTATAAGAATCCAATAGTAGTTATTGGGGGAGGAGTCGGTATAGCTCCTTGTTTTCCTCAAGCAAAAGAGCTTAGAGACGCAGGAAATGAAATTATAACCATTTTAGGAGCCCGAAATAAAGGTCTTCTTATTTGGAAAGAAAAAATGAAAACTGTGAGCGATGAATTAATTATCACCACTGACGACGGAAGCGAGGGAATGAAGGGAGTTGTTACAGACCCCCTTAAACAAATTATGCAAAAGAGGAAAATAAGTCTTGTAATCGCTATCGGACCATTAGTTATGATGAAATATGTTGCTCTTACTACTAATGGGTTAGGGGATTTGCCCAAAGTAAAAACCTTTGTTTCTCTAAACACAATCATGATTGACGGGACGGGTATGTGTGGCTGTTGTCGGTTTTCTACGCTCGAGGGAGATATTCAATTTGCGTGTGTTGATGGCCCAGATGTCGATGGGCATATCGTTGATTTTGATAACTTATTAAAACGCGCTGGTCGATTTCTTGAACAAGAGAGAGATTCTATGGAATGTTACGACGAAGAATGTAGAGCATTAGAACAACTAAAGAAAGAGGTTATTTAATTGTGAAGAAAAAGATCGAAGAAGATAGTAAAAGTTCCAATTCACTTAGTAAAAGATCAAAATCCAAATTAACAAATTCTGAAGAACTTCACCGTATTGAAATGAAACAACAAGATCCAAAGATAAGGATCACAAACTTTGAAGAAGTTTCACTTGGTTTAACCGAAGAAATGGTTGAGCTTGAAACTCAACGATGCCTACAATGTGGAAAGCCTCTCTGTATTTCTGGGTGCCCCGTTAACATTAAAATCCCTCAATTTATCAATTTATTAAAAGAAAAAAATTTTATTGAAGCCCTTTATAAGATTAAGGCAGATAATTTGTTACCCGCTATCTGTGGGAGAGTTTGTCCCCAAGAAACTCAATGTGAACAAGCGTGCATTTTGAATCGTCAAGGAGAACCAATAGCAATAGGTTATCTAGAACGGTTTATAGCAGACTGGGAAAGGAAAAATAACTTAAAAGAATGTCCTGAGTGCGCAGCACCTAAAGGGATTAAAGTAGCTATTATTGGTGCCGGACCCGCGGGACTAACCTGTGCTGGAGAGCTTGCAATGAATGGTTATGATGTTACTATTTTTGAAGCTTTTCATGCTGGAGGGGGAGTTTTAATCTACGGAATACCAGAGTTCAGACTCCCTAAAGACATTATCAAGAGAGAAATAGAGACTCTAGAAATGCTAAATGTTAAAATGGAATATAACTCGATCATTGGAAAAATATTAACTATCGAAGATTTAAGGGACATGGGTTTTAAAGCAATTTTTATTGGAGTTGGAGCAGGACTTCCCATTCTCTTGAAAATACCCGGCTTATCTTTAAACAGCGTTCTTTCAGCGAACGAATTCCTTACGAGATCAAATCTAATGAAAGCTTTTAGATTTCCTAAATATGATACTCCCGTCAAAATTGGAAAAATCGTGACTGTTATAGGTGGAGGAAACACCGCATTAGATTCTGCGAGAACTGCATTGAGGTTAGGCGCTGAGAAAGTAATTATTGTTTATCGAAGATCAGAAGCAGAAATGCCTGCAAGAAAGGAAGAATATCATCACGCACTCGAAGAGGGTATAGAATTTCAATTCTTAACTAACCCAGTTCGATTTATTGGTGACGATAACGATAATGTAAGCCAAATGGAAGTTATTAAAATGAAATTAGGTGAACCTGATGAATCTGGTAGGAGAAGACCAGTTAGAATTGAGGGTTCAGAATACCTGATAGACACCGACACAATTATCATCGGGATCGGAACAAGAGCTAATCCTATCTTAACAAAGTCAATTCCTGAATTGAAACTGAATAAATGGGGTTACATCGAAACAGATGAAAATGGTCAGACAAATATTGAGGGAATTTTTGCTGGTGGTGATATTGTAACTGGATCTGCTACTGTCATCACAGCGATGGGAGCAGGAAAAAAAGCAGCACATGGAATTGTTAAGTATCTTCAAGAAAAATATTTAGAGAAAAAATAGATTTTTGTTATAAATTAGCTTATTTTTGGCCTTGGGGACATATTTTTAAACAATAAGAACAATAATTATTGTTCAATAAACTTTCCATACATTTTGAGCGATCTATATGAGTGAAAATGCCAGAATCCTTTATTTTCTCAATAGGTTCTTCATAAGTAGCTCTACCTAAACAATTTTTTATGCAAGCACCGCAATTCTCGCAAAAATCTTCCATATCACTAAGATCTACTTTCTTTGTTTTGGGGATATTAGCATCCGTGGTTATCACGCTCCACCTTTGTCTCGGACCAAACTCGGGACTAATAATTAATCCATTCCGTCCCTTTATTCCTAACCCCGCAGCTACAGCATGAGCCGTAAACAAGAGCTTTCCTCCAAAAGGATGATGAGCTTCCGTCTTGTAGCCTTTTTCTTGCAGAAACTGCGTTAACTCGATCGTTTTTTCTCCTAAATCATAATACACTCTAAACGCTTCAATGCTAACATGAACGCTTGGCGCTGTTTTGATTTTTTCCCAATCCATTTCCATGCCAAAAATTATAGCGTTCTTTCCTACAATTGGAAGATTTTTGAAAATATAGTTTTTTAACACGGGAGTATAACCAATAAGAGCAATTCCCTTTTCTTTAGCTAATTTTTCAAATTCTATCCAAAACTCTGGTGTCGTCTCGGTCTTGTTATTATCGCCATTTTGATATTTCGTTTTGTTCGCCTTTTGAAAGCCTTTAAATGTCCCTGTTAAATACTTGCTATATTCTTTTGCGGTTTCTCGGTCCAATTTCTGTTCGGTTGATAATTTCATTGTAAAAAGCTCTTTTGGAACAACAAAGACTAAATCGTCGTTCTCTCCAACAAAAGTCGGTTCAATCTTTTCAGTTTCCATAATAATACCTCAATAAAATATAATCCCAAAATTTTTACAATAATCTGTCGTACTTAGAAATAATTGAGAGAAAATTAATTACATGATTAATAATGTTAGGGTTCTTAAATATGAGTGCCCATTTTGTAATAATTTATTAGAATCAAGATTCACAAAGTGCTTTAATGTTTATTGTCAAGGCCATAAATTTAGCACTGATAATTTAGTTACTTTTAGGTTAAATCCAGAATTGGGTGTTGGGAGAATTGTAAAAGAAATAGAAATCCCCGCATCTAGGTCGTTAGATGACAATGATACTTATTTCATAACAAAATACAAAGTTAAATTTGACAATAATAATATAAAAGTAATTCATCCTCTTGATCTTATCCATTATGTTTTTGAGGTTAATGATAGAATAGTTACGGAAAACGCAATCGGAACAGTCAACTCCAACAATTTTCTAATAAAAGATGGTAAAATATCTTATGAAGTTCTATTCACAAATGGAAAAGCTACTCAAATTTATGAATCTGAAATAATTTCAAAATATGAAACTCCAATAAAAAGAATAATCGCAGCACAGAGAATTGATCCTCCTAGGAATTTTCTCGTCAAATATTGGGCTAATTTGTTTTATTCGTACTATACTTCTTATCAAATTAAATGTATTACAAATTCTAGACTTTCTTTAATGCCACACCAAATAAATGTAGCCCATAGATTATCCGAAGAATATTTTCCTCGCATAATTCTAGCTGATGAAGTAGGACTAGGAAAAACTATTGAAGCGGGAATTTATATCAAAGAAATGATGGCAAGAAATCTCGCTGAAAGAATTCTTATTGTTGTTCCTGCAACACTTGTAAAACAATGGCATTTTGAAATGCAAAACAAGTTCAATATCGAATTTACTATTTACGATGGGAAGAAAGTAAAGGATTTAGCTAAGAAAGGAAGTAATTTAAGTGATAAAAAACTCCAAAATCCGTTTTATTACGATAACCTTATTATTTGTTCTTTACAATTCGCAAGAAATAAGAAATATATCAATTTACTTTCCCAAATATCATGGGATGTGGTAATTTTCGACGAATCGCATCATTTAAGGCGTTATTTAGTTAATGCAACAACTGGCAATTACCGAAATACTTTAAATTATGAGTTAGCGAGAAAGTTAAGCACATCAACTGAATCGCTACTGTTACTCTCAGCAACTCCGCTTCAATTACATTCGTTCGAGTTATACTCCCTAATCGAGTTAATCCAAAGGGAATCTTTTGACAATTTTTCAGACTTTGAGCATTTTAGAAAAAATATGCCATTTATAAATATGTTAATTGCTAATGTTAATCAAATTGATAAGCTAAACAATTTCGAAGTAAAAAATACCATAAAACTTCTAAAAACATTGAATTATGTAAATAAAAGTAATACCGATAATGAAATACTAAATAGACTGAAAAATGACAATTTTAAACTTGATCTATTAAAAAAAGTCGAAAAGGACCACACTCTATCCAAATTCCTAATTAGAAATCGTAAGAAGAACATCTTTTCGGAAGAATTTTTAAACAAAAGAATTGTTAAAACCATCGTAGTTAATCCTACAGAACAGGAAATGGATATTTATCAAGAAATTCGACTCTACCTTGCTAAAATCTATAATTTATCAACGAATAAAGAAAACATTGGAATCGGATTTATTATAACAACTCTTCAAAAATTATTAACTAGTTCAAAGCAAGCATTTTTAAAAAGTCTTGAAAGGAGATTTGAACAAATTGAACGCCAGAAGAGCATTTCTTTCGAATTGGATGCTTTAAAAAAAACCGATCCTGAGTATTACGAATTAGGTCTTGAAGACGAGTATTTAGATTCAGAAATTATTCTTGAAAACGGAAACAATTCAAGGACCGAAGATTTAGGCTCATCATTGAATTTACTTAACCACGAAAGAATATTAAGAGAATTTTATGATAAGTTAGGCGCTTTACCATATGATTCAAAGTGTCAAAAACTGGTAGAACTGATTAAAAAGATTTATCTTCAAAATCCAAATGAAAAAGTCCTAATATTTACTCAATTTGTTGACACCTTGCTATTTTTAAAAGATTTATTAAATGCTCAAGAAGAAGGTTACATGATTGAGATGTTCTACGGTGGTTTGGATAAAGATGAAAAAGATGAAGCTGTTGAAAGATTTCGCTCGAATGAGAACTTTTCAATCCTCCTCTCAACAGAAATTGGGGGCGAAGGTAGGAATTTTCAATTTGCTAAAGTTATGATTAATTACGATCTTCCCTGGAATCCAATGAAACTCGAACAACGCATCGGAAGAATTGATAGAATTGGACAACAATCCAAAAAAGTATTTATTTATAATTTCTATATTGAGGGGACCATTGAAACAGACATCATGTTTGCTTTAGATAAAAGAATTCACTTATTTGAAGAATCAATTGGTCAATTAGAACCAATTATCGGAACTATCGAAAAAGACATTAAAAACATCATTTTTACTGAAGAAGCGGGAAAAAGAAGAAAGAAAATAAATGAATTTAATAGAAAATTAGATGGTGAAGTAAAAAAAGCAAAAGAGATGGAAATGCAACTTGAAGATTTGCTTATAGACAAAAAATCGTTTAAAATGGATGACCTTTTTACTCCGTTAGATGCGTGTCGAGAAGTTAAATTAACACATAACGAGTTATACCTTTTAGTTAATGGTTTTTTTGAATTGAATGACAAAAAATATGGATCATTGAATATTCTTAAGGAGGGAAACCGTGCAAATACTGGTTTCCAAACAGAAATAAAACTTAGTAATGAATTTTATAATAACCACGATTTTAAATTACTCAAAAACTATTTTGGTACATTTAATTTAGATTTGGCTAAAGAAAAAGAAGAAGTAGATTTTTTTGCACTGGGACATCCATTAATTAATGCGATACTAAATTATTGTAGATCAGATAAATTAAATGGTACTTTTACGCAATTAAACTTGAAAAGAGAGAGGTTACCTCAACCTTTTAAAACGAATTTATTACTTCAAAATGAAATTTATTTATTTATTTTCACAATTAAATTTCAAGGGTATATCTTAGAAAACCAGTATTCTGCTGTCGTTGTTGATAGAAATGGTAGAGAATTGGAAGACCTCGCCGATATAATACTTGATATTAATAAAATTGAAAATTTTTATGATTTTAGAAATGAAAGTTTTAATGAAAACGATCTAGACAAAACTTTAATAGAGAATCTCAAAAAAAAATCAAAGACACTGGTCAAATGGAAAACTTCTCAGTGGAAAACCGAAATCAAAGCTTTAAACGATAAAATCTTCAATATTGAACAAAAGAAGAAAGAAAAAATTTATGCATATCGAAGTAGGACATTAAAATTGAGGCTTGAATCTATGAAAAAAACATTAGAAAAGCGAGAAAACAAAAGACCAACAGAGAAACAAAAATCAAACCTCGAAAAACTGACAGATCAAAAAAGGCGAAGGGAAAGAGAAGATCAAATTAATCTTTTAGAGGAACAAATAAAATTTACAAAGTTAGACATTGCTAGATTAGAAAAAGAAATTGACAATCTCTCTTTTGAATATGACGACTTAAAAAATGATATGATAAAAAGGAATTTAGCTAAATTTTATACTAATTTAGATGCGTTTGCAATCATTCGATTTTCTGAGTAATAGAAATTAACTCCTCTGGTTAAACACAATTATGAGATGAGCAAGAAATGTATTTAAATGAATTTCAATATTATTTACTAATGATAATTTCCCGCTCTAAATATTATGAAAATAAGTAGTCAATTTATCAATACTCCTTTAAAGGAGTATAAAGTCCAGGTTGATTGGCGGAGCATTATGAATTATGCCGCTGCGGTAAATGATGATAATCCAAATTATTTTAATGATGAGAACGAAAATGGTATCTTAGCCCATCCTATGTTTCCTGTAGCGATTACTTGGCCAATTATGGAAAATTTATCAGATTACATTAATTCAGAAAACTTTCCTTTAAGAGTATTTGCAACTATAGTCCACTATTACGAGCACTTGAAAATTTATCGTTTAATAAAACCTAATGACGAGCTTAAAATTCATGGCACAATTGTAGCTATTTTACCCCATAGAGCTGGAACTAATGTTACACTTCGACTAGATGCTTTAGATAAAAACAATGATCTCGTATTCACTGAATACATCGGTGGAATGCTAAGAGGAGTAAAATTAGTAGGAGATGGTAAAGGAGAGGAATCACTTCCTATACGCCCAATCCTTAATAGCGATGATGAACCTGTTTGGAAGAAAATTTTATATATTGATAAATTAAGATCTTTCGTGTACGATGGTTGTACTGATATAGTTTTCCCAATTCACACGTCTAAAAAATTTGCTCATTTTGTTGGGTTACCCGATATTATTTTACAAGGTACTGCAACATTAGCTTTTGCTGTGAAAGAAATAATTAATGTCGAATCAGAAAGAGACCCTAATAAAGTGCAAGAGATTGCATGTAATTTCTCAGGCATGGTTTATCCTGATTCAAACATATCGATTCAGATGAAAAAGAAGAAAGAAACCGGAACCAGTAAAGAAATCTTCTTTGAGGTTTATAATCACGAAAATCGAAAAGCGATAAGGAACGGCTATATCTTATTAAAGAAATGATTTCAACAGATATAAGTAATACGTTCCAATGCTATAATTTATTAGAAAAAAGAAATAGTAGAAATTTTATTATTTTACTTTTTTTAGAGCATCTTTTAGAGTTAGTTCAAAGCTTTCTAAAATAAAATCGGTATCTTCTTCAGTAATAACTAAAGGAGGTTTGATTTTCGTTACATTCCTTCGTCTTAGTTTACCTGTGGCTGTTAAAATAGGCATACTAGATCCTAAATATAAGTTGTGCTCCGGTGCTAGTAAAATCATTTCCTCAGAAAGTTCTGTAAAAGGTTCACGAGTTTCTTTATTTTTTACAAATTCTATTCCAATAAATAAACCAGGGCCTCTGATATCTCCAACTTCTTCGTATTCTTCTTGCATTTCTAATAATCGTTTAGTGATCTTATTACCCATTTTTTCGCAGTTTTCACCAATTTTAGCTTTCTCAATAACTTTAATTGCTGCTAGTGAAGTAGCCATCGATAATGGATCAGAGCTAAATGTAGTGTGTTCTTCTGAAGGACCAAATCTTTTCTTGATTTTTGGAGATGCAACTAAAACCCCTAATGGATACCCACCTCCGATTCCCTTAGTAAATGTCATCATATCTGGGGAAACATCCAAGTTCAATTCCTTTTGATATCGCTCGGTTATTGTGAAGTATTTTCCACATCTCCACATGCTCGTTTGACATTCATCATATATTAAGGACACATTTTCCTGTTCACAGACTTCTTTTAATTTTCGTAAAAATTCGGGAGGTGCAGGTATTTGACCTCCAGCTGCTTGAATTGGTTCAAGCATGATTCCTGCAAATCTTTTTGGTGCCATTCCTAATATATAATTTTCTACTAAATCAAAACATTCTAGGTTACAGCTAGAATCCTTTTTACCGTTTAATCCCTCTTTATAATTCCATAAACATCTATAGCAATAGGGATAAGGCATTCTAGTGAAGTGTTCGTGACCAAAACTATGGAAACGGTTTATTCCATGCATTGGTTGAGTAGCTGTACTCGTTACTAAAGTGGAGCCATGATAAGCACCCCAAAAAACTCCAAAATGGTCAGCGCCTCTGGATACCATCATTGCTAATTTGATAGCTGCTTCATTTGCTAATCCGCCACCTTGATTATTCAATGAAACCCTTCCTCCTTTAAGTTTACCGGGAGCTAATTCTGCGATTTTATTTACCAATTTTACTCTGGCAGGAGTTAATACATTATATCTTACGTGATTTAATCTAATCATTTGTTGATAAGCAGCATAATTCACATCCGGGTGTGCAAATCCGAGAGATAAAGTCCAATTCATCGATGTAGCATCAAGAATTTCTTTTAAATTACCTTCTCTATCAATCACTTTCACCCACGAAGAACCTGGTTCTTTTGCTTCTACAACAGTTAAAGCTTCATAAAAAGAATTAAGTGCGTGTTTATCAAACTCTACAAGTTCTTCTTCATTAATTCCTGATGGAATTCGCTCAATTTCTTCTTTAGTTAAAATTTTAGGTTCAATTTCCTTCATAATAAATATACAAATATTTTATTTTTTTTAAATTAAACTTGAGAGCATAGTTTTTAAAAGTAGTGATAAGAAATTTTGTCTCTATCAAAAATGTTGTTAATTTTCATATAAAAAAAATTTAAGATTTAAATTGATTTCCTAAACTTATCCTAATAAAATATGGTATAAATAATTATTCATGAAGCAATTCTCTCTTCTAATCAAGCCAGCCTCGGCTGATTGCAATCTAAGATGCGAGTATTGTTTTTACATAGATCATCTAGAAATTGGAAGTAAGAACCCTCGAATGTCTGATGAGATATTGGAACTCATGATAAAAAGTTATATGAGCACTGATCAGAATAAAAAATATGCTTTCGGATGGCAGGGTGGAGAACCTACTTTAATGGGGCTTGATTTTTTCAAAAAAGTCGTAGAAATGCAAATTAAGTACGCCCCCCCGGGATCTTCAGTTAGTAATGGACTTCAAACTAACGCCACAATGATAACAGAAGAGATGGCGAAATTTTTTGGAGAGTATAAATTCCTTCTTGGGGTTAGTTTAGATGGACCGGAATATCTTCACGATTACTATAGGAAAACAATTGGTCAGAAGCCGACTCATGCGCTAGTGTTGCGTGGTATAGAGCGTCTCAAGCAACATGGTGTAGAGTTTAATATACTAACATTGATTAATAACCAGACCATAAAAAAAGCTAAAGAAATTTATCAATATCATCGTGATAATGGCTTCTTTTTCCATCAATATATCCCCTGTGTTGAGTTTGATACGGATGGCAGTCTTAGACCGTATTCAATAGCAGGAAAAGATTGGGGTCTATTTCTAACAGAGCTATTTAATGAATGGATTAAGCAGGATGTTAACAAGGTTTCCATTAGATTATTCGATTCCATTATGGAATATTTAGTATATGGCCGTTATAATGTCTGCTACATGCAGGATAGCTGTGTCCAATATTTTGTGGTAGAACATGATGGTGGGGTTTATCCATGTGATTTCTTCGTCCAGGATAATCTTTTACTAGGGAATGTTAATAATAATTCATGGGAAGAACTATTAAATTCTCATACCTACCATGCATTTGGAAATCAAAAATCCAATTGGAATGAAGAGTGTAATTTATGCCCTTTTCTTAGTTTTTGTCATGGTGATTGCCAAAAATTCCGTTATGGGGCACCAAACTCCGCTAAACAATTAAGTAATTTATGTCAAGGTTGGAAAATTTTTTACACAAGAACCTTACCTCGGTTTAAACACATTGCTGATAATTTTAAGAAAGAAAATGAAATCACCGATGTTTTTCCATTTAAATTTCCAAAATTTGGGAGAAATGAGTTATGTCCTTGCGGAAGTGGTAAAAAATTCAAAAGTTGTTGCGGTGCTCTTAGGAGTAATTAAAAATTACTAGCAATTCCTCCCAATAATTAATTTTTATTTTTAAGAGAAATTACGACATTAATATTATTCGTGATCTAATAACATAAAATAATGCTTTAACGTAAACTATTTCAATTATTCATCTTTAAGATGCAAAATATCGAATTAATCATCATAATGTGTGCAATCACAACACCACGAGAGCTGCATGGAAAACGATTATTTGGATATTCTCTTGGAGATTTAGGATTTACTCTTCCTAATATGTTTACAGAAGTATTTATTTTTCAATATTATGTCTATACTATTAATTTAAACGCTCTTTTGGTATCAATTGGGTCACAGCTCAACTAATCCTCGGTGCTATTGCTGCCATTATTTTTGGGGTTATTATAGATAACAAAAAGCCAGGAAAATTAGGAAAAAGACGCCCATTTTTGTTAATTGGTATGCCCGTGTGGGTTATTACAACTATTATGATATGGTTTCCACCACTTTGTCCTCAAGATAATTCTTTATACTTCCCTACGGCTCTTTTTTTCTGGGGTGTAACTATGATTCGGACAATCTTTCGAGCACTAATATTCAATGTTTATACTTCTATGCTCCCTGAACAGTCACAGACGCTAAAGAACCGAGAAAAAGTTGCCTCACTTCGATCTGCTTTTTCTATTATCGCCTCAATCTTTGCTATGCTCCTTCCATTAATCATTCATAGTTTATTAAGTGATCCTTCAAATGTTAAATGGTGGGAACCATCTGGAAAAATAATGTTACTATATATTCCTTTGGTAGGAATAATCTTTACTGTTTTTGGATTAATTACTGTAATTATAATCTTTATTTCAGTAGATGAAAGCTTCCATAATAGAAATTCTAATTTAAACTACCAGAAAACTAAGATTACGGATGCGTTTAAGCGTATGACAATTCCTGCTAAAGATAAAAATTTCGCTAAATTGATGTTAGCAGGATTTTTTATAGGTGTTTGTGGTAAAATTGTAGCATTGTTAGTGTTCCCTTTCCAAATGTATTTGATGCAATTTCAATCGTCAGAGTTTTTCATTTATATTCTTATTTCCATTTTTGGGAAATTTGTATGGTTTTTTATATGGAAAAGAATTCTTAAAAGGAATCATATAGTTAAATCCTATTCGATTTGTATATTATTAGCTGTTATAGCTTCCTTTATGGACATATTTTTCTTACTTAATGGGCTTCAATTTGGCATTAAATTGATATTGTATATTATAACATGGAGTACAGTTCTAGGGTCTATGTATGCATATCCTCTGTTTTCTATTCCGATAATGGCTTCGCTTGTACAAGAAACTGCTGGAAATGATAAATCATCTAATGTTGATGAAGCAATGGCTAAAATCTCTGGATCTTATTATGGTTTAGAGTTATTTGTACGAACATTGGGTCCTTCTTTTGCTTCATAGTTTGTAGGAAGCATTCTTTCTGGTCCAAACGAAGAAAATCCATATGTAATTATTATTTTATTCATATCTTTAGGTATATTTTATCTTATCGCATTTTTTTTTATAAAAAGAATAACACTTTCCAAAGATTCCTATTATAATAAGCAAATCATGGAAAAAGACAGGAATTCATTAAAAAAACTTTAAAGAGTTATTTCAATTTTTTTTGTTTTAAAAATAGATTTATATACCTCAAAATCAAATATATTCAAATCAATATTAAATCAATTTTTAAAAGTGAATTTTTAAAATGGAAATACCTAGGTGGTATGTTGATGATAGTAAACCTTGGTTTAAAAAATATCAAGAAGGTGTTCCTAAGCACCCAGAGTTCCCCGTAATAAGCCTAGGTGATTGGTTTGACCAAAAGACTGAAGAATTTGCCAAAAATAAGTGTATATATTTTTCGAAAACCTTTATGAATTATCGAGTCTTAAGAAAATATACAGATTCTCTTGCTACATCATTATCCCGACAGGGGGTAAAGAAGGGAGATGTTATCGCCATTCTATTACCTAATTGTTTTCAATTTACAATCTCTTATTTTGCTACTGTTAAACTGGGAGGAATTGTAATCCCTATTAATCCAACTTATAAACCTTTAGAAATTCTCCATGTCCTCGAACAAGTAAAACCAAAAGGACTTGTTTGTATGGATGTAATGTATGGTCTTATTAAACCCATACAAGATAAATATAAGTTTGATTTCGTGATTTCTACCTGTATAGTCGACTTAGCTGCTATTCCTCCTGCCGTTAAAGAACAATTAATTGCGGACGGAACAATTCCTAAAGGAGAAGTTCCTGGAGCTTTAAACTTTTCAGATGTATGTCAAAAACGGGGTGAAGTCGATATCCCCGAAGTAGAAATAGATCCTTTAAATGATACAGCAGTTTATTTAATGACTGGTGGCACAACTGGAGTTCCCAAACCTGCTATTATCACTCACTACAATTGTGTGACTAATGCTAAGCAGAATGTAATGTGGATGCCTGATGCTTCCCATCCTATGGCATGTATAGGTATTTTACCCATGTTCCATGCATTTGGAATGACAATTGTTCAAAATGTTGTAATAGAAGGAGGAGACTATAATATTCTTTTCGCAAAAAGAGAGCTTGAATTAAAAGAAGTTGTAGATACAATTGTAGAGGTTGGTCCTCCGGGAGGGGTTATTTTACCTGGAGTTGAAAACCTTTTCATTGGTTTAACTCGCTACTTAAAGGCAAATCCCGAGCCTAAATTGGAAAAAATGTTTCGTTTGTGCGTTAGTGGCGCGGGACCGCTTCATAAACCCGTAAAGGATGCGTTCGAAGCAATCGGTGGTGGAAGACTTGTTGAGGCTTATGGACTTACGGAATGCACGACTGCAGTAAGTGTAGGCCCATTTAACGGAACAGATACCGCGGGCACCATTGGTTTACCATTACCCGGTGTTGAATGGGCAATCTTCGACTCAGAAGACTTCAGTATGGGACAATTAAAAGGATATGGAATAGATTTTACTGGAGAGATCTGCGTATGTGGTCCCCAAGTTATGAAAGGGTATTTAAATAGACCTGAAGCTACAGCCGAAGTTTTAAAGGAGTGGGAAGGACGAACATGGTGTTTAACAGGGGATATTGGATACATGGACGAACATGGACAAATGGTTATTAGAGATAGAAAGAAACAAATGATTAAATATAAAGGTTATTCCGTTTTTCCAAAGGAAGTAGAAGATTTATTAGGTTCTCACCCTGATGTAATGGAAGTAGCTGTTGCTGGATTACCTGATGTTGAAACAGGAGAAATAGTGAAGGCATGGGTCCAACTACAAGATGATTCAGTGGGTAAAATTTCTTCTGAAGAGTTAATCACATGGAGTAAAGAAAATATTACGCATTATAAATGCCCTAAACAAATTGAAATAATAGACGAAATTCCAAAATCTATGGTTGGAAAAGTTCAGAGAAGACAATTACAGATTGAAGATCCTTTGTGGAAGGCTAGATATGGAGCAACACAATAATCTTTAATAAAAATTTTTCTTTTTTTACATTTACTTATTTTTAATCTATAAAAAGCAACTTTTTATTCAATTCCGATTAAATTATTATAGAATTCTACAAAAAAGTGAAGAAGATGAAGGATAAATTTCAAATCGTTGGTACGAAAATTCAAGAATTTTCCCTCCCAGATTCGAGAGGCGGGGAACTAAATATAAGAGCTCTTGAAGGTAAAAAAAAAGTTGTTGTCATATTATTTCGAAACATTAATTGACCTTACTGTAGATGGCACGCGGCACATTTAAGAAAAGATTTCGAGAAATTTGAGCAAATGGAAACCGTACTTTATCCAATCTTAGCAGATTCTGAGAAAAACGCAAAAAAAATGGAAGAAAAATACGCCCGAAAATATCCAATATACTATGATCCTTCGAAAAAGGTTCCTAAAATGTTGAATCAAGAGGTAAAGTTATCCAAAGGAGGAAGGATGCCTGGAATGTTAATCGTTGATAAGCAAGGTATTATTCAATTCGCTTATTATGGAGATAACATGCAAGACATTCCTAAAAATGAAAAAATATTTGAAATATTAAAGAATATATAATAAAAAATAAGTTTGGAATAAGTAAATTGAAAATATAAATGATATTTACTTTTAGAAGGTTAGCCATACCTCACCAAACAAAATTTAAAACGAAATTATAAATTAAATACCAAAATCTATAGATTGGAAAGTTCAAAGAAGAGAATTACAAATCAAAATTCCAATCTGGAAAGAGAAATACGGAGATACTTAATAATTAATTATTTTTTTTTATCTATTTTTTTTTGTCGAACCAATATTTTAAACAAGCTATTGTTTAATGAAATTGTATTTTTTCCCATAATTTTTAAATAGCTTAGTTCCCCCTCCTTCTTGAATTATTCTTAAAGTTGCTTTTGTATCGAAAATTTTCATTCCTCCAACAATATCAACACCGTTATCAAATAAAACATCTGGAATCATGCTTGCTGTTGGTCCGATTAAAATGATATAATTAGCAGTTTTCTTAAAAATATGTAAGATTTCTTCAATAGAATTATTAATCAAAGTAGTTCCTGTACAAAACAAGACATCCGAGTTAAGTTCTTTCTCATCTAATTCATCAATACTTCTTTTTATTTTGAAATTATTACCGATGTTAATTTTTTTTTGGTTTTCTTCTACTATCGTAATTTCTTTTGTTAACAGGCTGACTTGCCTTACTAAAGGAGCAATGTTTCCAATAAAGGTTACTCTTGAACTATTACATATCTTTGTAAAATCTATTAAATCTCCTTTTATCTCTTGATAGGGATTGATTATTTCTAATATATGCTGAGAAACAGCATTTAATGTAGCAATACCAATTATTTTCTTTAAGTTAACGCTTCCATATGACCATTGTAGAAGTTCACCAAAGATTTTTTTGTTTTTTAAATCACCAGCAAATTCTATTTTTGAACAATCTGTATTCTGAATAATCCCGGGTATAGTGTATGCTAAACCTAAAAAGGGACCGTAAGCTAATGCTTCTAATTCAACACCCGTATATCCCAACCCAATAACTATTTTGCTGACTCTTGGTGGTATGATTTTATGGTATCTATAAATTTGTGTTACTAACTCAACCGTTTTCTCTAAAATCATAATTAAAAATGCTTCAATCAGATTGATATTAATTATAAAATATATATAAATAAGATCGGTTCAAAGATAAATTAGATTTCTTCTTTTTTTACTTTCCTTGGTTTGAGGATTTTGAAATAAACCACGCTTGAAATTACTGCTATTGCAACAAATACCGTCAAAATTATTATTAAATAAAAGAAGAACTCAGAATCGCCACTTTCAGGCGTTGTGCTTACCTCAAGAATTAGTAATCCGCCTCCCAACGCAACATAAATATAATCCTCATCAACATCAATATCGTGGGCTGCACTCACATCACTCGTCCGTTCAGCTATTTCAACAATTGAAGTAGGATCACTAACATTGAATAATTCAACTCCATAATTATCAGCGACATAAAGAAAACTATCTTTTTCTATTAGCCCTAATTCCTCTCCTCCATCATTATCATCGTAAAAATCAAGCAATTGTGGTGATGTCGGATCAGAAATATCAATTACTCTTATTCCCGCCCCCCAACATGCAAGAAATAATGTATCATTGGTAATATGGATATCATTAGCCCCTCCCGTTTGGGAAACTGTTGCTACAAGTTGTGGTGAACTAGGATTAGAAACATTTACCACTTTTAATCCTACTTCCGCGTTTGCGAAATAGGCAAAGTTTTCTTTAATTTCTATAGCGTCACTTCTTGTATCACTATATTCTCCTAAAAAAGCGGGGTTCATAAGATCGCTGATGTTAAAGATCTTAAATCCCCCTCCGATATAAGTTACATAAGCATGCAAACCTGAAACTGCAATTCTGAGCGCCCCTGCAGCGCTGTTCTGTCCTAATAATTGTGGATTAGTCGGATTAGATATGTTTGAGATAATAAAACCACTAGTGACTGATGCAATATATGCGATATTATTATCAACTTCAAATCCTAATGACCCTCCACATAGTATTTCTCCTGCCTTTTGAGGGTTGTGAGGATTTTGAATATCAATTATCATCAAGCCATCATTATTTGTTACATACGCGTAATCATCAACTATGTGAACATCGTATCCAACCTCTATATTAAGGAAACCAACCCTATTCAAATATAAACTTTGTGGTGTCAGGGCTCGAGAATTAGAGGAAAATATAAGAAACAAAAACATAAAAAGAATGAGATTAATAGAAACAGTTTTTCGAATATTTCTGTAAGAAAGTTTACACAAATTCCTTGAGATCAGCATCAAATTCACATAACTAATTTTATAGTTGTAAATTTATGTCAATTTATAAATCTATTGACAGAATTCCTACTTGAAATGATTTTTAAAATTAAATTATAAAATTAATTTTTTTTTCTATTTCAAATTATATTTAATAATTCATACCTTTACACTAATTATAATGGATGCTAAAGAAAGAATCTTAAAAAGCATGAATCATGAGGAGCCAGACAGAGTACCTTCTTTTGAAATTGCGATAGATAATTTGAAGGTATATGAGCATTATGGTCTTAAATACGGCTATCAAGGAAGTGGAGATCTTTTATCTAAAACGTATGATTTGGTAAAGGGAGATACTGCTCTGCTTAAGAAGTTTGTTGATAAATCTAGTAAAGTAGCAGATACCCTTACTCCGGGAATTGAACTCTTCCTAAAAGCAGGTATAGACTTATTTTCCCTTTACCTAACTAATTATCCTGTAGAATACACAAGAGAAGGAGTAATTGATGATGTAGGTAGGGTTATGCATTTTAAGAAAAATCCTGCTGATAATATGGATATTTATTATTATATGAGAGGTTATTTTGAGAATTTTGAAGATTATGAATCGTTTCCTAAGCCAGATCCTGACGATCCTAAAAGAGAATCCGTATATAAAGCTGGTAAATTGATTGAAGAAAAATATAAAGGAAAAATATATGCTATGCCTTCATTCTGTGGATTATTAGAATCATCTTGGCAATGTTTCGGTTTGCAACAATTTAGTAGGATGTTAGCTCGACCTAAAATCATTAAGAAAATTTTCGATGAAAGAGGAAAATTTCAAGTTGAACTGATCAAACGATTAATTGATTGGGGGGAGGATGGTTTAGTTTTACTTGGAGACGATTATGGATTTAAAAATGGATTATTAATGGCTCCACGTAATTATCATAAATTTGTATTTCCATGGGTAAAAAGAATGTGTGAGACCGCGCATAAAGGAGGTTTAAAATTCTTTTTACATAGTTGTGGAGATATAACGACAATTTTTGAAGATATCATTAATTGTGGGGTAGATGCTATCCATCCAATAGAACCTACAACTGCTAATCCTGAATTTAATATCTTTAAATTGCATGAGAAATATGGGGACCAAATTGCTTTTGTTGGGAATGTTTCTCCCCAAGATTTAGCAGACCAACCTCCAGAAGTTATTAAAAATTATGTAAAGGAATTAATAGATAAATTAGCTCCAGGGGGTGGATTTATCCTCAGTTCAGGCCACAGTATAAATCCCGCAGTAAAATTAGAAAACTTTCTTGTTATGCACGAAACATTAAAAAAATATGGCAGATACCCTATACAAGTTATTTAACATTATTTAAACACTAATGGGATTAAAATGCAATATATTATTATTGAAAACGAAAAAATTGGTAAAATTCAAGCTAAATTATTAGTTGATAAAAATCCTGAAACATGCAGAGCGATATGGGATAAGTTACCTTTTGATCTAAACCTTGCAAGATGGGGCGAGGAGCTCTATGGAGAAATACCAGTTGCTATAGGTAGAGAAAATTCTCAAGTGGATTGTGAGGTCGGAGATATTGGATATTGGCCTGATGGAAATGGATTCTGCATTTTTTTTGGTCCTACTCCCGCGAGTAAGGATGATAAACCAAGAGCTGCATCACCCGTCAATATCTTTGCCAAAATTGAAGGAGATGCAAAATTTTTTAACCAATTTTCATCCTTTAAAGGAATGGCAAGAAAAGGAAATTAAAGAATTTCTAATTTTTCTAAGAAATAAGACTTTTAAAAATTGTACTAGACCTTTATTATTTATCAATTAAATTAACGTATTATACAAAAAGAGAAAAGAAAAAAAAGAATTTCTTCATGGTGTTTTTATGAAGTTCTAACCCTCAGATGCGAGGCACGACTAGTGACAACATCAACTACCGTAGGTTTATCACTTTTAAAACCTTTTTCAAGGGCAGGTCGAAGATCATCTAGTTCTTCAACACGAATTCCTTCCACACCCATTGAATTTGCGATATCGGCAAAATTTGTTTCAGGGTACTCTGCAAGAGGTCTACCTTTTCTAGAAAAGAAATCTCGTACATTTCCTAAGCTTTGATTGTTAAACACTACGTACATGAGAGGTATGTTATATTGCTTCACAGTTTCAAAGTTATAAAGAGACATCATCATACCGCCATCTCCAACCGCACTGACAACTTTTCCCTGCTTATTTAGCAGTTGAGCGGCCACCGAAGCACTGGGACCCCAAGCCATTCCAGCCGCACCACCAGGACCGATTACCTGTCCGGCTTTTTTAGATTTGAACATTTTACAGAACCATAATCTGTTGTTCCCGGCATCCAAAACAAGCAGATCTTCTTCTCTAACTAGTTCATTGAGTTCTTTTACGATCCTTTCAGGTTCTATAGGTACTTTAGTTGAATCATACCATTTATTGGTGAAAAACTCATTTTCGGGTTTAGCCTTTAATTCCAGTATGGTTGAAATCCTCTTTTGTACATCAATTTGTGGATTTTTTGCCTTAATAGTGTTAATTATCGCCCTTAAACCTAATTTTGCATCCGAAGTTGCACCTAGAGTTGCCGGATATGTCCAGGCTGCATTGCGGGGTTCAATATCAATATGGAGTAGTTTCTGATTTTCAACATCAATAAATTTTTTACTACAATCATTAGTATTATCGGGAGCAAGGCAAGTTCCTACGGCAAGAATGGTATCTGCCTTACCTATAATATCTGTAGCTAACTTCTGTCCCCGACCGGCCATCACACCTAAAGCGAGGTCGTGAGTTTCTGCAATACTACTTTTTCCCATATAACTTGTAGTAACGGGCATTCCGATCAGTTCAGCAAGTTCTTGTA
>JAGXNP010000042.1 GCA_019894885.1 Promethearchaeota archaeon | reverse complement strand
GAATGGATATGAAATAGGAGCAGAGCTTAGAATAACATCACAAAAAATAGGTCCCCCTCTAACGGAAGGTGTATAGTTAACTGTGAGTGTTGCATAATAATTAGCAGCCGTTGCAACTCGAACTAATATACTTCCTAAAAATTTGATACCTTGTCCGCCGCGACCAGAAAATCGCAATTTTAATTTCATGAATATCTCTAATAAGTTATGTAATTGATATTTTTTATGATAAATAATTATAATTAATTTAACTAATTTTTTTTACTAAATATGAACACATCGTCTTCTCCCTCTTTATCAGATTACTAAATAGGTTGGAAAACAAAATTATAGACTTCCTTTCCATCCAAGTTTTCACAAATTTTTCGATAAATTGGTGTTAAGTTCATTCCTGTTTTTAAATTATTTTGATTTGTAATTTGACCGAGTCCTTTTACACCATTTTCAAATTCCATAATTCCAAGAGCATAGGATGCCTTATCTCGAAATTCAGCGGGAGGTGCTTTTAAGATGGTATAAGAGATAAGTTTAGGGTTTCCTTCAGCTTTAACCGTATCAAAATCCTCAGATTTGCATTTTATACATCGTAGATGGGAACTGTGCTGTAAAAACCCACATTTTTTACATTTTTTCCAAATAATATTGTGTTCGAAGCTCATAATTCTCTAACCTTTCAAACAAGATTATAAAATAAGCAAGCCTTTAATACAATTACGAAAAATTTGATTAGAGCTAATCGCGATGAAAGAGAAGTTATATGCTGAAAAGCTCATTCTATCGTGGTACTGTCATTTCAAAACATTAAAATTAGATTTAAAGAGATATTAAAATTTTTGGATGAATAGAAAAGAATAGGAAAGCACATTCTTTAGGTTAATTCCGCCCTCTTACCCCAATAATCCCGCCCTTGGTAGTGGGGTCAAATAAAGAACTCCTATTTTTCAACCCTTAGGGCATTTATAGGTTACTTTCCTATTCAATTTACATTCTTTTTGGCACGAACAGAAAAAAACAAGCTTGTTATATTAATAAGGTCAACTTCGCCCTCATCCCTTATTAACCCCGCCCTTGGTGATACTCTAAATTGAAAAACTCCTTTTTTTCAACCCCTGGGGCATTCATGGATTATTCTGCTATTCAATTCATATTTTTTTGGTACGAATAGAAAAAAACAAGCTTGTTAAATTAATAGGGTTAACTTCGCCCTCAACCCTTATTAACCCCGCCCTTAAAAGTGGTAGCGATTTAGTGGCTACTTCATTTTCAGCGTATATAGAATTCAAAATTTACTCACTTATTCTTTTCGTATTCGTTAATATAATATCAATTGCAGTACATATTTAGTTTATGTGACTAAACTTCAATTGGATTATTGCATTCGGACTGGACTGATTAATATTAATAGAATAGAGTGGGTTTTTTAGTTAAATAAAAAAAGCCTTAAATAACCCCGAGCCTGTCTTTTGAATCTTTTTTAAAATATATTCAATGATATTTTTTAATGATATAAATGGTTCTTTTTAGTTTTTTTTTTACAGAAAAGAAAAAATATTTTAAATTATCACTAAATAAATTTATTTAAGTAAAACATACTTTTATTAGAAATCCTCTCTAATAATCTTAAATTAATATTAAAATGTCTAAAGAAAATCTATTAAGTATTCGTGGCAATCCTTATGATTTAATTGAAACTTTCCGGTGGATATTAAAGCACACTATTTATGACTTGTTATATCCACTCATTTTATTTATGTTTGTATTATCTATTTTCGAACTTATCAATGTGTATTTAATGCTTCTTGTAATATGTGAGGTTATCGTAATATTAAGTTATTTTTTTTTTTACTGGATACGAAGTAAAAGAACTCAAGAAAAAAATATTGGGAACTATGACAAAAAATGTAAATGGAGATCTCAAATATTAAATACAATAGATGAGAGAGACATCATTTATGAAATAGGTTTTGTAGGAGATATTATGAAAATGAAAAAATATAAACTTAAATTTGGAAATAATATTATCAATTTTTTTAAAGGTGTGGATTTAATGGTAGGGAATTTAGAAGGGATTATTAATGACAAAAAAACCATCAACATTATAAAGCAGAAGCATCGAAGTGCAATTTTAAAAGATTTAAAAAAAATTACAGAACCAACTCCTAAATGGTTGCTCTGTATTAGTAATAATCATTCAGCAGATTTTAAAGATTATTATTTTTATAAGACTCGAGATTTCATAGATAGTAATTGTGGTTTCCAAGCCTTTGGATATAAAAATAAGGAATATTATTCACCAAAAAAAAGAATCAATATAGTCTCTGGAACGATGTGGAATAATTATAAAAATGATTATGTATCTCAATTCAGAGAGGTAAATACATTCTATGACCCAAATTGTTTTAATATTTTGTATCCTCATTGGCATTTTGAAAATGAGTGTTACATTCGCAGTAAAATTAAAGAAAGATGTAGAAAATTATTAACTGAGGGAGTTTATTATGACTTCAAGAAATACTTACCCAAAAAACTACAAAGAAAACCAATTAAAAAATATCAAAAAAAACCAAATATCTCTGCTAAATGGGATTTGATTTTTGGGCACCATACACACGTACCACAACCTATTGTGAATGTACCACCACCTAATAACCTCAATCAAACTCATTTACTAGCCTATTCTGGGGGAAATTTTACTTCTTCAAAATGGATAGGTAAACATCAACATGGTCTAATATTAAGATGCCAAATAGCGAAGAAAAACGATGAAGACTCACTTGCGATAAGAAGAATTGATTGGAGTTATACAGAATGCACGAGAGATAGGAAAGCAAAAACAGTTCAAGTTGACATAGATGTTACGCATAATTACAAAAATTCCTATGATTTCCGGGTGACCAAAACTTTAAAGAATATATTGATTGTAAGCATATTTTATTTCATCGCTACCATTATTTTTAGCGAGTTATTCTCAATTCCAATACTTAAAATCTTAGATGTATTTATAAAATCAATATCTATAATAGGTATCCAATTTATTGCTGTATGGGCAATTTCAAGGATTCTTTTTAAATATAAATATTTATAATTAACAATGAGTGGAAATATATGACAATTGAAAACTTGATGCTCGTATTATCAACTTGCATTACGGGGACATTAGTGGCAATTGGTGGCGCAATTACTTTTAGATATGCAGTTAAGAGAAAAAATCGGCTTATTTTCTTATTTTCCGCAATGTGGTTAATGTATGCTGTTTTTTGGTTTATAGATGCTGTAGCTCATTATTTTTACTCAATACCACTAATGGCCTTAGCGATTGTTCCACAACTGATAGGAGTTCCGTGTATTATCATTTTTATCGAACTTAGTAGAAAAGAGAATGTTAGTCCAATCAAAATTTCAATACTTATGGTTATCGAAGCTTTAGTTTTTATTGTCACTTTTTATGTACCTGATAATTGGGAAATCATTCCAGGATATGGAATTCATAATAGAGGCATACTTCGTATAATGCAGGTTATCTTCCTCTTTTATTTTATGATTTTTTATGTTTTATGGAGTTTCGATACTTGGAGGAAGGCTCCTGCGGATTTAAAGCGATTAACAAGCTATTTACTCTTTGGAAGTACTATTTTTACAATTGTAACAGGGGCAATGTACGTAATTGGGACATTTATAAGAACATTTAATACTATAGGGTTCTTTATTAATGGGATTGGAGCGTTCATCACTATTTTGGTTATCTTAAAAGATCCCAGAATTATTTATATCTTACCTTTTAAGGCTTATCGCATTTTAGTAGTTGACACGATAGCAAGCGTGGCTTTATTTAAATATGATTGGGCAAAAGCAGGAGAAGTTGAGGAAAATATCTTTACTATGATGTTTCAAGCCATAGGGAACGTTTTAGATGATATTTTAAAAAAGGGTGATATCCAAGAAATCCAAATGGATCGGGCTGTACTTCTTATTAACCACAATAAAAAGAATTCCATTGCATCGGTTTTAATAGCTTCAAAATCATCTAAATCACTGAGGTATGGATTAAAGAGATTTAACGAAGAATTTGATGCACAGTTTCAAAGTACTTTAGAAGGTTCACGAAATGTTAGTGATTTCGAAGAGGGCTTTAAAATAGTTGAGCAGGTATTCGATTTTGTTCCAAGTTATAAAAGTGAGATCATATGATCAAAAACATATTTGAGAAGAGGTGAAAATGATTAGTTTTGATAATATATTATTAGTAACATCCGCATCAGTAGCATGTGTGTTAAATATTATTGGATTTTTGCTTTCATTTTCTTACGCGAAAAAAAGAAAAAATCGATTAGTGTATTTATTTTCAGCAAATTGGTTATTACAGTCTTTTTTTTGGGCATTAGACGGAGCCTCGCATCTTTATTACTCAACCCTATTAATGATTCTTGCGATAATACCACAAGTAATTGGTGTTCCCTGTCTTTTTATATTTATAGACCTAATTAAAAAAGAACGCGTGAGTTCAATTAAGATCACGATTTTGCTTCTAATTGAGATTACACTGCTATACTTAACTTTTATGCCTGAGAGTATGCAAATTATACCTGGTTATGGTGTTCATAATGTTGGCGTTCTTCGAATTTTTCAAATCATTTTCCTCTTTTATTATGTAATGATCTATTTTAGTTGGAGTTATCTCACTTGGAAAAGAGCCCCGAACGAATTAAAGCAGCTTGTTAACTTTCTTTTGTTTGGTAGTATTCTTTTTTCATTTGTAACAGCATCATTGTACTTTTTAGGAACTTATGTTAAAATATTCAATTCATTAGGATTTATAACTCATAGTTTGGGAGCGTTATTTACGATTATAGTTATATGGAAAGAACCTAAAATCATTTTTATCCTTCCCTTTAAAGCTTATAGACTTTTGGTTGTTGAGACGAATGCAGGTATTGGATTATTTAAACATGATTGGGCAAAATTGAAAGCTGTAGACGAGAATGTTTTTACTATGGTACTCCAAGCAGTGGGTAGCATTTTAGATGAACTATTAAAGAAAGGGGAAATACGGGAAATCAAGATGGACCGAGCAGTCCTTATAATTCAACACAATAAGAATTATCCAGTTGCTTCTATTTTGGTTACAACAAAATCATCTAAATCTTTGCGAAATGGACTTAAGAAGTTCAATTCTCAGTTTATTGATAAATTCAAGTCTCACTTTGGCGGATTGTTTGAAGTTAGCAGATTTAAAGAGGCGAGAGCGTTAGTAGAAGAATTTTTTGATTTCGTACCTGATTACTTAGAAAAATAATCAATGAATTTTGATAGAAAAGATCTTTTAAACGGGCATGGCTTTATATTTAAAGTAAAGTTCATCAATAATCGCATTAAAGGCATCAATTACTCCATGCCCCGTTTTTGCTGAAGTAATGTAGAATCCCAAGTAGTTCTCTTCTTCAACAATTTTTTCGATAGCAGAAGCATCTAATTTTTTCTCATCTATTAAATCCACTTTATTTCCAAAAATTACCACAGGAATATTTCCACAGTATTCTTTAATATCTTTAGCCCAATTATGAATGTGTTTAAAACTTTCTTCACCAAGCTTATTTTCTTCAAGGCTAAACACAATTATTGCAGCAACACTGTTTTTGAAAAATGAGGGTCTTAGAAAATAAAAATCGTCTTGACCAGCAATGTCCCAAAATAATAACTTTATTTTGTCTTTCTCAATTTTTTTATCAAATATAGAAAATTGAGCACCGATCGTTTTAATGTAATCTTCTATGAAGGAATCGTTTGTGAACTTTTGAATTAGAGATGTCTTACCTACTGCGCCATCTCCAATAACTGTTATTTTAAACCTAAATTTTTTATTGTCTTCTCTCATTGATAGCCTTCAAGAATCACATGATATAGTTCTTAATTAATGCTAGGGTTTTTTTTTAATTTAAAGCTTTAGTATTAAATATATTACAAGTTTTATTATACAAACGGGGAGTTAAGTTTACAAAATGTTTATAATACATAATTATAACTGGAGTTCCATATTTCTTTTAGACCATAATGTATAAATAAACTAGCTACCCATTATATCTTAAATCTAAAAAGATTTATAAGCCAGATGATCCTAAGTTATGCCCACTCCAATTAATTACCCCCCTAAAGAGGTTATAAAGCCTATCTTTGGTAAAACTAACTTTGAATTAGTAATACTATGGATGCTTAATAACAACGAAGTATGTACATGGCCTAATTTTAAAGAAATGATCAAACCTTCAACATTATCAATTTATCTACAAAAGCTTTTGTTAAAAGAGTTAATTGAAAAGAAAGAATTTAATCAATATACAATAACACCAAAAGGGCGAGACAGATTTTATGAATTATCACAGGCTACGAGACAAAAAAAGAAACTAAATTACCCTCCAAAAACAATTTTATGGAAAAGAAATTACGATCATTGGATACTATGGATGGTATACAATAATAATTCTTGTAAATGGTCAGATTTTCTAAATGAGCCTCTTTTAATTAATAATTCTTCTTTATCCAAAAATATGAATTCCTTAATTGAAGACGGATTTGTCAAGAAAGAAAATAAAGAATATAGGATTACTCAATTGGGTAAAATTGAATATTCCGTAATGCTGAGGGATTATGATTTAGACCGTCAATCGATTTTGGAAGAAGAAAGCAATCGAATCAAAGAAGTTACTAAAAATGCACTAAAATTCTTCAAAAAGTATAGAATAATTGAAGATGAAACTAGATTTCGATTTCTCAATAACCATTTGAGATTACCCCACGAAATAATCAAGCAATCTTTAGAAAGTGAAGAAGATTTCTTCAAAATACTTCTATATTTATCCCTCAATCATCCATCACAATATCCTATCTTTATTTCGACTAAGAAATTTGCTAAAAAATATGGATTAGAATTGGTAGTTTTAGAGTTTCATGTTCTACAAATTATTGAGAAAAAGATATATCCTATTCAATTCTTCAAATTGGAGGTAGATACTGATGAGATATATTATTTTCAGGCTAATGAGAAGCTTGAAAGGATGCTAAACGCTGTAGTCGAAGAACATATAACAAAATTTACATATTTAAACAAATTATATGAAGAGGATAAAGATAAAACCTACTCAACAACTTTAGAAGCCACAATAGATGCGATATTAGACGAAGTTTGCGGTTCTCTTTTTCATGAAGGTTTGCGTTATTCTTTAAAGAAATTATTACCAAGTTATATTACTTACTTGGCCTACAAAGTTGAAAAAGAAAAAAAGTTGATTGACACTTATGACAAGTTAAAGGGTTTAATATGGCATGAGGTACAAACTTATAGTTCGAAGAAATATTTAGTTCAAGAATTCACAAATTACGAAGAGAACATCAAAAAAGTAAATAAAGCCCTTAGCTTAGATCCTGACCAGTTTGACCTTTATGTTGCCAAAGAGCGTGTACTAATTTATTTTAACAAATACGATGATTTGCTAATGTTTTTAGATGAAATGCTCGAGAAATTCCCCGATGAAGAGAAGGACATCAAGATTAAGGTAGCATATATCCTTAAAGAGAAGAGAAATATAGAGGAAGGGCTTGAGATTATTAATAAATTGCTCAAAAATTACTCTGAAGATACAAAACTTCTTACTTACAAAGCTTACTGGCTACAATATTTAAACCGAAAAGAAGAAGCAGTAGAAATAATTCAAGATCTAATCGAGCGAGACCCTGATAACAGCAATTACCATGATACCTATGGTGAAATGTTAATGTCCTTCCAAGATTATGAAAGCGCCAAAAATGAGTTTCTCAAAGCCATTGAGATAAGCTCAGACGAATGGTATACCTTCCAAACGCACATCAAGTTAGGGATATGCTATAAAGAACTTGGTAAGTTTAAGTTAGCGATCGAAAAATTGGAATCAGGAATTAAATATGCAGAAAAGAGTAAATCAGATTTACAAACAAAACAAAAATGGCTTACGATTGCGAACCTTTTTAAAGCAGAAATAGAAGAGTTAGAAAGCGAAGCTTGACTTACGAAATATTATAATTTTTTATGATATTATGAATTGCATGTTATTAAAGATATTACATGAGTAAAAAAATAGAAAATAGGGGTGTTAATTATCGAAAAAGAGAAAGACAATGAAGAAGCTACCAAAAAAGAGCATACAGCTGAAGAAATTGCCAAAATAATGGTTGAAAATATGAAGGCAAATATGGAAAATCCAAACTTCTGGGATGAAAAAGAAGAAAGACTACAAAGAGCTGCTGACGAGGTTTTGAAAAAAAGAGAAGAAAGACGCAATAAAAAAGAATAACTTATCCAATTGAAATAAGTTCTGATAAATGGTCTTTTTAGCTATAATATTGATACTTATTATGATTATTCTCTATAATTAATCTTTTTATTGTCAGTTTTATGAAGTTTTGTTAAAGATTAATTTAATTAAATTCCAAATTTTTATCATAATTTTCCCTTTATGCATCACGAATCGTATCTTTAACACCACAAATTTCGCAATATTCATTAAAAGTATAGGCAAACTCTCCATAACCAGAACAAATGATTTACGCCTAAAAGGTAACTTGATTTCTGAAATTGAAAGGCTGGAAAAGCTTTCAAATATAAATGTAATTTTTTTTTAGATCAAAGTATTAGTTAATAAATCTTTTTTAACTATCAAGATTACATAATTATTAATCCATAGATAGTTATGGAAATATTTACGAAAATGTAAAAAATGGTAATCTAACATGGCACGTAAGAAAAAAGATAGAGAACCTAGTAGACCAAGAGAAAAATCTAGACCAAGTTATGGCTTTACAGCTGAAGAAGCTGATGAAGAAAATTTAGCTGAAGGTCTAAAAAGATCCGATCTAGATGAAGGTAAAGTTATGCTAGTCGATAGAGATATTTCTACCCCTGTAATCGAGACATATGATGCGAGTACAGGTGAATTAGAAGGATCTATTTTGCTAAAAGATAGCAATAGAGAAGGAGTAACGGGATTGGTGAAAATTACCGAAAATGTTGATGTAGAGCTAGATCACGACGCTAACATAGAATCTATTAACTTTAAAGGCAAGTTAAGCGTGGAAAATCAATCAAAAAAAGACAGGTTATGGGATATTGATCTTTCCCTTAAAAATATTGAGCGTACTAATTTAAAATCAAAAGATATTAAAATTAGAGAGCTCGGAACCGATAAAGATACAAATGCGTATACTGAAGAATTTATTATTAAGGAAGAAATCAAAAATTTGCTTCTTGTTCAAGAATATGTTAACACTCTTCCTGAAGCCGATAATGTTCTAAATCTAAGGGATATAGAAACTAACTTACTTAAAGCAAAAGATAAAACTAGTAAGGCAGGCGCTAAAGTAAGAGAAAAAATGGCTCCTGTAGAAGAATACGATGAGGAAGAGGAGGAAGAGGAGGAAGAGGAGGATGAAACTTTTGAAGATGGAGGAACTGCCTCAGATGGATATTCTCTACAAGCTTTTGGAATTTCAATTGACAAAGAAAATACTGTTACATTTGCTATTGCTATGAGAAATTTATTCGCTAAAGCAATTAAAAATGTTAAAGTTGTGAAAACTATTCCTGGAGATTTTAGCAATCCAGTTGTAAGGGACACAACAGAAGGGCGAGCAGAGGTTGAAGGTAATAAAATTGTCTGGAACATTGAGAAATTAATGCCTGAAACAACAGTTCTCATGAAATTTACCTGCAGTATCTTAGTAACAGACATTACAAAGAGGAAAACAGGTACAATCGATGTAACATATGAAGCATCATCTTCCTTTGCTGAAGGTCTTGACATTGATAAATATGACGCTTATACCAGAAACAAATTTTATGTTGATACGGTAGAACGAGACGAAGAACCAGGTGTTTGGGATTGTAAGCTCGTTTTTGAAAACCCTTCAGAATTTATAATTCAACTGTTTAATGCAGATGTATATTCTCCAGAGGATAAATCTGTGAAATATGTCGATATAGATCCCAAAGATGTCCCATTATTACCGGCTGGTGCTCAATGGCATTCTAAGATGTGGAAATTTGAATCTGAAGAATATCCTGCTTTTAGGAAGAAGCTCGAATTTCGAGTTATGCCTGATTTTCAGACAATCGTCAACGGAACTGCTTCTATTTCTGATGTTATATTAGAAATCGCAAGCATAGCAGGTGACATGTCTTACGATATAGAACAGGTTCCTACATACAAAGAGAAAGATGTTATTGCTTCATTGAAAATGGTTAATAATGGTTCAGCCCCATTAAACGAATTTACAATTGTTCAGCAATATTTCAATAACGAATATCAACCACCTAAAGCTGATGAGATAAAATTATTATGGGACAATAATGAAGTTGAGCTTGATTCGGGATCTGTTAATTTTGATGGAAATATTTTTAAGATTTCGTTGAAGGATCTCAGAAACTCGAGTAATGGTTTGTTTATGCCGGAATCATCTTTAGAGTTTCAATACCCTATTCATTGTATAAACCCAGCTCAAGAGTCAAAGTTTGAATCAGAGATAATCTACTACACTAATACTTTCCCCGTTTCTCAGGAATTAGAGTTTAAACCAGAAGTACCCGTAATAGAAGCCTTACACCTGAGAAGAAGATTTAGAATTGGAAAGGAAGTCCTTCCAATTGGTGATTTGGGCAACTATGAGATAATCTTAACTCTTGAAAATATTGGGACAGCACCTTTACAAAAGTTAGTTCTCATGGACAAGGTTCCTGATAGTTTCGAGTATTCGGATTATTCTATGAAACCCGAAATTACTGATGAAGTTGGTCAGGATACACTTAAGTGGACTATTGATAAACTAGTTGCTGAAGAGAAAATAGAAATATCTTATAAAATTAGCGGCACTGGAGCATACTCTCCAAGCGATGCACAACTTGGACTATAATTATTATTTATTATAAACTTTTTTTTTTATATTATTTTTAAATTATCATATTCATTTAATAAGTTTGAAAGAACTTCTATTAGTATAATTAAAGAATATGCATTCCGCTATTATTATTTAAGAATGATAATATTTTGTATCTCGTGAAATGAAACATGTCAAAACTCAAAAAACACTTTAATTTGAATTGGATGTTTGAATGTCCTGATGCTATTCTTACTTGTTCAACTCTTAAGTGTGGCGAAAAAACTTATATCGTTTTTGGGGGACACGACAAAACATTATATCTAATGGACGAAGACTTAAACATTCTTGATAATATTACTTTCGATGGTTGGGTTAGAACTACTTATCCTATAGATATCACTAAAGATGGCTGTGAGGAGATTCTGGTGGGTGCTGGTGATGGTAATTTCTTGGTTGTTAAATTAGTCAAAGGTATCAACAAGTTAGCTGGTATTATGAATTATAAGTCAAAGGGTAAAGTTCTAAGCGTTATTGCCGGAGATTTTACTAGAGATAAAAATATAGAGCTGATTTATGGAAGCGAAGATAAAACTCTTAAAATTTTCGAAAATATTGATTCCACTCAACCCAAATTCACGTTATATTATGATTCGTGGGTGACAGCGGTTTCCCTTGATTATTTAAAGCTTCCAGATGTTGATATACCAATTTACGGCTTACTCGCAGGGACTAAAAATGGAATGCTTCAATTGATTCAATTTAAAGAAAATAAACCCGATATAGTATGGCAAATATACCTTGAATCACAAATTAATACGATAGAGGTAGGAGATGTCACAAACGATGGATTTTATGAAATCGTAGTTGGAACTGATAATTCATTTGTAAAAATATTTAATAGTGAAGGAGAAGAGTTAAAAGCTATAAAGATAGAAGAAAGTCGGCCTATTTCTTTAAAAATAATTGATATCGATGCAGATAACGCTAAAGAGATAATAGTTGGATGTGCTGATGGTACGCTTTATATATACCATAACCCTAACTTGGATTCATTAGATATTGAGTTGAAATGGAAAACTTCCGCATCGAACTCTATTAAGATTGTTTCATCCATTGTAAATCATGACGATGCTATAACGAACATCTTATTTGGTGGGTATGATAGAAGTATTAGGTGTATCAGTGATTTTGAATGCGGTGAGAAACCTCCTTTAGAGATTCCTTACAATATAAAAATCCCAGAATCTCAACCTACAGAAATAGAGGCAAAAGACGCGAAACCCATTATATTCGAAACAATTCCAACTAACATTAGAGAATATATTTTCAAATATTTAATAGATAATAGGATTATTGAGGGAATTGGAGCAGAATTAGAGAAAAGAGGATACCTCACTGATAGTGTTGTAGAAGAATTTCAGCGAATGATTTCGGAAAAACCTGATTCCTATGATAAGCTAAAATATTCAGTGTGGACTTTGCCAGAGGATAAAATAGGTTCAGGTGGTACGACTGGAGCTCCCGTTAAAAAGGGAAAAAAGATAAAACCAGTTGTAGTAGAGCAAGAGATTACTCCTCAAAAAGGAGGGGCGTTAATCGATGCTTTGAAGCAGGAAGGTAAAAAAGGAAATGCTATAAAAAGTACAGCCTCTACAGAAACAGTAGCTGAAATAAATTTAAAAACTATTATTATCACTCACATAGAAACATTCAAATTAATCTCCACTAAAAACAAATTAATTGAAGATATTGTGATTTTGGGATATGACAGGGATGTTGTGGAAAAGCAGATAGATAAATTAAGAATGGATGGAGTCCTCATTTATTCGCGTTCAGATCCTAAAGGATGGAGTCTAGGGACTTACTAATTCCTTCAATTCAAGATAAAATCTTTAATCTCGTTTTGAAACGGTTCAAATTGATTAAGTTCTGTTAAGTCCTTTTTACTATATCTAGTGATAAAAAGGTTCAAGATGGGGTCAATTTTTTCAAGGAATTTTTTAACAAACTTATCGGTATCTTTCTTTTTTTTGTCTACTAAACCATATAAAATAACTGGTTCCTTTAAATCGCAATTTTCGTCTTGCATTTCAAGGGCTTTAAAAATAAATAAGATGTTCCCTGATTCCAAATATTCTAATGAAAGATTGTTAAAAGCGTTTTTAGCAAATATGTTTATCGCTGAAATAAATCCTCCTCTAAAATCCATGTTTACTTTGCTAAGATTATCCTTTTTTTCAATTTTCTTAAACTCGTAGCTTACCAGAATAAATCCTCGGAAAACAATACCTATTTCGTACAGTTCTTTCATTATTAATTATAACTTCCCTGTTAGAACAAGTCCAATTCTATGCCTATAAATTTAATAAAAATATTTGTATTTATTTTTACTCTATTATTTAAAAAAAAATTAAACACATTTAAAATTTTGATTTTTTTCTTAATATTATGGCTTTTTCTGGACATGTCGAAACGCACACCCCACATCCAAAACAAAAATCGGCGTTAAAATACAACTTCCTATTTTTTAATTTCCTTGCGTCAAAATTGCACCTCTGTTCGCATGTCCCACAGTTTTTACATATGTTAAAATCAGTTACCGCAATGAAATCGCTTTTAATCATTTGAGGTGAGCCGTTCTTTATAAATTTACTCATCACAACGCAACAACAAGGACAACAATTACAAACAACATAATAGAACATAGGATTAGGAAAATAAATTAGCTGGTGAACTAAACCCCGTCTGTCACATTCTTCTAAAAGCTGTTTTATCTCTCTTTTTGAAACTTTTACTAAATTTTCCGATTTATAGGGAATTTCACGCAGTGATTTTCCAAACCCTATGTGGATACATGTGTTAATAGGGTGATCACAATTTGGCATATCCGAATGCTTCCTTTGTGTTTCTCTGCAATAACAATTTGAGATCCCAGTAACCTTTGATCTGCTTAACAACGCCAGAATCTCTTGGGAAGGAAGAAACTTGGTCTCCAAATCTATGTTTAAATTTAGTGGAATAATCTTTCCTCCCCACCTACTCTTAAAGACGTACCGATTCACTATTTTGATCGTATTAATGTTTAACTTATCATCAAGAAACCGAAATACTTCGAGTATTAAATATTCAAATGCTCCGAATACAAACGACAGAATCTTACCTATAGTGGGCACTCTGTCTAAAAGAATATCAAATTTTGCGTGAAAAAGCCTGTAAGGAAAATGTGCCATAAAATTGAATCGAAACTACTTTAAAATTAAGGGGGAGAATTATGTAATCAATTTAATTATTATTCTTTGATGATTTATAACAATATTATGAGTAATACCAATGAAGAAATATTAGATAATGCGTTCAAGTTAGGGAAAAAATACGAGCAAAAATGCACTGGATGTGCTCAAACAACAATTGCAGCGATATTTGAGGCGTTAGGAATATGGAATGATGATGTATTTAAAGCAGGGAGTGGTCTAGCAGATGGATTAGGTTTAACAGGCGATGGTTCTTGTGGGGCGTTAGTGGGAGCGTCTATGGTAATAGGATATCTCTTTGGAAGAAGTCGTGAAGATTTTAAAGATATGTATAAACCTATGAAATCTTATACACTTGTAAAAAAATTGCATGATAACTATGTCAAACAATATAGTTCTTGCCGTTGTTACGATGTTCAAGAAAAATCGATGGGTAGAACATTTAATTTATGGAATGCCGATGAAATGAAAGAAGCACTAAATTCGGGAATGATGGAACACTGTTCTACTCTTGTAGGAAATGTTGCTAAAAATGCAACAAAAATTATATTGCGTAATGGATTTAAACCGAATAGATAAAGGCGCTTTCTGAAATTGAAACAGTGATACGAAGGGGAATACATAAAAACTGGTAAAATGAGAGAAATTGAGTATTTTCATAATAAAAACGCTAGGAATCCTCTGGCTGCAAAATCTTCTATTAAATTTATATCTATTGATATTGCGAATAGAGTTAGATCATTTCATAAAAAATTTAGTCATTACAAAACGACTCCTCTTAAGTCTTTAGATAACATGGCTAACAAGTTTAATGTCAAAAAAATCTGGGTTAAAGACGAATCCTTTAGGTTTGGATTAAATGCATTTAAGGTATTGGGGGGGTCATATGCAATTGGAGTTTACCTAAGCCTTAAGCTCGGTATTGACATTAATAGACTGTCATTTGAAAAATTGAAATCGCCTGAAAATAAAAAGAAAATTGGTGATATCACTTTTGTCACTGCTACGGATGGGAATCACGGAAGAGGAGTTGCATGGACCGCTAGAGAATTAAACCAGAGCGCTGTAGTTTTTATGCCTAAAGGTTCTTTGAAAACCAGAGTAGATAATATTGAAAAAGAAAATGCAAAAGTTATAGTAACAGACAAATATTACGACGCTACAGTTAAAATGGCAGCGGAATTTGCCAGTAAAAACAATGGTGTATTAATTCAAGATACTGCGTGGGAAGGCTATACTGAAATTCCAACCTGGATTATGCAGGGCTACTCTACTCTGATTGACGAGGTATTAGAAGGGCTAAAAAAAGAAGGGGAATCCCCTCCAACACATGTTTTTCTTCAAGCGGGTGTTGGATCATTAGCTGCAGGAATTCAAGCCTATCTAATGAATAAATTTGGTACCAAGAGACCTACTACTATCATAATCGAACCCCATAATGCAGCGTGTCTATATAAATCGGCACAGATAGGAGATACAAAACCTCATGCGGTTGATGGTAGTTTATCTACGATCATGGCTGGTTTGGCTTGTGGTAAGCCGAGTATAATTGCTTGGGACATACTTAGAGATTATTCAGATTACTTTGTCTCGTGTTCAGATAGAATCTCAGAAAATGGTATGAGAATGTTAGCAAAACCTTTGTTGGGCGATCCTAAGATTGTTTCCGGAGAATCAGGAGCTGTAGGTTTGGGATTACTTATAGAAATACTTAACAATGATCTTTATAAAGATCTTAAAGAATCTTTAGGTTTATCAGAGGATAAAAAAATTTTAATTTTAAGTACTGAAGGTGATACAGATCCAGATCATTATAGAGAAATAGTGATGAATGGAGATAGTTTAACTTTATAGTATTTACTATACTTTTGTTCTGTTTATCTTGGAATTGTATATTTGAAAATTGATAATTTTTTAAACATATAGTATTTTATTAACTTATAACACAAAGATTTATTTTTCACCTAAAAAGGTTAGATCTATGTCAGCTCAAAATGATGAGACTCGTTTTTGCCCGTATTGTGGAATTAAGTTAAAACATCCCTATTGGGAACATGTTCAATCAGTTCACGCTGAAAAATACGCCCTGAAAGAAACATGGGTAAAACTTTATCAAGATTATAGAAAACTAGGAATGGACGAGAATATATCTTTAGTAGTTATTTCAGAACTATTTAATTCGACAATTGACGAAATAAAATCTTTCTTAAAGAACAAGAACGCTCTTTAGTTTTATATTTCTTATTACAGTTTCGATAAAATAAAAATAAATATAAAAATAGTTATATCTCCTTAATTTTAACCTAATATAATTAGAATTCTTCTTCGTCCTCTTCTAAGAGACCAGCTTGTTTTAATAAATCTTCAACGCTATCTCGCATTTTCATTACTTGATCGTTATCTGTGAGTTTAAGGTTGTCAAGAACTGAATCCGAGAACTCCATAAATTTTTTAATTGATTGAGAAGAAAAGTCTTTGATTTTTTCTGAAGTATCCTCAATGAAATCTTTCCCACTTTCTCCAAAGGCATTGCCAACGAAATCTATAAATGAGCTATTTAGTTTATTCAATAGGTTTTCTTTTTTTCCGTCTCTTTCTTCACTCATAGTTTTTTACCTTCAATTTTTTTGGTTCAAATTAGTTTTTCTTTTAATTAATGATTATGCTTTATTTAATTTTTTCAAACTCTTATAGATATAGGTTATATTTTAAACAAGAAATGAAATCCTTTTTATTTAGAGACTCTCATATTCTATCAAAAATAAAATCAGAAATCAATATCTTGACCAATTCCTTCTTCGAGGGCTCTGTCATAAACTAATTTTCCGACTGCTATGTCTTGCGCACTAATTCCAACAGATTTAAATACAGTAATTTCTGATTCAGAAGTACGGCTATGTTCCTTTCCAGTTATAACATCTCCTATTGAAATAATATCGTCTTCAGAAATAATTCCTTCATAAATCGGAATTATATAATCACCTGCTTCAGCTAAACAAGCCTCCTTTAATCCAGCTACGAGTAATGATGCTCTTTTAATTGTTGTTGAATCTAATTCCCGAGCATCCAGGGCATGCGCACCAATAGAAGAAATGTGTACGCCTTCCAGTACTTTATCACCTGCGAATATAGGAGTTGTACTAGTAGTTGCTGCTACTATAATGTCTGTGTTAGAGAGTAGATCGTCACCAGAATCAGTAATTTCAACTTCAATTCCTAATTCTTTTTCAATTTCGTTTTTAAAGCTTTCAGCAATGTCCTTTTTAAAATCAAAAACTTTACATTTTTCTAATTTTTGGTTTAACCCGTAGAATACTCCAGAAACTTGCTTTCTTGCTTGAACACCCGCACTGTATATACTCATCGTAGTGCTATCTTTTCGAGCTAAGTATTTAACAGAAACTCCGGTCGTTGCTCCAGTTCGCATTGCTGTAATAAGGCTACCGTCCATAATTCCAACGATGTCTCCAGTATTTATATCTTGAATCATTATTTTTGCCAAGACAGTAGGCATATTATATTTTTCAGGATTTTTTTTGTAAACTGATACAATTTTAGTTGCGAGGGCACTCATATCACCCCCAATAATACCAGGCATTACTAAAGTTAGTCATGGAGCTGGATCAATAATAGCTATTCGCTGTGGAACAAAGACATTCCCAAGAGTCAGTTGTTTGTAAGCTTCTTCTACGTATTCTAGCGCGTCTGCCATATTTAATAATTCTGCTACATTAGCCTTGGTTAAAATTCTTACCATTTCTATAAACGCAATAAATTTAAACTTAGAAAAAAGCAAATTATTATTCTTGAGCTATTAAATTTATATATTTACATTTTAAAATCATCTAATATTTTTTGATATAAGTGAAGGTTTATGAGTAGAGATCATTTCGTCCATGGTTTTTTAAATCCTAAAAGCGTGGCTTTTTTCGGGGCTAATAATAAAGGAGGTTCCTTAGCAGCAATTCAAATCATGAACCTAATAAAATCCGAATATTCCGGAAATGTTTATCCGATCCATCCTAAATTAGAGACAATTATGGGTTTTAAAACTTATAAAACCATCTCAAATGTTCCTGAGATTCCCGATCTTGTTGTTATTGTGTTAACAGCCAAAATTGTTCCTCAAGTGTTTAAAGAATGTGGGGAAAAAGGCGTGGATAAGATCATATTAATCTCTGGGGGCTTTCGCGAATTATCCGGCGACCGCAAAAACACTCTCACAGAAGAAATTAACGAAATAGCTGGGAAGTATGGGATACGATTTATTGGTCCAAATTGTTTGGGTGTTTTTAATAATTGGTTTGAGAAGAATCACAGCAATAGCGCGTTTAACATAGCTATATGGGAACATTTGAAAAAAGGAAATTTTTCTATTGCATCTCAGAGTGGAACGCTTTCTTCACACATATGGTTTGATCCAGAAAATTTAGATTTAGGATTAAGTAAGTCCTTATCCGTTGGAAATGAAGCAAATATTGACATCGTAGATTGTTTGGAATACTATAAGGATGACGAAGAAACAGAAGTCATAGGGCTTTACATCGAAGAGTTAAAACGTGGAAAGAGATTTTTAGAATTGGCAAGAGAGATAACTCCTAAAAAACCAATTATCGCGATTTATGTTGGGGGTTCTCAAGGAGGCAATAGAGCCTTACAAAGCCATACAGGGTCACTTGCAGGCGATTCAAAAATTTACAACGCCGTATTTAAAGAAACGGGCGTTATTAAAACGGACTATGTTCAAGAATTCTTGGATATTGCTTTAATCCTATCAAATAAAATTTTGCCTAAAGGCAACCGAATAGGTATTATTACAAATTCAGGAGGACCAGGAGCTATGATTGCCAATAATGCAGAAAAACATGGTCTCGTCGTACCTGAATTTTCAGAATCGCTCCAAAACGAATTGAAAGCGATCCTACCCACAACTGCTGGCTTTAATAATCCTGTCGATTGTACATTCGATATGAACCTTCCGTATTTTTATATAAATCTCCCTGAAATCTTAATGAAGTCGGGTGAAGTTGATTCTATTTTTCAATATGGAGTTGTTGGGTTTCAGGATGTAATGAATGATTATCTACAGAACGAAAAAATTGCAAAATGGGCAGAATTTGAGAATCCGTCCGAGGAACAAATGGATAAATTAGCTGAAAAATTACTCAAGCCAACTATGAAAAATAGTCGAGAATATTCCGTACCGATCTTCTATATCAATCCTATGAGTTTTACGAGCCCTTGGTCAAAGAGACTAAGAAGAAACGGAGCTATGCTTTTTAAATTGTGGGATAGGTCTGTAAACGCCCTAGCGAAAGTTTGTCAATATATTGAATATAAGCAGAAACAGGAATAGCTATAATATTTTTTTTGAGATAGAAAGTGCACAGTGTTTACCACACATAGTGCAAATTTCTCCATTAGTTAGGTGTCTCTTTTTTGGTTCATCAGGGTCTATACAGTATTCAAATTGCTCTTTCCAGTTTTTTAAATACCGATTCTTGGAAAGCTCCAAATCGTCGTTAAAAAGGTAATTCAAACCAAATTTCATAGAATCTCCTACATGAGCTGCTATTTTGCAAGCAATTAATCCATTCTTGATATCTTCAAGTGTAGGTAAGCAAAGATGCTCTGCAGGTGTTATCGCACATATATAATCTGCACCAAATCCAGAAGCAAATGCGCCACCGATAGCAGCAGCAATATGATCGTACCCTGTAGCTGTGTCAATCGGAAGTGGTCCTGATACGAAAAGCGGTCTATTATTGGTTATCTTCTTATGTAGTTTTACCCATTTCATTATGTTTTTTGCAGGTATATGACCTCCTAAGCTTTCTAAAATCACCTGAATTCCAAAATTATTTGCTGTTTTTGCTAATCTGTTATTCATCTTTATTTCTGAAAGCTGAAATTCATCAATTTCATCGTGAATACAACCGCTTCTTAAAGCATTTCCTAAATTTAATACCACATCGTATTCTTTAATTAATTCGAGAAGTTTCTCGAAATTCTGTAGAAAAGGGTTTTCGACTTCACTAGATTTCATATAAGAAGCAGTTAAACTTCCTCCTTTTGAGACTATTTTCATTATTCTTTTTCCTTTCATTTTGTTTAATGTGTCAAGAGTAAAACCAGAATGTAATACTATCGAACTTATTCCATCCTTGAGTTGTTTTTCTACTACTTTAAAGATCAAATCTTCTGAAATATTTGAAATCGAATCTGCTTCAATAGTAGCTTGATAAATTGGAACAGTGGTTATGGGAACTCTAGAAATATCTAAAACATTCCTTCTTATTGTGTCAATGTCTCCACCCATTGAGAGATCAGATAAAGTATCAGCTCCATATTTCTGAGCAATCTCCACTTTTTTGAATTCTTCACTTATATCTCCAGCAGAAGAAGATGTACCAAGGTTAACATTGATTTTTGTTCTGAAAGGGAACCCTATACCAACGGGATTATAATTTTCCCTTTTCATTATCACCGCTTCACCTTTCGAGATCTTCTTCAGAACTTGTTTAATGTCAATTCTTTCTATCTCAGCTACGTGGAGCATTTCCTTATTTACATTACCATTTTTAGCGTCTTCTAAAATAGTCATGATTCAAAAAATTATTCCATTTATGTCGTACAAGTGTAGTAATGAAAAAAATCCAATTATATTTTACTATAGGTAAATGAATACAAATTAGATAATTAGGAGGATTCTTTTTATTAAAGATTTTGAATTAATGGAAAACCTTGATTTTTAAATCTGTGAGTTTTAATGTGTTTTTCATCAACTAATTTGTCCAACACATCTAGAAGTTTCACCAAAAAAAAATTCAAAGTCCAAATTTAGACCCTTAGCAAGCCACGGAACGCCCTAGCGCTATAGTAAGAGGGTGCACTGTTATGATACACGAATACATTGCCGTACCGGCGATCAGCAAAGAGAGCACCACCGAGTTTTCTAATATCAGAAGGAGTTTTCACCCAGCTTGACGTCTTCGTATCGAAATTTCCAAGTTTCTGCAACTCTCGATATTGTTCTTCGGTTAAAAGCTCAATGCCCATGGCAGCTGCCATATCAATAGCGTTATTTTCTGGTTTAAATTTTTTCCTTGCCTCCTGTCCTTCAC
>JAGXNP010000041.1 GCA_019894885.1 Promethearchaeota archaeon | reverse complement strand
ATCTTGAACTGCGTAATTATTAAAGTTTATGCTGTAATGGTCGCGCCAGTGTGCTTTTACTTCTTCCATCATTTCCTCGTGAACATGGTCTTTAACTTCTCCCTCAGCTCGGAGTAAGGTTCCCGAAGTGGTAGCTGTTATTTCTCCGTTTTTCACCACAATCTTGCCATCCTTTATGGTGTAGGCAGCACTTGAAAACGCTTTCTCGATTGCTTTTCCGTGCATCGTCTTTGGATCTAAATCATATATGGCTACATCACCTAACGCTCCAATTCCAAGATGACCTCTATCTTTCAATCCTAAGGTCTTAGCGGTTCCTGCTCTCGTTACAATGCATAATTCGCTTAATGTATATTCTCTGTCTAAGTCTGGAAGCGATGTTGCCGTACTGGCTTTCTTTGAAACTACATTTTCTAACATATCTTTTCGAGATTTGCTATCCATTAACCATTTGAATACAATAGGATAGGTAGTAAATGGTGCTCCATTAGGATGGTCTGTTGTGTGACTGATCTGCCAAGGATTTTTAATCAAGAGCATTAGTTCAAGAGCAATCGCCCATTGGATGGCGTTAACTCCAATCTTTGGTGAGAAGAAGTAAGGTACTACTCCTGATCCAGATTCTGCCTCTACTTGACCGTTAACCCATTTAATTCCTGGTTTTGAGCCCCACGCAGACACTCCACCTAGATGATGGAGAGCAAATTCCCACGGGCCATCTCCGGTCATCGTTGTGGTTGCGTATTTTGTGAAAACAACTTGACCACTATCTAAAGTCATGTGTTTGTGTGAGTTAACATAATCAGCGATCTCTGCTGCTCCTGAATTCATATCTCCCCAGTTAGTACCTGCATATGCGTTGAATTGGCAGTGGGTAACATGGAATGAACTATTTCTATCGCCTGTCGGTTTAATTCCTTCGCAAACCTTAAAAGTTTCAATTGAGTGCTTGTAATTTCCAGGGTGTCCTAGATTGTTACAATGGACATGAATCGAATGCGGTAATTTTAATAATTCGTTTGCTTTTGCCAAACTTTCGACAATTTGTCTGGGAGTGACGTCCCAATGTAAGACGGGTGTGTCTATGTTGTCGCAATTTTTACCCCAAGCCCAGTTTTCTACGCCTCCAGGATTAACAAGTTTAATTGCGTACCCTTTAGTAGCCTTTAAAATCCAATTTACGTACGCTGCTAACTTTTCGATGTCGTTTTCTCTTATAAATTTAAGCACGTACCAATTATTTCCAAAAATAGGAAGCGCGAGTTTATCGATAATCGGAATTTCTAAAAACTCTTCGTGGGTATGTCGAGCTTCTAATAAAGGCATTGCCGGCTCACACACTGTTGTATATCCTAATTTTGCATATCTATATCCAGTAGACCAAGTACTGGGGACACTAAATCCGGATCCAGAACGCCTTATCTTGGTTTTCTTATCGTTATATTCTGGGGGCTTATCATCGGGTCTAAGCGCTCGTCCCGTGTTTACCTTCGCTCCAGCAATGTGAGAATGAATATCTACGCCTCCAGGCATAACAATCATCCCCGCTGCATTGATAACTTTGGTATCACCGTTTACCTTATCAACGATAACGCCGTCCCTAATGAAGATATCTTTCTTCTCACCGTCGAGATTGTTTAAAGGATCGTAGACCAAACCGTTTTTGATTATTAAATCACTCATCGTAAGTATCCCTTATAATTTATTTTGTTCAAAATCTATGATTATTAAAAATCTGCTATTTTAATAAACTCTTTCTATATTATAAATTCAATTTTTATGAAATGTAAGTTATAAATTGTAATTTAAAATTAAAATTAATACTTTGATTATCATTACTTAGTAAATGGGCACAGAGGGTCAGTATCAAATATCGTTCCCTTCAAACCGTAAGTAACAATTTTACACCTTCATTCACATATATGGAAGCTATTCGACAATAAAATTGATATACATTTGATCTTAAAATATCATCAAATGCAATCTATACGCTTTTTTTTATTGGTGAAGCTTTAGGACTACTTCCATTTCATATAAGAATTGAAAGCTTTGTTGGTTTAGGTGTCCACTTATTAGCTCGTGGCGCGGTAATTGGATTGATTGGAACCTTTGTTGGCAGAGAGTAAAAATAATTTATTACTATCTTTTTTTTTAATTTAGTTTTTAAAAAGAGTTTCTATTTACCTAGATTTTATAAAAGTAGAAAGAGAATATATCTTAAATCTGTTTATAAAAAAAAATATCAAAAATATAATTTAGTGAGATATTATAGCATTAAGCAAAGTGCTTATAATATTAGGAGCACTCCTTACCCTAGTTGGCACCTATATTTTTGCTATAAATGGTGTTGTTGGACTTGTTGGTTCTGGGATTATTTTTATCCTTAAATTAGATGACTTGTTTGCGAATGCTGCAGAATATGCAAGTATTGTAAACATTGAATTATGGCTATTTTACATCCTCTTGGTAATTTTTGCAATCTTTATAATCTCTGGAGGTCTTCAACTAATTGGGATGAAATCAAGAGCTATAGGCTTTATCTTTTCACTTTTTCCACTAGGAGTTGGAGTAATGGTCGTATTACTTTTTTACACTGAAATTTTAGGACCTATAAGTGGTCTTTTCGCGTTATTTTTTACAGGGGGGCAAATCGGAAACATCTTCCCCATTCTTGTAGATATTGGAGGAGGTATAGGCTTAGGAGCTTTCTTTCTAATTGGTGGAGGGCTTTTAGGAGTGATTAGCACCTTATTACCACGAGAATAATTAAAGTTCTACAAAATTTTTTTTCTCCTTTTCTAATTTCAGATTAGATATATCTTTTTTCGTATTAATGGTAATAAATGATTGCAATTTCATATCCAAAAACGATAATCCTTCTAGCTATAATTGTATTGATTACCGTCAATCGTCTTTTGGAAATATTATGATTTAAACCCTAAAAAAGTCACCGAGAATAAATTAAAATTAAAATAGATAGGATTATGAAATCCTGATATTTTCTTTTTTTATTTATTTTTTACTCAATATAATCTAAATCACTTGGTTTATTTAAATTAAAAAAAGACTTAAAATTCATATCTAAAGGTTTTATTCTTTCTTCGATAGACAAATAATTTATTCTCCAATCTTTATCAAGGAGGGAGGTAAGCTTATAATTTTTTCGTTTTATACTTCTCTTGGCTGATTTTAATGCCTTTTCAATAGGATAAATTGCAAACAATGGTTCTAGGTAATTCTGTTTCCATTTTGGAATAACACAATTATAAGTGTCAATTTCGTCAATTAAAAGCTGAATAACCTCGCTTTTAAGAAAAGGGTTATCACACGAAAGTGTAAATCCAAAATTATATCCAAGAGCTTTTAATTCTTTGAAAGCAGAATAAATCCCAACCATTGGAGCTCTTATATCTATTATATCTTCATCTACTATAAAACCTGTAATATTTTTGATATCTATAATGTCAATATAATTCTGAACTTGACTTGTAGAGTTCGCAACTACGAAAATATCATGTTGAAATTTAGATAATTGCTCAATTTGGTGTGATATTATTGGTTTTCCATTGATTTCAAAAAGACCCTTATCTTTTCCAAACCTTTTGCTTTTACCCCCTATTAAAATAACAAAGGCGAGATATTTATTTGTACCACTAATATTTATACCAGCTTTTCAATTGAATTATTTATAATCTATATTACTAATGATTAAAAATTATAATTCATTTAATTTATTTGTACTTATAGTAGAAAATGAATTACTTTTTCTTATTAACGTTAACAAGATGGCATTAAAGTACAAATTTGACAGAAAAGGACACAAGCTTGTAGAACATTGCGCTGTTTTTGGTGTTGTTTGCTCCGACATTAATTATTCGATAACAAAATTGTTATATAGTGGATTAATTGCCCAACAACATAGAGGACAAGAATCTACAGGAATTTCTCTCATAAAATCAGGTGGAAGCATATATACATACAAAAAGAAAGGATTAGTCTCAAGAGTTTTGAATAACAAGGTTCTTTCAAAACTTTGGGGAAATGTTGGCATAGGTCATAATAGATATGCTACTACTGGTGCTCAAGAATATGATTCACTAGAGTATATTCAACCCTACCATTTTAAAAACAATGAAATAGAATTTTCATTAGCCTTCAATGGTACAATTCCAAATTACCATGAATTAAAGCAACAGTTAGAGGCTATGGGTCGAATTTTCCTAACTAACACTGATACTGAAGTTATCGCCCAATTATTAGCTTATACTGCAAAAGAAACTGATAACTGGCCTGAAATCTTGAAGAAGGTGAGTAAGTCTTTAGATGGTTCCTATTCACTCTTAATATTAACAAGTGAAAGTGATATCTACGCTGTTAGAGATCCTTTGGGTTTTAAACCCTTATGTATTGGAGAAATGATAGCTAAAGAAAGAAAACATTACATAGTCTCTTCTGAATCTTGTGGAATTGATGTTGTCGGAGGCAATTTGCTTAGAGACGTAAGACCAGGAGAGATAATTCACCTAAATACTGAGAAGGGAATTCATTCAGAAATGGTTATAGAAAGCGAAAGAACTGCGCTTTGTCAGTTTGAATTCGTTTATTTCGCTCGTCCTGATTCTATTATAGATGGAGTCTCTGTTGCTCAGACTAGACTGCAATTAGGGATTAATCTAGCAAAAAACGATCCAATTCTAACTGATCCTCATTTTAGAGAAAATACTATTGTGGTTCCAGTACCCGATTCTGGACGAAGTGTCGCCTTAGGTTACGCACAGGAAGCAAATTTACCTTATGTAGAAGGTTTAATGAAAAACAGATATATATGGCGCACATTTATAATGCCGGGACAAGAAAAAAGAGAAGCGGCAGTTAAAGAGAAATTAAATCCTATAAAAAACTTCGTTGAAGGGAAGAATGTAATTCTTTTAGACGACTCAATTGTAAGAGGCACCACAACAAAAAAGATTATTAATTTAATTAGAGAAGCAGGTGCTTTATCAGTAAATGTAAGGATAAGCTGTCCTCCTGTAATAAGACCGTGTTATATGGGTATCGATTTTCCTACAACTTCTGAATTAATAGCTGGTCATTTTAAAGAATTATACGGAAATGAAGCATATATCGATGAAATTAGGAAAAAAATCGGAGCAGATTCTCTAAGATATCAAACTATTGAGGATCTAATGAAAGCAATAGGGAAGGGAAAAGATCAGCTATGTATGGCGTGTTTAACTGGAATATATCCATTAAAATCTGTAAACAAGATTATAGAATTAGAAAAAGCTATATCATCTAATAGAAATTAACTGATCCACTTAAAGAATGCTACTCTACTCCATCCCAACAATAAGTGCATAATTTTTCTTTTGGCAACCCAATAGCTTTAACTAAATTTTCAAGTCGTTGATACTTTAAGGTTGTTAGATGTAATCGTTTTCGGATAATTTCAACCATCGCTTTATAATTATCAGACTCAGGATTTGTATATTCTGCTGGGTTCTCTAAATCTTTACCGATTAATTCTTTGATAGCCCATCTTCCTGCTAAATCCAATTCTGAGCGGGATCGAGAAAAGTTTAAAAATTTGCAGCCGTATACAAGTGGAGGACAGGCTGGTCTCATATGAACTTCTTTTGCACCTGATTCAAATAATCGCTCAATTTGTCTTTTTAATTGAGTACCTCTTACAATGGAGTCATCACAAAAGAGAAGTCGCTTATCTGTAATAAGTTCTTTTATCGGAATTAGTTTCATCTCTGCAACTTTATCCCTAATGGATTGTTCTTGAGGCATGAAACTCCGAGGCCAAGTTGGAGTATATTTCACAAATGGTCTAGCATAAGGAATTTTAGATTCGCTGGCATATCCTAATCCATGAGCAGTTCCAGAATCAGGAATACCAGCTACGATGTCAATATCTAAATCATCTTCTTGACGTAAAAAGGCTCCACACCTATAACGAACGTCTTCTACATTAATTCCTTCGTAACTAGAAGCAGGATATCCATAATATACCCATAAAAAAGAACAAATTTGCATTTTATTTCCTGGAGCAACTAATTGCTCTATGCCTCGGTTATTGATAAAATTAACTTCTCCCGGTCCCATATATTTTACTATATCATACCCTAGGTTAGGAAAAGCACATGTTTCCATAGCAACCGCATATGCTCCCGGTTTTTTACCTATAACAAGAGGAGTCCTTCCTAATAAATCTCGAGCAGCATATAACCCATTTTCAGTTAATATAAGGAGGGTACAAGAGCCATCGATCATTTTTTGGACTCTCAGAATACCTTCTCCGAAAGTATTACCTTGGCTGATGATTGTAGCAATTAATTCAGTAGGATTAATTTCACTACCGTACATTTCTGAAAAATGAGTTCCATTATTTAACGCTTCTTTTGCGAGTTCTTCAATATTGTTAATTTTACCAACTGTTGAAATTGCAAATACTCCTAGACGGGAGCTTATGATTAAAGGTTGATCTTCATAATCCGATATTATTCCAATACCTTTGTTTCCATGCATTTTCTTTAAGTCCTTATTAAACTTGGATCTAAACTGACTATTAGTGATATCTTTAATGAATCTTTGGAAACCTCCAGAGTTTTTAACTGCCATACCCCCTCTCTTAGTTCCTAAATGCGAATGATAATCTGTACCATAAAAAAGGTCTTCTACACAGTCCGTTTTAGAGAAAACTCCAAATAATCCTCCCATCTGTTAAATCACATCCACTAAGTATTTTATAATATTAAAATTAATAAAATGAATTATTAATATGGTAAGATTTGACATTGTAGTCCTTTTATCAAAATAAATACTAAAAAAAAATAGAAGAGCACTAAATTGCTCTGGGTATATTTTCTCTTTCAAATCGTACCATTGTAAGTGCTTTTTCCGGACAAGTAACGGCACATAAGCCACAGCCTACACATTTATCTGGATCTATTTCTGTTTTATCGTTTATTACGATCGCATTGAATTTACACCGTTCTATACAGGTTCCACATGCAACACATAATTCTTTATCAACTTTAGATATAAAATTTGCTCGTGCTAAGGCTCTTGGGTTGTCAAGTCGAGTCAAACCACCTATCATTCCGCAACAACATTCGCAACACGCACAAAGGATTGTGGTATTTTCTGCGCGATTGTCCGTGCAATGAACTAAGCCTATTTCAGATGCTTCCATAGTAAGTTTCTTGATTTCCTCACGAGTTGCCGATTTAATGTCGGGGTCTTCCATTTCTAAAACGGCTTTTGCATATGGTCCAAATAATGTGCAATTATGAATCGGATATTTATCTTTACACTTTCTAATTCCTTCAACTTCGCTTCTTTGTCTACAAGGGCATGGAATTACTGCAAAATCGTCCCACTGATCTATAATTTTATAAACTTCTTCGATGGGGACGATTTCTTTTTCAGGTTCAATTTCTTCTGAGACAGTTAATACTCTAAACCTTGGTTCGCCCTTTCTACTGGTTTGCCAAGTTTTATAATAATGGTCTTCAACAAAAAATTTCCTGCTTAACTCAGCAAACTTTTTTGCGTCTTTATGTTCAATATTTTTTTTTAAGATAAACGGGATATCATAAACAAAGAGAGGCATTGGTTGCGCATAACTTCTACCTAGTTTTATAATAAATCCTCTCTCTGTAATATCTTTAAGCATATTCATAAGTTTTTCTTTATCCATACCTGCTATTTTAGCAAATTTTACAATAGAAATTGTTTTAGGAAAGACGGGAAGGTATTGTACTAATTTAGCAATTTTTGGATCGTACATTAAACTTAAATATTCGAGATATGGTTCCGTGGGCTCTTCATTTTCGTCTTTAGGATAAGATTGAGGGGATCGTTCTAATTTTTTGGCAATTTTAATAAGATCTTCTTTATATTCTTCTGATTCAATCATTTCAATTCTTTTAAAAAGCCTATTTTATGCTTAATATTAATTTACAATCACAGATAAAATTAATTAAGGTTTAAGGTGAATGTTTGAAAAGTCCACCAATTAATTGACCTGTGCTAATTCCCGCGTCTCCTGGAGGAATTTTATCGTGTTCTAAAAATTTCAATCCATTTTTTAAAATTATATCTTTAATTGCATTTGAAAATAAGCTGTTATAAGCTACTCCTCCAGTTAAACCAACTTTATCAATCTTGTTAAGATCAGCAACTATTGTGGCTATATCTGCAAATGCCTCTGCAAAAATCATGTGAAATTTTGCCGCGATATCATTTCGATTAATTTTAGGATTTTCAAGCAGACTTAAGATATTTACAACTAATTCTGAAGTATTTATGAAGAATATGTTATCTTTTTTGTAATATTTAATTTCTAAGTCAATTCTATCTGGATTCCCTTTTGAAGCAAACCCTTCAAGCTTCATAGCAGGTTCACCTCTATAGGTTTTAAGGTTTGATACTCCTAAAAGATAACTTATTGTATCAAATATCCTTCCGGCAGAACTCGTTAATGGTATGTTTTGGTCGTAGGACGATTTTTTATAATGCTCAAATTGAGAAATAATGGCGTTTAATTCCACATTTTCGTACTCCAAGTCACTCGCTAATCTAATTTTTTCAAAAATTCTTCTGCTTTCTTCATGTTCCATAGAATTTAAGATGATAGAAGCTGCCATTCGAGCAGGAAACTTAGTACAGCGATCACCTCCAATCATGGGTTGGTATTGTAATTGACCTAATCGTTCGTAGCTTTTGTATCCACTTAAAAAAACCTCTCCTCCCCAAATATTTCCATCATCCCCATATCCAACGCCATCAACGCTAATTCCAACGATTTTTTCATCCAGATTTATATTATTTTCTGCCATCAAGCTTAATGTATGAGCATAATGATGTTGAATTTTATAGGTTTTAACATTGTACTGAATAGATAATTCTTGAGCTAGTTTAGTGGTTGTGAAGCTTGGATGAGCATCGCAAGCGATATACATTATCTCAGAATCTTTTATCTGTAGCAACTTTTTCATATGTTGTAAAGATTCATTTAAAAATTCGTAGGTCTCTAGGTGAGTTACATTTCCAATATGCTGAGTTGGAAAAACTCGATTTTTTCTCAGTAATGCTCCGGTGACAGCTAATTCCGGTCCAGTTGATATGGCTGCTGGTGTTTCTACTTCAAATGGTAATGCAAAATATTCTGGAACATAACCTCGTGATCGCCTAATAAGTTTCACTTTATTATTATGCATTCTTATAACACTATCATCAGCCCTTTGGTATATAGTTCGATTATGAAGTAGAAAAATATCTGCCAAATTGTAAAGTTGGTCAAAAATCTTGTCATTCTCAATTGCCATAGGAATATTTGACTTGTTACCGCTTGTATAAACTAACGGTTGGTTCCCAATATGATCGAACAACATATAATGGATACCGGTATATGGTAGCATTATCCCTATATTGTTTAATCCCGGAGCTACAAATGAACTTATCATAGAGTTATCGAAGCTAACACTTTTTTCTAATAATACAATAGGTCTGCGAAAAGAAGTCAATAGTTCTTTTTCTTCTTCTGATATATTCAGATACTTATCAACAGTTTTAAGATTTGGAATCATTAATGCGAAGGGTTTGTTTTTTCTTTTTCCTTTCCTTCTACGCAGCTTTAATATTGTTTTGTCATCGTGAGCAAGACAAACCAAATGAACTCCTCCTATCCCCTTAATGGCGGCTATTTCCCCCTCATTTATTCTTTTAGCAGTTTCTTCTATTATTGCATCAATGTTAGTGCTTTTAATTAGTGTCTTTCTTTTATCGTATAGTTTATAGTTTGGACCACATACTGAACAAGCAAATGTTTGAGCATGAAATCGCCTATTCTGAAAATTTGAATACTCTTTAACACAAGATTCTGGTTCTGCATTTTTGCAAAGGGGGAATTGTACCATTGTGCTACGTTCTCTATCATATGGTAATTCTTTTACTGTTGTATATCGAGGTCCGCAAACAGCACAAGCAATAAAAGGATAATTATAATACTTTTTTAAATTTTTATTGCGCATATCCATTAAACAACTATCGCAAATGGCGATATCGGGAGGCAATGTTAAGCTGACACCCCTCCCATCTTCACTTTTTTCTATATTCAAATGAATAAATTCTTTGTATGTTTCTATTTCTTTAACAATAAGGTTTTCTATGTATGATATTTTTGGTTTCTTGAGTTTGATATCTTCAAGAAATTTGTTAATTCCGTCTGAATTCCCTTGAAGAATTACCTTAACACCTGCATTTCCTCTGTTTAATATAGTCCCGTTTAGATTCAAAGAACGAGCTAGATTGAATAAAAAAGGTCTGAAACCTACGCCTTGAACGATGCCATTAATATTAATTTCTACAGTTCTTTGTTTTTTCAATGGAATAGAATGTTTATTTTACTCATTTGATTATATTTTAAATAAATTTATTATTACGCAAAAATAGTATTATAGTTTATGTGAATAAATACGCGTTAGAATTAAAAAATCCAAGCTAATCTTTAACTTTTTTCTCTATGTTTTTATACCTATTTATGAATAAATATTGTGAGAAAGTATATTGCTATTAGAACCCGTTAGTTGAAGAAGGTGGGTTTATATACAAAAAGCAATTTAAATTTCATCAAAAAAAGTTGAGGTAGATTCATAATGCCCGGTACTTGTAGCACTAATCCATAATGTTTCTCCCGCTAGGGTTAAATTCTAACCCAATATGCGGGAAAACCATATTTTCTCCCTTTTTTTTATGGCACTTACACAGGATATCTTCCCGTTATGATTTTTGAATAATAATCCTACTATTGATAGGAATATCTTCATATAGTAAAGGAGAATTTTCTGTTTAGTTTATAAAATTGAAGGCAAATAAATAGAGAAGTGTTAATGATAAACTCTCTGTAGTAAAAACTGAAAATGTTTAAGCAAAAAAATAAGCAAACTGCAAATAAATCGATTGAAAGTCCAGCATTTAGGTTTAGGTGGAGTTTAAGGCTAATGAAAAGGAGGAGTGTAGAGGCTTCAAATTACATCGGATTCCTCCTCCTCAATTTTGCTATTAATGTAATTAGGATCTACTTAGTAATTTATCTACCTGTCTATTTATTAAATATTTTAAATGTTGATAGAAGTCAGTTAGCATTCATACAAGTGTTCATTTATCTCGTTATGTTCTCAGGACCAGTTCTAGGGTATTTCTTTGATAGATATTCCAAAGACAAAAAGTTAATAATAACATTATCGAGTCTACTTTTTTTGGCTAGTTTCTTACTTTCTGTGTTCGGTGTGGGAAATTTAGGCGTATTTGGTCTTTTTTTAGCGATAAATTTGCTTAGTCAAGAAATTGTAAGGGTCGGGGTTTCAAAAATGATAATAGATCTTTCCAGTAATGAAAGTGTGAAGGATAACAATTTAGTTGTTATAAATATATCGTCGAATATTGGCTTGTTTATCCCTTCAGTCGTGTTCCTTTTTACAATAAATGATATCTTTAATATAAATCAATGGAATGTGTTTTTCTTTATTGGTTTCTTATCATCCCTTCCAATAATCTTATCAACAGTTTTTATGAGAGGCACAGCTAATAAACAAGAGAGAAACAGGAAAATTATAAGTTTAGGAGGAAATAATACTTTAAATTTTGTTCTGTTATTTCTATCGTATTTCTTGATTTGGAGTGATTTATTATATCAATTTCCTTTTTCGTCTTGGATATTGACCCGATTCGGAGAAGAAGGATTTAATATGTACTCGTTATTATATATTGTGTTGATCTTACTTAATGTTGGAGGTTGTATAATAGGACAACGAATTTCAAAAAAGGAGAATAAAAGAATTTGCTATATCAAGGTTGAAACCCACCACAAGCTGGATCTTACAAGTGACAATCAAGACGAAGTATTGTATGCTCTTAAGTTATCTAATCGAAAAAGGATCATCGCTATTACAGTTGGACTATATGCTGTTTTAACTTTTTTGATGGCGATTTCAGATTTTTTATTTTTGATGATTATCCAAGGAATTATTTACATGCTTGCCGGTGTTATGATGTTAAATTACGCATCTTTGATGATGACAATTTCTAATTACGGGAAGTATAAAACTTTTACATATCAGTGCTTGAAAATAGCCTATGCATTTAGTTGTGTGATTTTCATCCCGTTGGGGACTTATTTTTCTGCTTTTATTCAAATTGAGATTCTGATTATTACGGCAAGTTTTTTGGCAATTTTATCATTAATTCCTCTAAAGCTGATGAGAGTAAAATCAAATAACTAATTCTATTTATCTTTTTGAAAACAATTAAAATGTTTGGAAAATTTTTAATGTAAAATCAGCTTACACTTACTATAAAAATAATTAATAATTATTTAAAAAAGGACTAATTAGAATTTAGGAGAAATAAAATGGCCAGACCCAGCCCGTTAGAAATTTATGCTCTTTTAGATAAGAGTAATTGTCAAGAGTGTGGGAGAGATACTTGCATGGCATTTGCTACAGATTTGCTCGAAAGGAAGGTCACAGTTCAAGATTGTACGCACTTAATGCAGGATACAAAACAGGCGAAAAAACGAGATAAATTAATAGTGCTTGCTACTCCTCCGCAAAAGTCTGTTGAAGTTGGAGTGGGTGACCGTAAATGTATAATTGGTGGAGAAGAGGTTCTTAATCGCCATCAATTAACATACTACAATGAAACTGTGATTTTCATGGAAATTGAAGATGACGATCCTGATTTAGAAGCGACTGCTAAGTATTTGACGAATTTAGTTATTGAAAGGATGGGAGATGTATTAAGAGTAAATGGAATTGCTTTAAGATGTGTATCTGGTGACGCCGATCAATTCAAACTCGCTGCAAAGAAGCTTACAGAAATATCAGATCTTCCCGTCATGTTAGCTTGTATGAATCCAGATATTTTGCTCGCTGTTGCTTCCGAAATCAAAGGATTAAAACCTCTACTTTATGCTGCAACAAAAGATTCATGGGAAAAAGTAGGAAAATTTGCGGTTGAAAATAATTTACCCGTTGTTGCCGTCTCAAATGACTTAGATGAACTTATGACTTTAAGTGCTACCCTACAAAAGCTTGGTGTAAAGAATTTAATTTTAGACGCTATGACTGTTTTTGGTCCAGGAAATGTGGCCTTAACTTATGATAACATAATGAAATTAAGAATAGCTGCTATTGATAAGGAAGACCCGAACGCGGGTTTTCCTATCATGGGAGTGCCCGCTGCATATTGGAGCCAAGTGAAAATTGATAATGATAAGAAGCTTTGGGAGCATCAATATCAAGAAATCATTATGGCAGCGATTATGGAGTCAATTGATACAAGCCTTATCGTTCTCCACAGCGGTAAGAATGAAGAAGATATTTGGACTTTACTAGCAATAATGACCTTAAGACAAAGTGTTTTTAGCGATCCTCGAATTTATCCCGCAGTAGATCCTGGAATATATGAAATCGGAGAGCCTAATAACAAGTCTCCTATTTTTGTGACTTCTAATTACCGGTTAACTAAAATTCCGGTAGAAATAGATATTAAAGGAGCAAATGTAGACGCGTGGCTCTTAGTTGTGGATTCAGAGGGTATCGGTATTGAATCAGCAGTCGCAGGTGGGCAATTTAGCGCAGGAGCAATTGCGGAAGCAGTGAAGGAATTTGGCGTTTTCGAGAAGGTAGATCATCGTATTTTAATTATACCAGGTATGGCCGCACGCTTGAGTGGTGCTTTAGAAGACGAAGCTGATGCTTATGTTGTAGTTGGACCACGAGATAGCTCCGGAATTGGTAAATATATGAAGGAACAATGGAAACCTGAAGAATTTATGAAAATCTACGAGGATTTGAAGGAGTAGCTAATTTTATTTTTTACTTTTTTTATAACATTAACCTGATTATTTTTTAGAATAAAGAATAAATCAATTCTGGTTTTAAGTCTTTAATACTCTTTATTATTAGTGTTTTTACTGTACTTCCGCGCTGTAGTTCTTCAGCTGAATGATTTCCTGATAATACCCCTACAAATGGCACATTTAAATTTTCAGCGAGGGCTTTATCTTTAGGATGATCGCCAATTATAACAATTTTATATCCTTTGTATTTATCCAATAGAGAGATTTTTAGATTGGGATCTAATTTACTCTTAATTTGTTTGCTTTCACCTATTACATACTCGAAAAAATCAAAAATTCCTAAAATTTGAACTATCCTAATCGCCATTTCTTGTTTTTTAGAAGTTATTACTCCTAATGTAAAGGAGTTCCGTTTTAATTCTTCAAGCTTTAATTTAACGTCAGGTAATAAGTTTCCTTGATAAATTCCTTTCTTCCCATAATAACTACGAAATGCTTTTACTAATTTTTTAGGATTAACATTTGATACCTGTTTAAACATTTCAATTAGGGGAATTCCGATCATTTCCTCAACTCTAACTGTTTCGAGGGTGGGAAGTTTATATTTTTTAAGAGCGTAATTAAAGGAATTGACGATTCCCTCTCTGTTATTAATTAGGGTGTTATCTAAATCGAAACTTAATAGAATTTTATGATCCTTGATGTGTTCATTCATAAACTCTAATCCTTTCTAAAAAATTAATGAAGGTTTATATAAATAATAGAAAGAAAAAAATATATTAATTTAGCATAAACTAATAAATCGTTAGCAAGGGATCTCCTAATAGGGTCATACCAATTGAGTCTGGATCGCTAGGACCATGTAAAGGATTCCAATACCATAACCTCATTGCTTCACCAAATGTTTTACTTTGGTTTAATGGAGTGTAAAAATAACTACTCATCGTCATACCACCTTCTTTCGATGAGCCAACTACTGCAAGAGTGTTATTTGAAAAAAGGTATTGATTTGCTAGGTTGTTTGTGTAACTAAAGTTTGCAGCTGAACACGCAAATAGATTATAAAAGAGGGCTTTTGTATCAATGTTTAAAATATCAGTATAATTTACTTTTCCTTCACCAGATCCGCCTGGACCAAACAAATGCTCGAAGGGCCATGAATGGACGAACACATGAATAAATTCATAGACTTGAGTCAACCTGTTTTTGTAATCTGCAGCTGTTGTTGTCGTAGTAGGAAGACTAATGCTTGTAATATTTGAATAAGCGGTCATATCTCCAAGCCACTCACTTGTCCAAGCTGACCAGTCGTCATCTATATAAACTAACTGTGAATGAGGACGAGTGAGTTGTCCAGTTCTATAAGCGTGGTTTCGAGCGAAATAGTCTTGATAAGCTGTTAGATGATCAATATTGTTTAAGGATTCTGGACAGATTCGACCAATCCATATTTCGGGATAGAGATCACCTGTCCCGTTATTATGAGCGTCGAATAAACCATCGGTGGGATCATTATCAACCCATTGTCCATCTAAGTCAGTCAGAAACAAGTCACAAGGATAAGTTCTATTTTTACTCCAAGGGATATCATAATATTGTAAGAACGCAGCAGGAAGATCTCCAATCAAAACTGCCCCTTCTAACCCTGCAGGCTGATTGCTCGCATTTATTAAATTGTTTCTCAGAACCGTCACATCAGTATTCGACCAGTTAATAATTTCTACGGTGTAGCCTTGACTTATCACATCTTGTTCATATTGATCTATTTCATTTGAAATACTTCCAGCTATGGTATTATTAACATAAATCCTAACAACTCCTAAACTGCTTGTTGTGGGTGGTGGCTTAAAATACGGTAGTACAATAGTAAGAGTAATAGCCACAGCGATTAATAGCGGAATAATGATTAGTATTGCTTTTAATTGCTTTCTCATTTTAAAAACCTAAAAAATATTTGAATTTGTAAGTTTTTTATCCCAAAAATTCATTCTATACCATACTAATAAACGATAGTATGATATTATGATCTTATAAATACAATAAACAATGATCTATTTATTTATATTGTTTCTAGTTCTATAGAAAAGCGTAAACTTTTGGGTATTATAATCTATATCCTTTAAAGAGTCTTAACAGATAGTCAATTTCTTCGGAACCTGTTATTATTCTTTGAATATCGTATGGGAAGCTTTCAAATTCAACAGCTCTCCCATCAGAAACCCAATCGATTATAATTTGCACTAATTCTTTGTATTTATTCACCGTACTTCCTGTTATCTCGATTTCAGAAATTATTTTGAGTGCTTTATTGATATTTCCGTTGAGAATAGATGAAATTGCAGCCATTACATAAGATTGGACGATATGGGAATTGCCAATTTTTTTTAAATTGGCAGCTTTATAATAGTATCTGTAGACATTTTTCACCATTTCATTAACGAGAAATTCTTTCGCTGTATCCAATTGTTGATAAAATTTGATGCTCTCCATAATTAAGGTAGCTGCTGTGTAGAATTGTTTGTTTTTTAATCCTTCTTTTGCTACAATGTTTAAACCTCTAATTATTTGATTGAAAATGCCAAACTTATTATATTCTAAGCCTCCTTCAACAGCAATATCGTAAGCATTTAAGTAGCTCTCAGTTGAATCATTTACATTCTTTACTTTCCAATAGTTATCTCCTGCTTTAACATAATGCTTGTAGGTCATTTCAAAATTGTTTAATTCTTTAAATGTTACAGCAGCGTTGAAGAAATTTATGGCGGCTTCATTAAAATCATCAATCCCTTCAGAATAATTTCCTGCTAACACAAAACAAGAAGCAGATTCTATAAGATTATTATTAATCTCTTGGTAGCACAATGCAGCGCCACGATAGTATCGAGCAATTTTATAGTAGTTTTCTTCGCATTTTTCTAATCTTTCCGCTAAATTTATATAAGCACCAGCTTCCTTTTTAGAGTAGATAATAAATTGTTCTTCATCATCGATAAGGTGGTAGAGAGATTTTAAAACTTGAGCTATCTGAGATATCGCAAGATTATCGTTTTTATCTTCAAAAAATTGAAAAAGTGTGGAGAAAAACTCGATACCATCATAGACTATACTGTTGGATTTTTCAATCTCATCTAGTTCTTGATAACAATCTGATATTTGCTTATATGAATACGAAAGCAAGTCAAAATAATAGTATTCTTTTGCGATTTTAATGACATTAAGATAAAACTTTATTGTGTTTTTATAATCCATCAATTTTAGAAAGAGTCCCGCGATGTTTTCAAAATTTTGAGCGAGTTTTCTGGTTTCGTTAAATTCTTTTAGTATTTTACTCTCTCGCTTTAGATAATCTATACTTCCTAAGATATTCTTTCTATAAGATTTAGGTTCATCTAGTTTTTCATAAAGAGCTGCAATTCGTAAGAAAATCTCAGCTACCTCATGAAGTTTCCCTTGCAATTTAAAAGAGTTTAATTCATTATTCCAGTATTTGATGGTTAGCTTATATAACTTAACAGAATGAAAAGAAACAAATCCTTCTAATAATTCCGCTATTGAGATAAGAAATTCCCCAGCTTCAAAAAATTCTCCAGACTCAGAGATATCATTAGCTGTTATAATAGATTGATTAACAATTTTTTGAATTTGATCGGGCTTTTCTTTTTCAACTTCAAGAGAATTAATTTCCATTAATAAATCTCTAACTTTCTCAAGATAATCGCCATAATCGCTAAAAGAATCCTCTTGAAGAATCTGAGATCAACCCTTTAAATAATAGTCAAATTTATGCAATGAAATTAAAAGACACATAAAAATAATGGTTTTTATTAGTATAATACAAAAATCTAAATTCTTTATTGACAAAAACTAATTTTTTTGACATAAACACCAAATTGAGATAGTTTTGGTGTTATAAAATTGTACCGTATAAATTCTTAATAGTTATTTATTTCTTGAATTAATTTTAAATAGGTAGAAGGTTTTACTTATACTAGAAACATAATCAAAAGGGTTGTTATTATTCGACAAATAGCTGATCTTTTAGAGACCGGAATTATTGAAACAATTACTCCTGAACGGAAAATGCTAGTTAGCGATTTACTCAAAGAGCTAAATCTAGAAGGGAAATATTTTGGTATCCTTGTTGATGGAAAAAAGGCTAATGAAGATACAGTTATCAACAAGGACTCGTCCATTACCATTTTACCCCATATAGCGGGAGGCTTAAATTAAACTTTTTTTATCTTCTCTTACTTAAAAATCTTATTTTAATTCAACTCTCATCAAATCTTCAGCAAGTAATGTATTAGGAAAAATTTCCTTAGCTTCTTCTAGTAATTTTATAGCGTCTTCTTGATATCTTGACGATATATGAGTTAAAATTAATTGCGTTGCTCCCATTTTTTTCGCATCAGTAGCAGCATCAACGGAAGTAGAATGCTTTTTTTCGAGGGCAATATCAGATAGTTCCTTTGCGAATGTCGCCTCATGAATTAAAATATCTGAATTTCTTCCTAATTCAATTAAGTTTTCGCAGGGAATCGTGTCTCCAGAATATGTCACTTTACGACCTGGTCGTTTTGGACCTACAATGTGTTCTTTTATTGGATCAATTTTTTTCCCTTCGTATTCTATGATCTCCGCCTCTTGTAGCTTTTTCCAGAGACTACTTTCAGGAATTCCAAGTTCTTTAGCTTTTTCTGGATTAAACTTGCCACTTCGTGGTTTTTCAATGAATGAATATGCGAAAGTTAAAACTGAATGCTCAACTAAAGTATATTTAAGAGTGTATTTATCGTTTTCAAAAATCACATTATCTTCTAAGAATTTTTCTTCACTAGGTATTTCGGAGTCCAAGTTCTCGAACACTATTAACTTATTCTTATCATTATCAATTTCTACGATACTAATGGGGTAATTTGCTTTGAGTCCGAGTATTTTTCTATGCATAAATAAATAGAGGAATAGGTTTCTCGGTCCAAAAATCGTAACAGGAGCAGTTCTATCAATGAGACCGAACCTAAACAAAATTCCAGGAAGCCCGATCACATGGTCTCCATGAAAGTGTGAAATTAATATTTTTAAAGGTCTATTTAACTTTAAACCAGCTTCAATCAGATTTCTTTGGATGTCTTCTCCACAATCAAATAGAAGGAGTTCGTTTTTATACTTAAGAGCAGTTGAAGGAAGGTTTCTTTCGCGAACAGGAATTGCTGCTGAAGAACCTAAGATGATTAGTTCCATAAAGTTTCATTTAGTTCCATATTTATTACTTGCTCTTTCTTAATTGAGAGATTTCTAACCTTTGCTGTATATTTTGCTTGTTAAGATCGTCTACTAAACTCTGGAGTTCTTTGAGTCGTAAAATTACATCAGGATGGATTGCTTGCGATGTAGCATCTTGAGTATGGATTTGCATTTTAAGCGCCTCTATATCAGCACTTAATTCATTTGTTTTTTGATCTTTTGATTTTATAAGGTTTTCTAATTCTTCGTATTTTCTTTTAATCCTTATAGCCTCAGTTTTTATTGTTGTTATTTCTTCCTCTTTTGTTTTTAGTGCGTAGTTTGCGTCTGCTAATTGGTGTTGCAGAAAACTCGCCATCTCTCTTTGAATTTTTAATTTTCCTTCAGTCTCACCTAGAGAAAGATTTTCAGAACTAGGCATTTGAGCTTGATTCTCGACAAATTGGTGTTGAAGCGATGCTATTTGTGATTTAGCTTTACTTAACTTGCTTTTTAATTCTTCTACAACGGTATATAACGAGTCTGTATCCGATTGCTTCTCTCGGTGTATGCTTGATGTGATATTTTCTTCAATTATTTTATTCTTATACTCTAACTCGCTAGTTAATTGAGAAATTTTATTTTGCAATTCGAGTATATGACCATTCTCTTCCGATCCCTTTTTGCTTTTATCTATATTTTCGTATTTTTCTAATTTCTTTTTTAACTCGTCATTCCGTCTTTTTACTTTATTTAGGTTATTTTGGAGTTCTTCTAAGAGATTTTTCGAGATGTTGCTGCTTGGAGGTTTATCACGTAATTCAATATCAGGAGTGGTTTTACCTACGTTAATATTAAGTTCAGAAATTTGATCGGTGAGCGTTTCAATTTCTAAATTTTTTCCTTTTAAAATTTCGTTATGTTCGTCGCTTCCGATATCTTTCCTTTTTAACCTTCTAATTATCGATTCTTGTTTGTTGATTTTATCCTGCAACTCCTGCAGTAATACATTTAAAGGTGCTTTCGTTTTCTCTCTAAGTTCTTCCACACTAATAACAGAAGTATTACTATTCTTTTTTAACTCAAGCTCAAATTTCTTTTGTATTTCAATTTTTTCTTTTCTTAAAAAGCCCATTCGATCCTTCAATTCGCGAATTTCTCGATCTTTTGCGACTATTTCAATATTTAGTTTTTCTTGCTGAGCATTCTTCATTGTTTTCTTCGGAGCTTTCTCATCGAACATTTCCTCGTATTTCATGATCTCTACTTCGTGACCGTCAATTTTGTCTAAGAGTCTATGAATTTGAAGTTCCTTTTTATCTAATTCATATTGTAAATCTTGATTTTTCTTCAATAGTTTCTCTTTATCCGTCATTACCGTATCTTACCGATTGATTAGAAAAAATAAGTTCTTATATATTTCATCTATTTCACTTTTTTAATATTTTTCTTTCTGACAACAAAATTACTTTTACCAAATATCGAAATCTTTGATCGAAAATTTTTTTATCTTTGAAAGAATCGGAAATAAACTTATATAATTAAAAGATAAGAAAGCTATAAATAATAACCCTATGATAATAATTGGTAACGATATGTTGGGTATATAAACGCGTTCGAATAATATTAAAGAGTTAATTATCATTCCAATTCCCATACTTAGGAGCAAGGACGGGATGATCATGTAAAACGCTTCTAAAAAGAGAATTTTCTTAATGGATTTATATTTGGACCCAACAGCTCTCATAATCAGAAAATCTTTAGCTTTTTCTATAATATTCCCTTTTTGATAATTATACAGCGCCAAAATCGAGATTATTGCCATCATAATAATGATGAGTGAAGGATATAAAGTTAGGAGTTCAAGATAAGAATAATTGTTCTCAAAAGTTTGATTTAAATTGACAAAACTAAAGTTTTCTCCTAGATTCCCTTGAATAATCAACTCAATATCTCCAATTACATCACTATACTCACTAGATTGTACCTTAAGTAAGAGAAGATTAATATCATTCGAGCTAAAATTCAGATCTCCTTGCATAACACCTAAATCTACATATCCCGCAAAACCACTGTAAAAACTATCTATAACGACTGCAGAAATGTGAAATGGATGACCCGTTCCTAATTCTTCAATTCGCATGCTTTGATCTAATGGATAATCAAATAGATTATATCCTAATCC
>JAGXNP010000040.1 GCA_019894885.1 Promethearchaeota archaeon | reverse complement strand
CGCAAAAGGATCCAGTACAATATCGTAATCTAATTGTGCGTGTTGCTGGTTATAGCGATTATTATGTAAACCTCGGAAAAGATTTACAGGAAGAGATTATTAGAAGAACCGAACATTTTTCTATTTAGACTTAAAATTAAATACGATTTAATGGATTATGTTTTTATTCTCTCGAACCTCAGTTAAAGTCATTTCTTCTAATGTCATACTTTCACCTCTTTATTCTCCTATACCATATTTTTAGGGTCTAAAAGTTCGTCCAAATCGTCAATTTTTAAACCCATCTCTTTAATTACTACTTTACATGTTTTACCTTCTTTATAAGCCCGTTGGGCAATTTCAGAACATTTATCGTAGCCTATTATCGGTGTTAGGTTAGTAACAACCATTAACATTTGCTCTAAGTTCGAATTGATATGCTCCATATTTGCTTTTATGTCTACTAAACAGTTGTTGATAAAAGAATTAATTCCACCAATTAAAATGTCAATTGAATCAAGAACATTTACGATCATTAACGGTTTACTCATATTTAAATCCAAAATGCTTCCATACATTTCTCCACTTGTAACGATAGAATCATTTCCAATCACTTGAAGACAAACTTGAATTAAAGCTTCAGATTGAGTTGGATTAATTTTCCCAGGCATTATAGACGATCCCGGTTCATTTTGCGGTAGAATTAATTCTGAAAGACCCGCTCTTGGACCACTACCCATCCATCGTATATCGTTTGCCATTTTTAAAAGCGATAATGCTAATAGTCTTAAAATACTGCTAGCGTAAGCTATAGTATTATGTGAGGATATTCCTTCTGCTTTTAATGGATTGAGTTTAAAGGATAGCGAAGTTATTTTTGAGAGATGGGATACGGTCAGTTTGTCAAAATCTTTATGAGCATTTAATCCAGTTCCTAATGCAGTACCACCTATTGGAATGTAGGATAACTCATCCAATACTTTATTTAATCGCTCAATATTCATTTCAATCTGTTTTTTGTAGACTTTAAACTCTAAAGATAATGGTATTGGGACAGCATCTTGTAAATGAGTTCTTCCTACTTTGACAATATCTTCGAATTCTTCAATTTTGGTAATAAGAACTTCTTTTAAACTGTTTAATACTGGCATTAATTTTTGGATCATATGCACAGTTGATATGTGCATCGTACTTGGGATGACATCGTTAGAAGATTGGCTTTTATTTACATGATCATTAGGATGGACTGGATGTTTTTTGCCCATAGGAAATCCTAAGATTTGAGAGGCTCTATTAGCTAATACCTCGTTCATGTTCATATTTGTTTGAGTCCCACTTCCAGTCTGATAGATATCAATTGGAAATTGATCTAAAAGCTTATTTTCGTTCAATATTTCGTTAACTGCTTGGAGGATAGCATCTCCTATTTCTTTATCAATTAATCCTAATTCTATATTTGCTAACAAACACGCTTTTTTAACCTGTGCTAACGAGGTAATAAATATTATTGGAAACTTTTTTCCACTTATTTGAAAATTTTGGATTGCTCTTTGAGTATTTATCCCCCAATGAACATTACTTGGAACTTCTAATTCCCCTAGAACATCTTTTTCTGTTCTAAAACTCATTTAATTCCCTTATTATTTTCCTTTTTAATAATGTAAAATGGATAAGATAATTAAAAAAAGTTTATACTATTATATTATAATTTCATTATTTAGGCAGTCTCAAGAATGAATGATTTTCCAAATGGATTTATATGAATTTATGATCATTATATTTAGAGAAATTATAATTTATCAATAAGAAAAGGCTTTCAAATAAAAAGAGAATCAAAAAAAATGGATTCTGATTCTACTAACAACGAAAAGGAATTAATTTCTAGGAATTATCTATTCCTACTAAGAAAACAAAAAGTTCAAAAAGAGATAGAAGCTGCAAGGAGACTTATAGAGAAAAATGTCGATAATCTTGAAATAGCAGATAAATTTATTCACAGTACTTTTGAATTAATGAGAGATGGAATTTCTACTAGGAATGTCGATCTAACTGAAGAAGAAATTCAACAACGAATTAGAAATAATATTTCTTTTAAAGAGAAACTTAAAAAGATTAAAAAGAGGTATAATCATCTTGGCTGAAATAGATAATATTTTATCTCGTTTAGAAATTATCTTCAAAGCCACAAAGCTTAAATATGTTATAGTAGGAGCAATTGCCGTAATCCATTATGGTCATGTAAGAGCTACTCAAGACATCGATATCATTATCGAAGATGACTACTCAAAAATTTCTCAATTTTTAGGATTACTTAAAGTTTATGAATTTGATGTATTGGATGATCAATTTAAAATAGCTTATCAAGAAAAGATTAATTTCTCTATATTTGACAAAAATAGTTTTTTAAGGTTAGATATAAAAGTTGCTGATAAGAAGCGGGAACATGAAGTATTAAGTCACGCTAAAAAAGAAAAAATTCTAGGAAAAGATTTATTTATTGCACCTTTAGAATATGTTTTAATTGGTAAATTAATATATATGGGTTTAATTGATGATATACCCAATTCTGAATTGCTAGAATATCAAGATGCCGTTGATTTTTTGACATTATTTCATGCCAATAAAGAAACGGTTGATATTACCTTTTTAAATAATAAAGCAAAGCAAATAGGACTTAAAACTACACTTGATAAACTATTTTCAATAGATATTTAGTGTCAATTCTTTTACAAAATTGAAAAAGGTAAAAAAGCTCTCTTTTCATTTAGGAAATGAGAGTGCTGATTATGTCTTCAAAATATTTAAAAATCGTAGAATAGTGTCCTTCGCCTGGATAAAATTTCCCTTCACAATTAGGAATTAACTTACACATCCCACGACCCATAGCTACAGGTACATTCACATCGGCGTCTCCATGCCATATATACACTTTAAGTTTTGGAGATATATCTTCAAGGTTAAAACCCCAAGATCTTGCGTAAATTTTTCCTTCATAAGATGCTCCTTTACTACCTTGGCGAAAAGCTTCAGCACTTTCCTTAATAAATAAAGATAGAATTTGAGGATCATCAAATATTATTCTATCAGCTTCTGGAAATTTTTTAGAACTTTTTTTCATTTTTTTTTCTGCTTTTTCTAAATCATTCATACTACGAGATTGAAACCACATCATCAACTTTAATAACCAAGGAAAAATTCCAATAATAGAGAATAATTTAAATTTTTTTTCAATTTCAAGATCTTTTGAAGCTAAACCACTTATTATCCCACAAGATTTTAATCGCTCAGGAATTTTATAAGCACAGGCTAAAGCATATGGACCTCCCCCTGATATTCCTTCAATTGCAAATTTATCTATCCCTAAAGCATCAGCTAATTCAACAACATCATCTGGCCAATCTAAGAGCGTGCGATTTTTTTTAAAATCTGAAAGCCCCATTCCCGGTCTATCTATACTAATAACTCGGATCTTTTTTATTATTGCTCTATCAGCTAGAAGCGTTGCCTCAAGGCGAGATCCTGGAAATCCGTGAAAATGAAACAAAGGTTTTCCATCCTTGTTGCCTAAATCAATGTAACCAAGCTTTCTTCCATCTTTTAATTTGATTGTTAGGTTAGTATTATCACTTATAACCATCTTTTACATCACTGCATAAAAACCCAATATTGAGAAAAATAAAGCCTAGGTAAATAAAAACATGTTGGATTTCTACATATTTTTAGATAATGATTGTTGATTGGTTAATTATTTCTCCCTTTCCATTCAAACTAGATGTAGCAATCTAGACATCATTAAAACATTTTGAATTTGAGAGAAATTAATTTTCTATGAAATAGTAAAACATTATAAACTGAACTGAATGTTTATTAATCATTCAAAGTAATTAATTTTAAACAGTTAAGGTCGAAATAAAACAAGAATTATCAAATTAGTGATCCTAAATGACTTTAGAACATAATAAAGAGACCTTATTAGAGAAAGCAAGAGAAGAGGAAAGAAATTACAATTGGATTGAAGCGGCAGTTTTATATGAAAAAGCTGTCAACTTTTATTTAGATGAAAATCTTATAGATAAAGCTGCAGATAATTATAAAAATCTTGGAGATTCTCACTACGGAGCTGCTGATACAGTTGAAACTGCTGAGGAATACTTGAAACAAATCAAGTATGCTATTAAAGCCTATAAAGAGGCAAAAAAGCTCTTTAAACAACTTGGAAATAAAGCTGTTGAATTAGAATGTGAAGCAGAAATCTCTTGTTTAAGTGGATTTCTCGCAACTTCTGATACGGAGGGTCAAAGTTCATACCGCCAAGCTTATAAACTTTTTAATGAATCAAGTATTATTTTTTCTTTAGAGGATGATCAAGAAAGTATTGCGAGAACATTAACTAGGGCAGCGGATTCTATAAATTTACTCACGGGCTGTGACATCGATCGAGTAGAGCAAAAACAACTTAGTCAACAAGGAAGAGAGTTTGCTAAAAAGGCTTGGGAGATCTCAAGAAAGATTGGAAATATTCAAATTTTGTCCGAATCATTTAATTCGGAAGCATTGATTAGTTTAAATGAATTATCAATTACAAATTTTAAGGAAAATGAGTATTGGAGGGAATATGCAGAGAATTACCTATCGAAATGTGAAAAAAGTATGGAGTTTGTTGATAATTGTGATGATCCCTATGCTCTCAATCTAGTTTTCTCAGCAGCAGGAAGTTTCTATTGCTTTTTTGGATATCAATTCGTTGAAGATGAAAGAGAACAAGAGAGATATCTTGTTAAAGGAATAGAATTATTAGAAAAAGCTTTACTTTTTACCAGAAAAACCAAAAATAAAAAAAGTATAATTGGATGCCTTTTTTTGATAGATTATTTTGCACTCTATAGCGGTAGAGTTAATTATCTACAAAAAAGAATTCTTACTGACATCGAAGACTGTTTGGAATGTGGGAAGATCTATATTTTGTCCTATAACCCTATTCGCACTGTGGCAAACGTTTTACCTGCGCTCTACTATACTAATTCTTCTCAGAGGAGTTTTTTCACTACTGCCCAAAGTAAAACTTACGCTGAAAAAGGGATCAAACACGCAATCAAGGCAATGAATGGACCAAGACATTCCCCCAATATAACTGCATGGTTATACCAAGGTTTGATATTAGCTTACTCTCAACTTACTATTCTCGCTGAATCAAAAAGAGAACAAGAAAAAAATGCCCAAATAATGCTTCAATATGCAAAACAAGCCGAAAAATTTGGTTTAAAATATGAAGGAGGATTTCCTCAAGCGGGTGGTTATACTTCTCTCTATAAAGCTTATAAAACTCTTGCTGACATTGCTAAAAATAAAGAGGACAGGATCACACAACTCACAAATGCTATAGATGCCCAAAAAAAATCCATTGAATATGGTATATTGTCTCGCTCTGGCGCTCTTACGGAGCAAATGAGACTTGGATTACTATATGAGGAATTAGCTATTACAGCCGGAGATAATGCTATCTTAAATCAAGCACGGGAGATTCTCCTCCATACAATTAAGGAAAGTGCTGATAGAAGATATTATTCTTATGAAGCTGCTAGTTGTCAATACATAGCTCGTATAGAAGATCGATTGGGTAACTTTATACATTCGGCAGAAAGTTATAAGAAAGCTCAGGAAGCATATAGTAAGTCGCTAAAAATGATAAAATATAAACTTCTAAAGAATAGAATTATTGAGAAATTTAATTATGTAAAAGCTTGGAATTTTATTGAAGAAGCTAAATCGTTTCATATACGAGAAAATCATATACAAGCCAAAGAATTTTATAAAAAAGCTTATGATGTTTTAATAGAATTGTCAAGTTACGGTTATGAAGCATTCTATTATTCTGGTTGGATATCATTGGAAGAAGCAGAACAACTCAGTAAGCAAGAAAAGCATAAAGAAGCTATAGAAAGCTTTAAAAACACAGCTAAAATCTTTGAGAAAGCAATAGGAATATTAGAAAAATCTCATGAGCGATCACGAGAAAAATTTGAAAAAGAGAGAATAAAAAAATTTGAAAAAATAGCTCAAGTAAGGATGAATCACTGTAACGCGAGAATAAACCTTGAAGAAGCAAGGATTTTAGGAAAACAAGGTGAACATATTGCAGCTGCAGAAAGATTTGCTCTTGCATCTTCTCAATTCAGAGATATATGTATTTTATTTAAGATCAAACGAGAACGAGAGGAATTAGAAGCTGTTTATTATCTGTGCAGAGCTTGGGAAAATATGGAACTTGCTGAAAAATATGAAGATCCTTACAGATTTTCCGAAGCAGCAACGTTGTTTGCTAAAGCCAGTGATCTTTTCACAGATACAAAGTTAAAATTACTAGCTTCTGGGAATTCAACTTTTTGTCAAGCGCTTGAATATGGCTGTAAATTTGATGAATCCATTGAAATGAACATTAAAAAAGATTTATACCCGAAAGTTAAGATAACGCTTAGTAAAGCAGCTAATTCTTATGAAAAGGGTGGTTTTGAGAGTGGAGCTGATTGGGCTCAAGCAACATCCATATATTTTGATGCAGCATGGCACCTAATCAAAGCTGATGAAGAAACAGATCTTAAAGAAAAAGGAAAACTATTAGGAATAGGAGCACGATATTTAAAGTCTGCTGTAGAATTATTTGGTAAGGCAGGTTATAAAGATAAGGAGAAGGAAGTTCAAGATCGATTAAATAGAGTAGAGAAGGAAGAATCAATTCTCTTTTCCGCTTTGAATACTATAAAAGAACCTTCAATCTCCCGAAGTACTATAGGTATAATTGCTCCTTCTTGTCCTATTGAAAGCAGCCAATCTCCCAGATTAGGGGAAGCACGTCAGTTCACCGAAGAAGAAAGACGAGTTGCAATCGAGAGAATGGGAAGAAAGAAATATGAACTTGTCTATAGAGATTTGTTTAAGGAATATCCTAAAGTTCAAAAGAGAGAATGTAGGGTAGGCATTGCTCAAATAGGAATATCAAAGACGGGTAATATAATTGATGAATTCTACGAGATGAAAACTTCAGGACTTCTAAACCTTCGAGAGAATAAGGTTGAAGCAATTAAATCAAAAGTTAAAAATATGATCGAAAAGGCTAATGATGAAGGGGTGAATCTTTTACTCTTTCCAGAAATGGCAATTGATCTGAACTATGGAGAATTTCTGGAAGAGATTGCAGATTTAACCAAATTATACGAGATGTACATAGTTCCAGGCTCTTTTCATGATCAAGAAACAAAACGAAATATTTGTAAGGTTTTTGGACCAGAGGGTATTCTTTGGGAACAAGAGAAGCATATTCCAGCAGTCATTAGTACCGGAGCTGGAAAGCACTTTAAAGAAGGAATAAATGTTAGCAGTATGCCACGGAAAACAATTATTTGTAATACCGAATATGGTAGAATAGCAATCGCTATTTGTCGAGACTTTCTTGATATGGATTTAAGAGTAGAATTAAAAAATTTCGAACCTCCTATAGATATAATTCTTAATCCCGCTTTTACACCAGTAACAGCCGATTTTAAAGCAGCCCATTTTGATGCACGCAGATCCATTTATGCTTATTCATTTTTCGCTAATATTGGGGAATTTGGAGAATCATTTATTTATACTCCGGAAAAAGACCGGACTGAACGAATTATTCCTGCAAAAGAGGAAGATTTAATCTATAAAGATATTGATCTTTTCAAACTTCGCTCTGAGCGCAAGAAATGGGAAAAAGAGCAGAATAAAGAACGATTATTCATCCAAAGCACAAGATAGTGCTTAATATTAAAAATTCTGAAATTTCTATACATCTAATCATGTACTTTTTAGTAATTCCTTTCTTTTACTTCAAATATACCTAATACAACCGGTTTAGTTTTCAATTCTAAGCCATCTTTTACGCGATATATCATTGAATGGCTAAGAAAATTCTTGTCATCACGAGAATCATAGTCCCGACGATAATGCCCATTTCTGCTTTCTTTTCATGTCAATTAGGATAGTAAATCCGTTAGGGTTTTTATACAAAAAAGTAAGATATATAAGCAAGATGGTTGTATAAAATAATATCCAATGTTAATCAACAAAAAATCAATATGAGATGATAGAATGGTCCTAACAACTGTAGATGATGAAATTTTAGATGATTATTATACAACAACATCACATCTAGCCAAACCCTGCAATAATAATACTAAAACTCATTGGTGGGGGTTCACTCCTTATGATTTGGAGGAAACAATATATTGGGGTATTAAACATTTAACATTACCGGGAATAGCTGTATTAATGATTGCAATTATTCTTATTTTACGGCTTTTTGAAAATCCGATTATGGATTCTATGGTTTATATTTTGGGAAGTGTTGCAGGTTTTTCCATATTGAGTGTTATAAGAGAATGTATAAGAGCTAGAAAATATAAGATACCAATTGGTGAAATTAAGGTTAGGTATGATGATAGGACTCAAGATGAAGATAGGTTGTTTAAGATTCCTTTAAATACGATAACGGAACCCAGGTTCAAAATAGGGTTTGTTGGAGATATCATGAAGATGAATGATTTTAAGTTGAAATTTGAACAAAAAGTAATAGATTTTTTTCAAGGGGTTAATATTATCATTGGTAATCTTGAAGGAATAGTATCCTTAAAAAAAGGTCATGTTCCAAAGCAAAGACATGAAGACCCTCCAATTCTCACTCAATTAAAAACATTATTAACAAAGGACACAAAATGGTTATTGTGCTTAAGCAATAATCACAGCATAGATTTTAGTAATGCAGATTTTCATACTTCATTAAACCAAATACAAGCGGATCCTAGGTTAGATGTATTTGGTCGTAATGATGTTCCAAATGTCTTCGTCAAAAATATACCTATAAATATATCTACTGCCACAGAATGGAGTAATCAAAAAAATTGGGATTGTATTTCAAATTATAATCATAACGGAGTAAACTCGTATCATTGTCCAAAAAAGTTTAACATCCTCTTTCCTCATTGGGGTTTCGAAAACGAAAAATATGTAAGGACTAGAGTCCGAAAAGATGCTGAAGCGCTCTTAACTGGTGTTCCACAAAAATATTCAAAATTTCAAATCAAAGTCAGAAAATGGTTCAAGAAAAAAATATATCCTTGTCCAGACAAAAATTGGGATTTAATATTTGGTCACCATTCTCATGTTCGTCAACCGATAATGAAGGTTAAGGAAAATGTGACAAATAAAGATAAAGAAAAAATGGATTTATGGAAATTAGTAGCATTTTCAGGGGGTAACTTTACTTCGGGAGCAAATATAATTCGAAATAAGAAACATAATCGTGGGATCATAATGAAATGCGAAATTGGCCCATTAAAGGGACACAAAGATAAATTTGCGGCAGCAAACATCGAATGGAGAAATACGATTAATAATAAAGGTAAGGAAAAAGAAATTGTCAATGGAAAAGAGAAAATGGTTCCAACCAAAACCGTGAGTATCGACAGGAAAAAATATAGAACGTATAATTTAAGTGCTTTAATTATAGGTATAATTATTATAGTGATAACAGTATTTTTTTCTGTTGTTGATTTGCTGATATAGTTTTAAATAAAAAAACGGATATGAGTTCATATCATCTATAATTTTTACCATCGGATTACTTTCTCAAATACATTTTTGATAACCATTATAAACCCAATTCTCGTAATTTATGAGTAACTTCTTGTTTTTTGATGCCTTTCAGATCAAACCATTTATAAAAGATTAACGCACCCACACTGCAAAAAAGGAAAGGAATTAATCCTTGAATTATCCGAAGACCTACTAAGGCATTAAACTGATTCGAAACATCTAATGGGTCATAAATTGTGAGTGCGTGTATAATTGCTATAGTAAAACTCTGAATAATTACAGAAGTGCGAACGAAAAAATTTCTAATTCCAAGCAAAGTAGTCTGGTGATGTTTTTTTGTTTTCACAGCGATTTCATCGTAACAATCAGCCAAAACGGGTGATAACATAATCAAGAACAAGGATCCTGATACTCCGTTTAGGATGCTTGTTAAATAGAACTGAAACGCATTCACAATAAAGAGGTTTAATAATAGACTTACTCCGTAGGAAGCTAAACCAATTGCATAAGTGTTCGAATGCCCTATTCTTTTAGCTAAGCGAGCCCATATAGGCATTGTTATAAAAGAAGATAAAAGCATTAAGATTGAACCAATACTTCTTATGTATTGCCCCTCTTGTAGAACATCATCAACAAAGTTGACGGCATTCATGCTCATAAGACCAAACGCAGTCATGAATGTAAGATAAGAGAAAACAGCCAACATGAAATTTTTTTGTTTCAAACCCATCTTCATAGTTTTAAAAAAGGAAGTTTTATCCGAGTTGTCATGCCCTACGATAAATCTCTCTTTTATCACTTTAGTTTCCTTGGATCCAGGTATAAATACTGCAAGTGAGCATAAAAGTATAATAATGCTGATAAACGCTGCGATTGTGAACGATGTTGGATTCCCGGGATCAATTACTAGTGACCAGATTGTAATTGCTAAGAAATTTGCTATAAGGGTAAAAACTTGAGTCAATATCCCTCCTTTTCTACGCGTTGTATCTCCCCTAAAATGTGCAGCAAAAGCTCCAAAAGAATGAGTTTGAAGAAGGGAATACGACATATCGTATAAAAATACGAATATTACATAATATATTAGAATAGGCAATACACTTTCAATCCCTGATACTTGAGGAGGTGTAAATATGAAGAAAAACAGAATAATTGTAGGAATCGCTCCGATAATGATCCATGGTGTATGAAACCCTCGCTTTTTGGTCCATTTGAAGGGTTTATCTGTAAGATATCCTATAACAGGGTTAATCAACATACTCCATATTATGTATAGGGTATTTGCGATTGCCATATAAATTGGCCATAAAGAGACTATACTGATTAAACCAAGCTCTCCTTCATAGAAAGTCCAGACAAAATTATTAAAAGCTATCATTAAATAAGTATTCAAAAAATATCCAGTTGAAAACATTACCATCTTAATAAGACTTGGTTCTTCAGGTTGACCCTGATTCAAATCATCATTTGAGGTTTTCATCTTTTAATTCAGAGTTCATTCTTGATATTATTTTATTCGTTCTATTATTTATTAAGGTATTCTCCCAAAAAGCAAAAAATAATGTATTGATTCAAATTATAGAGTATTAAAATAAGTATTATTAATTACTAAGCGATTTTAAATTTAAATCTACTTTTAGTCTTGTTCTCTATGAGATTCAACCAAATTTTCTTCAAAGGAGATTATTATCATAAGATTGCTCGAATACGAGAGTAAGGAAATTTTTAGCACGTTTGATATTCCACTAGTTAAGAATGTGTTAATTCTAAAGGGAGAAGATATTGAAGAAAAAGTGAAAAGATTTGATGATAAATAAAGTAAAAGTGATTAAATCTCATCATTCAGAAGTGTTGATTCCTTTTCAGGCTGAAAAGGGTGAAATTGTCAATGGCAAAGAAAAACCTACTCAATGGGAAGGATGGCTTTATTGTAAAAATAAGGATGGAATTTTTGGTTGGGTCCCTAAGGCCTTCGTTACTCCAGTAAAGGATTCATCTGAAGAGTTCCAGTTCATCCGTGCTTATAATTCTTTTGAGATCTCAGCATCAAAGGGAGAATTTGTCAAAATAAAAGAAATAGAAAGTGGATGGGCAAGGATTGTAAATGAAATTGGAAAAATAGGATGGATTCCATTAGAAAATCTCGATGTTACTGAACTTTAGAATAAATTAATCGATATAAATAATATATTGATACAAATAATTCGGGAAGCCAATGTTCAAGTATGATAACGAAAAATAACGCTCCAATTACAGCTGATAAAAAAAATAAAGATTCGTGAATAATTTCAAATGGAATACCTTTAAAATTGAAATATAATAAAAATATAATACGAAACACGTTTAATAGAAAAATACCGGATGTTGAAATAACTAATACCTTAATTTTCCTCCATACAAACTCCTTTTTACTTGAACCTACTTTAGAGGAAGGAACTAATAGTATTATTCCAATAATGAAACTAAAGATATGCCCTGCGATGCAATTAATAGTAATAGCGTAAATTCCATCAAATGGATGATTTGGAATAAATATCGATGGAAAAATATCCTGCTCGGGATAAATAATTACTTGTGAATTAAGATTAAATAATAGATTCAAAAGAAATGAGATAAATGTTGATGTAAATTCATAGATCCAATAATTCATTCGGAGACCAAGAAATAAATAAATTGAGATGCATAAAATCGGACTTACAATGAAAAAAGTAGCTAATTGGCTATTTGAAAATTTATATGTTTTGTTATTTAATTGTAAAATTGGTCTATTTTGGATATATTCGTTTCGTTTCGTGCTATTCTTATTTATATTCATGTTTTTGATTAATAAAATAATAAAAAAAAGATTGATTTAATTGGATAAGGAATTTTTCTTGGTTTTTAAATGATATCGATACATTATAATTATTGATAGCATTGCGAACAAACCAAGGAATAACAATGGTTCGAATCCAGGAATTTCGACATCAGCAAACATATCTGTAAATGCGTCACTAATTGCGTTATTTATAGCTTCACTTATAGCATTTCCTATTGAAGTTGCAATAGTCGAGAAAATGCTGACTAGAATAATTGGGATACCTATAACTATTCCTACAATAGCTCCAATAATATATCCACATCCTTCATATCCACCGCCACTCCCTCCGCGGGAACTCGTATTTGCCCCAGCTAACCATAATAAACCCAGAGAAAATGCTACTACAAAGAAGAAAATTAAATATAGCTGACCAAATGAAGATGTAGGTAATGCAAAACCATTCATAACTAAAAAAGAGACTATTAAATCTATTAATGCGACTACAGCAAAATATATAATAGTCTTATAGGGGACATTCGTTTTAGCTTTAATTGGAGTTGTAGGGGGTGGTATGGATGATGTCGGTTGATTCGGTGGCGGCGAACTTGTCGGTGCGGGTTTTAATAATGTCCCACAGTGAATACAATATGTTAAATCTTTTTGCACTAAATTATCACATTTAATACATCGAATCTCATCTTGAGACATTTAAGATCACATTATAGCCTTTTAATTTAGAATTTCATTTGCAAAGAAAGAATATATTTATTATTGCGTTATGAAAGTATTTATACTTTCATTTTTGTCAGTAAATATTAATACATTTTTAACAAAACTGAATTAAAATAGTTAATGCAAAAAAACTTTGGAATAAATATCGATGGAAAAATATTGTGCTCGGGATAAATAAGTACTTGTGCATTCAGATTAAATAATAGATTTAAAAGAAATGAGATAAACATTGGTGTAAATTCATAGATCCCGTAATTCATTCGGAGACAAAGAAAGAAATAAATTGAAATGCATAAAATCGGACTTAAAATGAACAAAGTGGCTAACTGGTGATTTAAAAATTTATAAGTCTTGTAATTTAAATATAAAATTGGTCTATCTCGGTAACAATCGTTTCGTTTCATGCTATATTATGTTGTTGATTAATAGAAAAATAAAAAAAAGATTGATTTAATTGGATAATGAATTTTTCTTGGTTTTTAAATGATATCGATACATTATAATTATTGATAGCATTGCGAATAAACCAAGGAATAATAATGGTTCGAATCCAGGAATCTCGACATCAGCAAACATTTCTGTAAATGCGTCACTGATTGCTTCATTTATGGCATCTCCTATTGAAGGTGCGATAGTTGTGAATGTAGACAATAACAATAAAGGAATACCGATCACACATACTACTATCGCTACTATTACACCTGCACATTCCTCTTCGATATATTTAACAGCAAGCCAGATTATACCAAGAGCAAATGTAAATACAAAAAAGAAGATTAAAAATAATTGCCCAAAATCCGATACTGGTAATTGAACTCCATTTATTACCAAGTAAGAGGCTATTAAATCTAGTATTCCCACAATAATGAAAAAGGTCAAAGTGTGATACGGAAATTTTTTTTTCATCTTAGGAGGTTTTGTACTTCCACTTGGTTGAGAGGGGATTAGTGAAGGCATTGATGGAGTCGAAGGTTCTGGTTCTAATAAAGTACCGCAAAACTGGCAGTGTTTTATATCCTTCCTTACTAACCTACCACATTTTGGACACACTATCTTATCTTGAGACATGTAATATCACATTGTAATCTTTTATATTGGAATTTCATTTGCATAGAAAAAATATATTAATATTTCGTTATGAAAGTATTTATACTTAATTGTATATTAATGCAGTTTTAACAAAACTGAAGTTCATTAGCTAATAAAAATTAACTAATACATAATTAGGTGGGAATGGAAGTGAAAATACATTACAGTTATAAAATTCTAAAGGAATTAGTATACGCTAACATTATTTTTGTATTTGTTCTTTTGTTTATTAACTTAATTTTGATGCTTTGGATAAATAACTTTATTAATTTAAGCCAAGTATTCTATTTACCATTATATATCCTTTTACCGTTTTTCGAAATCTTTAGATCTCTAATCCTATTATTAACTGCGTTCATAACCATAAAAATTAACAAATACCAATCAATTTACAGTATCATTATAATTCTAAATTTATTTACAGGAATCATTTTTAACGCTTTATTCTTAACTAAATTATTTGGATATGCTTGTTTTACTCCACTATTAAATTATTTAAGCATTCCATTTGTAGGTTTATCTTCCATTATGATTTTGATAAAAAAAGTTAATTAATTTCAGTGTTCATTTAAATAAATAACGCAAATTCTAAAATAAACACCCAAATTAATATCCAAAAGATAGATACAAATATATAAATAATTAAAGCAATCCTATCCTTAATTTTTTCATTACTAATATTTAGTAGAATGATAAGAGTAATAAAACTCACATACAATAAGTGAGCAGGTTGAATCAATCGCCACAATTTTAAAAAGATATTAATTAGAGAGAGATCTGTTGATGTGTCGGATACTTCAAACCAATTAGAAACCATAGATATAAAATATTCGGGGAATATGAAATAAGGAATGCAAATAAGGATTAAAGGAGTTATGAAATATGCTAAGTTTTTCACTTTTAATTTTTTAATAATTATTAAAATCAATGGAAACAAAATCAAAGTCACTTTAAATACTGCAAAAGAAAATATAATTCCTGAGAGCATTTTTTTTTCACGTTGGAATTGATAAAATGATTCTATTAATAACAATTGAATTAACCAATTCGTATTATTCAAATACATATCAGTAAAATACCCAATAGCAGAAAAAAGAAAGAAAAAGCGTAATTCTCGATTATCTGATGTAATTTTTACTATTTTTAAGGATACGTAAATAGCTGAGGTTAATCTTAGAAAATCCCATAAATATAATGATATTTCATATGGTAATATGTAAAAAGGATAAAAAATAAAATACCAAAAGTAAAGATATATTGCTTTCTCATCTAATAAAGGATTTTCCTCATAATATTGAAATACCCCGTTATACATTAAATCATAATTGGTTTTAAAATTTAAATCTCTATTTTTCATAAGTAATTCCATAAAAAAAAAACCAGAAAGTTCATCTTGAAAGTAATAAAAGACAATTCTAGAGCCAACTAAAAATAAAGTTATTATAATGACAAAAATTATATATCTCCTTGAAAATGCGGATCTAATTTTCATTGTATAATTTCATATCCTTTTTTAGGTAATATTTCTGAATTTCTTTCCTAAGTATATAATACATTAAGATGGATGCGAGAAAGTTAATAATAATTGTGATTATATAGGCAAAACTGATGAATAGAAATAGCACTAAACCAAAAATAGCACAGAGAATAAATGTAAACGACAAACCAAATAAAATAAATAATAATAAGATAAAATTAAAATTCAATTCCTCTCTCGACGCAAAATAAGCGTCTAGATTATACCGAATTAATAATATTCCAAAAACCAATAAAAAAAATGGAATGATTGGTTGACTATCTGCCACATCAATTAAAGCAGCAATTAAAAAATAAATTAGAAAACTAAAAACGACTGCAAATAGCGAATAATATATTTCCTTCTTTTTGCGAATTATATTAATTGCACAGTTTTTAGGTTTTAAGGCTGTCACTGAAAATTGATATTATGAATTTAATTTTTTTATTGAATTTTGTTTTTATCCCTTATTAACTTATTATTTTTCATCCTAAGCTCGAAAAGGATTTATTGAGTTCTATATTTCATGGGTTTTTTTTTTCTTAACGAGTGATTCTGAGGGAATTACATCCCATAATAATCATGTAGGTAAAATATTTATTAAAGTTGAGTTTACACTTATTATAAATCTTTGATATAATGTTAAAATTAATATAAGAGAAAGGGAGAAAATTGGCTCAAAAAAATATTTACGAGTATGATGCTAAAAAGCTCATAGCGAGCGAATTACCAAAATATTATCAAGATTTTAATTATCATAATAAATTAGTGGTAATTGATTGCGAGACTGATTTAGAAAAAACTGTCTCAGATAATTCGTGGATGAATACAGAAAAAGTTGTCGTCAAACCTGATCAACTTTTTGGAAAGAGGGGTAAGGCAAATTTACTCCTATTGGATGCAAATTGCGATGAAATGAAAGATTTCTGTTATAATAATTTGGATAGAGTCTGCGAAATTGGGAATGTTAGGGGAGCATTGAAACGTTTACTTGTAGAACCTTTTATTCCTCACGAAAAAGAATATTATGTTTCTATAACAACCGAAAGAGACGGTGATATCATCCATTTCAGTTTTGAAGGGGGTATTTTCGTGGAAGAAAATTGGGATAAGGTTATTCACATACCCATACCTATAGGAACTGATATTACTTTATTCGATTTAGAGGGTAAAATGCCAGATTTAGGAGAGTCTAAAAATATTTTAATTCCGTTCATTAAGGGACTTTATCAAGTATTTGTTGATCAAGATTTTGCTTTTCTTGAAATTAATCCCTTCGCAATCACTCAAGATGATAAAGTAGTACCTTTAGATGTTAAAGCTAGATTGGATGATACCGCTATGTTTCTTCACGCGAATACGTGGGGAAACCCTAGCAACCCGATTGAATTTCCAGCTGCTTTTGGACAAATAATGTCTGAAAAAGAAGCATACATAAGGGAATTAGATGAGAAAACAGGTGCTTCCCTGAAATTAAAGGTTTTAAATCCATCTGGTCGAGTCTGGACTATGGTAGCTGGAGGAGGTGCTTCAGTTATCTATACTGATACGATAGTTGACTTAGGATACGGAGATGAATTAGGAAATTATGGAGAATATTCTGGAAACCCATCCAGAGAACACACCGAAATATATGCTCAAACTATTATAGATTTGATGACAGAACCTGATCCCGCGGGAAGATCAAAATATCTCATAATTGGAGGAGGAATTGCTAATTTTACTGATGTAAAAGCTACCTTTACTGGAATCGTTAGTGCTATCAAGAATTCAGTTGAAAAACTGAAAAAAGCCAAAGTTAAAATTTATGTGCGAAGAGGTGGACCCAACGAAAAGCAAGGACTCGAACTTATGGAACAAGTAGGGAAAGAGACCGGCATTCCGATAGAAGTATATGATAGATTTACCCATATGACTAGGGTTGTTGATTTAATAAAAAAAGCAGAAGAAACAGGAGGGGCTTAAAATGGAAGATTATGAACTTTTTAATAGGAATACTCAAGCAATAATCTATGGATTTCAAAGAAATCCTATCCAAAGAATGCTTGATTTTGATTTTGTAAGCAAGAGAGAAAAGCATTCAGTAGCAGCAATAATTAGACCAACTCAGACTGCTGCAATTAGTTATCATAAGGTTTTTTTTGGGAATAAAGAAATTGTAATACCCATTTATAAAACGCTTGATTTAGCAATGAAAAAACACCCTAACGCTGAAGTAATGATAAATTTTGCTTCCTTTAGATCTTCGTTCCAAACTAGTAAAGAAGCTCTTGAATCTGATACAATTCGTACAGTAGTTATCATAGCTGAAGGAATTCCTGAAAGACAGAGTCGTGTATTAATAAAAATCGCAGAAGAGAGGAAGAAGAATATTATCGGTCCAGCTACTGTCGGAGGAATTGTAGCCGGGGCTTTTAAAATTGGCAATACTGCTGGAACCTTAGAAAATATTATACTTTCTAAATTATATCGCCCAGGCTCAGTCGGCTTCGTTTCAAAATCAGGTGGTTTGAGCAACGAAATGAATTTTATGATAAGTCAAACAACCGATGGAGTATATGAAGGGATTGCTATCGGAGGTGATAGATATCCTGGTTCGAGATTAATCGATCATCTAATGCGATACGAAGTAAATCCTAAAATTAAATTGTTAGTAGTGTTAGGAGAGATTGGTGGAACAGACGAATATGCAATAGTAGACGCTTTGAAAAACGGAAAAATAACAAAACCAATCGTTGTATGGGTTACCGGGACAGCAGCAAAGATTCTACCAAAGGGATTACAGTTTGGTCACGCTGGTGCAATGGCAGATAGCTCAAAAGAAACTGCTGATGCTAAAAATCGAGCGTTAAGAGAAGCTGGTGCAATCGTGCCAGACTCATATGAAGATCTGGATAAAGAAATAAAAAAAACATTTGATAAGTTAAAACAAGATGGTAAGATACAACCGGTTGAAGATTTTGAACCTCCATCCGTTCCATTAGATTTTAATACGGCTGTAAGATTAGGGAAAATTAGGAGACCCACTGACGTAGTAGTTACCATTTCAGATGACAGAGGAGATGTTCCAACATTTGCTGGAGTTGGATTAGACACAATAATCAGAAATAAAAAATCTATCGGATATGTAATCGGTCTCTTATGGTTTAAAAGAGAATTACCAGATTTTGGTCAGGAGTTTATTGAAATGGTTATTAAATTAACGGCTGACCATGGACCAGCAGTTTCAGGCGCTCACAATGCGATTATTACAGCACGTGCAGGGAAAGATTTGATGTCCTCATTAGCATCAGGAATTCTCACAATTGGCCCAAGATTCGGTGGAGCAATATCAAACGCAGCTAAGTACTTTAGGGAGGCCCTACTAAAAGGAATGACACCTTTAGAGTTTATGGGATATATGAAGGATGTGGTTCAAATTAATATACCTGGTATTGGTCACAGAATAAAGTCTGTTCAAAATCCTGACGTACGGGTTCAATTGTTAAAGGAATTTGTGCTTAACAACTTTGAAAAACATCCTCACCTTGATTACGCTTTAGAAGTTGAGAAACTTACTACATCCAAAAGAAATAATCTTATCTTAAATGTAGATGGATGCATAGGAATTACATTTTTAGACCTACTCGAAAACTTAGATTTCACTAAAGAGGAAATAGAAGATGTAATCCATAGCGAGGCATTGAACGGTCTTTTTGTGCTTGGAAGGTCGATTGGAATGATGGGACATGTGTTCGATCAGAAACGTCAAAGAGCTGGATTATTCAGACAACCTTGGGATGAGATTCTATTTACTGAATAGTCATTAAAAAAAATTTTTACCTTTTATCATTAATAATTGCTTATAGTCTACCTAATTCAATTAGGGGATATTTGTGGGAGAAAATTAATTAGTTCTTAGCAAAATACAAATTTTTTAAAAGATTAGAAATTCAAGTTATTAGAAAATAAAATTTAATTGCAATTAGAAAACAGGAAAATAAAAATGGATAATAGAATTGAAGACGCAAAAAACCATTTTGAAAAATTAGTAAAAGAGCAATTAGAGAGAGTAGAACGAATGAAAAGCGCGGGAGACTGGACAGATTATGCCAGTTTAAAACCAATTATTATTGGGATCGTTGGTGGAGATGGCATCGGCCCATATATTACAAAACATGCGCAATCCATTTTAGAATTCTTGTTAAAAGAAGAATTTGAGAATGGAAATGTTGAACTTAGAGTAATCGAAGGTCTGACTATTGAAAATAGAGCAAAAGTAATGAAAGCAATACCTGATGATGTATTAGTAGAATTAAAAAATTGTCATGTTCTGCTAAAGGGTCCAACTACTACTCCACGTAAGGGAGATAAGTGGCCAAACATTGAGAGTGCGAATGTAACTATGCGTCGTGAGTTAGATCTATTTGCTAACGTTCGTCCAGTAAAAGTCCCGGAAAAGAACATAGATTGGATGTTTTTCAGAGAAAACACTGAAGGAGCGTACGTTTTGGGATCTCAAGGAATCAACATTTCCGAAGATCTTTCCATTGATTTCAAGGTTATAACAAAACAAGGGGCAGATAGGATTATTCGACTTGCGTTTGACTATGCTAGGAAGAATAACATTAATAGAGTAACTGTGGTGACAAAAGCAAATGTAGTTAAAGCGACTGATGGAAGATTCCTTGCGATGGCAGGAGAAATCGCGAAAGAATATCCAGAAGTTGAGTGGGACGATTGGTACATCGACATTATGACAGCTAAATTGGTGGATCCCGCAAGGCAAAGCCAATTCAGAGTTTTTGTAGCGCCGAATCTTTATGGAGATATAATCACAGACGAAGCAGCTCAGATTCAAGGAGGAGTTGGTACAGCAGGTTCTGCAAATATTGGAAAACAATATTCGATGTTTGAAGCTATTCACGGTTCAGCTCCGAGAATGGTGGACGAAGGTAGAGCACAGTATGCAGATCCTTCCAGTATTATCAAAGCAGTAGCACTACTTCTAAATCATATAGGATTTATTAAGAAGGCGAACAAACTTGAAATGGCACTAGATATTTGTGCAACCCTCGAGAAGAAGATTATTATTACTGGCCGAGATAATGGAGCAACTGGTGAAGAATTTGCTAAATATATAATGGATACTCTTGTAAACCCCAACCTTGAAGAAAAGTGGAAAGGGTATCATTAAATACCTCAGAAAATTTACATAATTTTTTTACTTCACAATTTTTTTTATTTATTTTTAATATCCTATAAAAGAAATGATTTCTTCATATTTAGAAAAAGAAAGTTGTTATTATTGGAGCTTTAGAGACAACAGAGCACTTTATAAAATTTGGAGTAAATCTTGATGATTATCATTAATTTTAAGTATTGGTCGATATAAAAAAAGTTGAAAAAGTAATCTTTTCATAATATTTCGGCTTAGTAGCCGTGTTTCATAGTAAGGACGTAATTTACAATTTAAAAAAAATCTATATTTTTATTAAAATTCAACGATTAAGGGAAAATATCTATTTTTGTTTAATTCCAGACGTAATTATTGAATTACAATAAAAAATTAATCTTTTATTAATTTTCATCGAATTTATCAATGTTTAGGCCTTGCTTCGCTAGCTCTTGAAGAACAAACTCATTTACCTTTCTTATATCCTCCTCTTTAATTTCGCTTAATTTAGGGAGATTTTTAAAAGTATTTAGATCATTTAAATTCATATGTTGCTTAGGGATGATATTTTGGACTGAGATAATCAAATCTGGTACAATTTCAAGATGTTTATATATTGCACTTGCACAGGCTGTATTACATCCATCAATAATAATAATAAAGGAATGTTTGAGATGATTTTTAGTAATTTCAACTAATTGTTGTTTCTCTAATAGTACATTTTTAAGGAAAATAGTGGAGCATGTCATTGAGCTAATAGAAGCTATTTTACTTTTCTCTACCAATCGTATTGCGCCTTGTCGTGCTAATTCACCATGATATTCTGAACCTGAGCATGGAATTAAAACAATGTTTTCTACCGGGATTTCTTTTTTACTCAAATTAAATCAAACCTTTTGTCTTCAATATTTCTGGTAGCTTTTTCTTCAGATCAAATGATGTCTTAACGATTTCCTTTCCATCAATAACTACACTATTACCATGCAAATTCAATCTTCTTGCTTCTTCAGAATCTAAATTTTTTGTATCGAATGATATATAGTTATTATAAGGTGTAATTACCTGAAAAACGAGATTCATAAATTGTTCCCATTGGCAAGCGCACACATTTAAGGGCACATAAATTTCGACTTTAAGTTTATTTTCTTTTTGATTTTCACTATCTTGTTGAACCATTTTGATACACTCATTTTATATTTTTTGCTGGAGTTCTACAA
>JAGXNP010000003.1 GCA_019894885.1 Promethearchaeota archaeon | reverse complement strand
TTTATATATCTTCGCTATTATAGATAATAGTACCTTAAAAAATACAAATGAGAAGATTAGAAAGTGGAATTATTAAAATTTGTAAAGGTTAGCTTATTGGTTTTTAGTATAGTATTCTTAACTACGGCGATCTTCGGGACATTTATTGCAAATTCTGTTTTAGCTTGAGGTAATAGAATGACTGAATTTGATATAATCTCAGGGTTGTCTTATATAATTTTTGCACTATTATTTGTGTTATATATATTTGTCCCTGAAAAAAAATAATTATCTTTTGTAGATGAGTCCATTAATAAAATTATAGTTAATGGATGATACTTCCTGCGAGGAATAAGAATATTTGAATAAATAAATAGGTCTTTCTAGAAGAAAAACTCGACTAGCTAGAGAATTTTCTGGAAGTTTTAACTTTGCATTTTGTAGACAGTTTTGCCTCTAATAATAGTTTCTACTACTTGGATTTGCTTAATCTCATCCTTTGGTATCTCTAGGGGGTTTCTATCTAAAATCGCGAAGTCAGCCAGTTTTCCTACTTCTATACTTCCCTTCACATCTTCTTCAAAAGCAGCATAAGCACCATTAATTGTATATGTTTTTAACGCTTCCTCAATAGAGATTGACTCCTCAGGAACAAATCCTTCTCTGTTTACCATTGCGTGAAGTCCTAATATCGGATTTGGATCTTCAACTGGACCATCGGAACCAGACGCTATTACTATACCTGCATCAACAAGCGATTTAAACGGATAAGTAATTTTACATCTATTAGCCCCAAATCTTTTCTCTAGCCAGTTAAACTCAGAAAGAATGAATGTTGGTTGACACGAAGCGATCAAGTTTAATTTCTTTATTCTTTTAATAACCTCAGGAGTAAGCATGGAAGCGTGTTCTATTCGATGTCTATGATTATCCCTAGGATTTTCTTCTAATAATTTCTCGTAAAGATCAACAACCAATTTATTAGCTTTATCACCAATAGCGTGGATAGCAATTTGAAGCCCCACATTATGTGCTTTTACCATCCTTTCGTAAAGGATAGTTTCTTCTATTACGCAATAGCCAGAATTTTCTGGTTGATTCGTGAAAGGTTCGAATAAACAGGCAGTATATGCCCCAAATGAACCATCTAACCAAGCTTTTAAGCATCCTACTTTGAATTTACTAAATTCATCTTTTTCATCTAACGGTGGTTTCTTAATTTTAAGTATCTTTTTGGGAGTAGCAGTGAAAAAAATACCGTAATAATTTTGAAGGATATTTTCTTGAATTAATTTTAGAATTGGTAGTGCCACGCCTCCTAAATTTTCTACGCCACCTTTTCGGTCTAACTCTAACACGCCATGAATCGAAGTTATTCCTTTTTCAGCCAAGCTATAGAAAAATTTATCAGCGCTCTCTCTAATGATTTTAGAGTCTGGAAGTCTTATAGCCCCAAGAATTTTGTTGATTGCATTTTCAGTTAGGACGCCTGTAATTTCTCCTTTAGAATTTCTTCTGATTTCACCTCCCTCTGGAGCTACTGTATCTTTGTTAATATTTAGTATTTCTAACAATTTGCTATTCGCAACACCTATGTGCAAATCGTGCCGAAAAATAAATACAGGGGTATCTGGACACGCTTCATCTAATTCCCATTTAGTAGGAATTATGGGATTTTCCAGCTTTTCTTCGTCAAGATCAAAAGCTATGAGTAATTCATCTGGTTCTCTTAAAAATGCTTCTTTTTTTAATAGATTTTGTAAATCTTTTAGGTTTTTAATGTTCTTTAAACTTGGGTAGAGTAATAAAAATATCGAACCTATCGCGTGAATATGAGAATCTATAAAACCAGGAAGTAATGTTTTTCCTTTTAAATGAATTAATTCACTATTTTCGCCCATTTCAACTTTTACTTCTTCTAAAGTTCCTATAGAAGCAATTTTATCACCTTTAATTCCTACAGCTTCTACATATGGTTGAGTGTTATTTATTGTTATTATTATTCCACCATATAGTATTTTATTATCCATAGTTGTCATTCAAACACACCTATACTAAAAACTATTTTATCTAATATATATTGATTTAGTAAATTAAAAATTAATTTTTCTGTAGAGCTTTTTATTTATATGAAAAGTTTTTAAAATTTAGAATAATTCTAGTGGATTAATTGCTAAAATGTAAATTGTTTTCGTTAAATAGATTAGGCGAATAGAATATGGTAAAGAAATCTGACTTAAAGAAACTTAATTCCATCATGCAAGAAGGGAATGAATTTAAAAACCTTAAAGAATACAATAAAGCTGTTGAAAAGTATTTAGAAGCTCTGAAATTCGTTGAGGAGTCAGTTAAAGAACCAGAGGAGCGCTTAGATGAAACAGCAAACATTAAATCCCAAATTGACCAAATATATTCTGTAAAAATCATTGATATCATTGACGAGGCAAGAAAATTCATTGAAAATGAAATTTTTGATTCCGCTTTCAACACATTCGACGAAGCAGCGAGAATTGCTGATAAGATAGTAGATAAAGATTTGAGAGATTATGAAGTTAAAGAGATTAGTTATCTAATAAATAAAACAAGGATCGAAGAATCTCTCTTTCAAGCCGTCCGAGTGAAGAATAAGCAGGAGTTAGATAAAGCCATAAGTATGCTATACGACACACTAAACGCTGCAAAAGATTTTTACATGGAAGATCTAGAAGATCAAATGATTAAAAAAATTGAAGATACTATTAATCATACTTATTCATTAAAAGTTTCCCCTCTAATTGAAACTGCTAACCAATTTAAAGATAATAATAAATTTGATAAAGCTCTTGAAGAATACCAGAATGCTTTGGAACTAGTGGATAAGTATTTTGATTCTGACTTAAAAAACACAGATAAAAAGAATTCAATAAATTTAATTAATCACTTATACTCAGAGAAAATAAATGTAATCATGGAAGATGGTAAAAAACTATTTGAAGAAAACACTTTCGAGGACGCTGCTCAAAAATTCGAAGAAGCTGTAAGTATCTCTAAAAATATGTACGACACAGACTACAAGAAATCAGAAATACAAAGAATTAATTCAATCGCATCAATGGTGCTAAATCCAATCTATTTGGAGAAAATTAAACCCATCTTTAATAAAGGAAAAGAATTAATTATAAAAGATAACTTTGAAGAAGATATAGTTGTAGTGAATGAGGCATTAGATTTATTTGACAAATCCTTAGAATTAGCAAATAAAATGCCTGATTCAAACGAGAAAAGCGAGAAGATAAGGGAAATAACTAATTCTATTAATAATACTTGCAAAATTCGAATCAAATTTATTAAAGAAAAATCTATTCAAAAAATTGGGCAACGAGAATACGAAAAAGCTATTAATGATCTATATGCGGCAATTAGTGTAGCAAAAAGATTACCAATCTCTGACGAAACTAACGAAGACTTAGAAGATTTAAAAAATACAGTCAACAAAGTGTATTTGGCTCAGATAGATGAAGTCGTTAGGGAGGGAAATGATAAATTGGCGAGTAAAAAATACAACGAAGCTATTAAAAGTTTTAACAGAGCATTAGAAATGACTAATAAAATGTACCTAACTCAAGAAATGGAAGAAGAAATTAATAAAATAAAAGGTTTAGTGTATCAAGCAGAATTAAAAGACTTAGTAGATCGTGGGGATTTATCTGAAGAACTCCAGAAATTTGAAAAAGAGTTAGATAAACTAAATAAAAAAATGGATTATGCAAAAACAATAGATGACCCTACGCGTAGATTCCAAGAGATGGAGCAGATCAAGAAATCTATTGACGAGGTATTTTATTCCAAAATTAAACTATTAGTCGAACAAGGTATTCAATTGGCTGATAGCGAAAGCTTTAAAGATGCTTTTGAACACTTTGAAAGTGCCATTACAATTAACGAATCAATTAAAAGCCCAGAATTTAAAAATCGAATTGCTATAAAATACGAATACAAATTGAAGTTGATAAATAAAGCGAAATTAGAAATTGAAAGGAAAGATTATGATACAGCGATTCAAGACTGTAATAAAGCGATAGAATTAGATAGTACACATATCGATGCATATTATTATATCGGGATCGCAAATAACGAGAAAAAAGAATATAAAAACGCGATTGAGTACTTCAAAAAAGCGATTGATCTCAATTCAAATCACGCAAAAGCTTGGAACAATATGGGTTTTAGTTACGAAAAATTAAATAAATTTGATAAAGCAATAGATTCTTATAAAATAGCAGTTGGATTTGAATCCACTTATACTTTAGCCCATTATAATTTGGCAAACGCTTATAAACACGAGAAACAATATAATATAGCAATTGAATCCTATAAAAAAGCAACAGAAATAGACCCGAATTATGCGTTCGCTTGGCTTTTTATGGGTTACGCCTATTTAGATAAGAACGATTACCATGCGGCATTTCAAAACCTCGAGAAAGCAATTGATATTAACCCAAATCTTGGAAAAGAGATTAAAATTTTTATTGATAACATTAAAAAGTCAATAGAAAAGCTTCAAAAAGGTTTATTAGAGAAGTTCAATAATAAATAACGCTTTTCCATATATGATCATCAACAGAATGTGAAAAAAGCTTTAATATACCCTAATTTAACGATTAAGTAGTTTTTATTAAATAAAAAGATTGGAAAAAAAAAGCTAAAAACGGATTTAGAACAGATTTGAAGCGTATTGTTCCACTAAATACTCGATTTTACCATAATTTAATTGTTCTTTCTCGAGCTCAGGACACATATGCTCTAAATGGAGTAATAAATCATTTAATCCTGACTCTGCTTCTTTGATATCAACATTATCATTATCATTAACTATTATTGAGCCCATAAGATGTTTCGATCGTTTGAATAGGATAAGATGTTCTCCCATTTTAAGTTGATCAAGTTCAGAATTAAAAGATTCCCTCACAAAATTATGAATGGCAGTAAATAATCCCCCCTGTAATATATCTTTATTTGAGGATGATGTTAAAGGAATTCCTCCCTGATCAAAAATGGTAATAGCTCTAAGGCTTGTCTTTTGGGTCAGTTGCTTACCAGTTAATTTATAGTACATCTTCATGAATGCTTTTACAATTCCATATCCAGTTTTACATGAAATCGGTAATACTTCAAAAGAGGGTAAATCTTTCAAATTCAAAGCTGCAATAATTTCACTAATAGAGGCAATAGGTTGAAGATCGTATTTATTTGCTAGTACTATCAGGGGTTTCTTCTTAAAAATGGAAGATAACTTCCATAGCTCGTCTTTAGCTTCGTTGAATCTTTCTCGAGCCCCTGCGTCTATCATAAATATTACACACTCAGCAGTCGAAGCTTCTCCAATCCATAAATCTCTGAAATCTTTTTGCCCACCCATATCCATAACATTTATACGAATTCCTTGTACTTCAATTTGAGATAATTCTTTACCCATTGTGGGTGTATGTTCCATAAAGGTACCATTCTGTAGAAAACTAATCATGGTGGTTTTGCCAGCGCTGTCAAGTCCGGTAATAACAATTTTTTTTTCTTTAGTAAATACTCGTTTCAAAATATCTTTAATTCCCATTATACTCTATCTTATATTGTTTTAGAAATAGTACTATAATTTATATCTTGAAACTATAATAACACACTATAATTATAAACGAAATTATTTATGTTATTGTTTGTTACATTGTCACAGAATTATTTTTTTGTTGAACCTATTTTCCTTTTTTTCAGTAGAACAAAAAGAGTCTATTGTAAAAATACAAACCTAAAATTAGATTAAAATTTCATTAATATCCCTGATTGGGTTAATAGCAAAAGAAAAAAATTAAAAAAATCGTTATTATTCCTTTACTACCAATTTTGCAATCCAGGTTCCCATTATTTTCTGTTCTTCTTCTACATTGACGAATACATATTTCTCATAAAAACCTCTTGTACCTAATAAGAGTGCCACCATTGCAACTATTCTAAAGCTAATGATTATAGTCTCAAGTTGAAATGTCTGTCCTAGGCCCCATATGAGAAAGAATAGCCCCATTCCGATTGCTAATCCGTTACGACTTTTCCTTCCGTCTTTGATGAGAAAGTAGGCAGATCCGTAACTTACAATCATCGCGTAAATTATAAAAGGTATTGTTGAGTCAACTAACACTTTTCCGAATGCAAGATAAAAACTGGCAAAAAAGGGAAGAGTGTATAGTTTAGGTAAATCCTTTAAATAGAACATGAATTCTAATTGAATCGTAAATAATATGAACCCGAGAATCATTCCAATTGTCAATCCTCCAGCTATCAGGATATCAATATCAAAGTCAAACAGATAGATTGAAATATCAATGATTGATGTTACCAATACCGCTGCAACATATATTGATACAGCAATTAACATTCTGTTTTTATTTATCTTCCATTGTTTTAATGTAGTAAAAACAGTCATCAGCCCCATAGTAAAATAAACGAGTTCCATAAACAAGAAACCTATCTCCGCCATATTAAGTATTTACCTCCTGTTTATATGGTCTAAACAATCCCAGTGAGAAGATAACAACAAAAGCTACATAACTTATAATAATTATTTCTGAGACCAATGCTTCAGAAATAAATTGAATACTAAATGTTAGGGTGAAAAAGATTGCTATACTAAGAGCGCCATTGTCCTTCATGCGAAATGCCGTAAAGTATAAAAAGAGAATGCTTGCAACTCCTGCAATAATCGTGTAATTCTCAAGCCAAGCGGAAAACCCAGTAAATAAATAAAGAAATAACATTCCAATGAAGAAGAAAATAGCTGAGAAGTGTAATATTTCCCATCTATTAATATAAAAAATCAAAGTAAGACCTAAGGTCACCCTAATAGCTACAGATGTATTATAGAAACCGAATTCAGCGCTATATAATTCTTCTATAAAAGGTGGAATTAACGGGGTATTTTTTAAAAGAAACTCGATGATTGCTAATATCGAGAAGTTCAGGAAAGAAAGAAATATAATTAATCGTATAATATTGTATTTTCCCGTTTCTTTCTTGTCTTTGAGAAGCTTTCTGCCTAAAATTAATGTCGCAATAGGTATAAATATTGCACTCGAAAGATTAGCCACAATTCCAAGACTTGATAAAAAAAAATCTTCTGCCATTTTACAAAAAACTCCCTTTCACTTTTATTTCTGGTTTCAGTATTTTAGATTTGATTTCTTTAAAAACTTTAGAAAGATCAATTAAGACATTACTAATAGTAACATTCTTTTCTTGGTTCATCCCTTCAAAGATAGCTCGTTGGTTCTTAGTTAATACATGCTCGTTTAAGAGATCATTCTGTTCTAATTTGTCTATCAAACTTTGAAGCACAGGCTTGTAAATTTCTGTCTTATCTTTTTTATTAAGTAGAACTGATAATGAGAAGATATCGTCTCTATCTGCTGTTTGATTGACCCTAAAAATATAAGATAAAACAACATATTTGCGATATTTTTCGACGATAAAGTCACCAGTTTTAGCGCCAATTGGGAAACACTTTGGTAGAATCTCTGTTTTTAATGATTGATCAAGTGACGGATAGGAAGAAATGAGTTCTGGATTGCTGTTAACATATCCTCCGAGTTTACATATTACGCTATAATCTGTTGCCAAAGACGATCCCTAATTTTTTTATAACATTTTGTTTTTTGTTATCAAAATTAAATTAGAATATAATATTGTGGTAAAAATGATGATATATAAAAGGGTTTTTTTTTAAAAATTGTTTTTCTTTTGACACAAAATACTTTTTTTACATACAAGTACAATGAAATAGGCTAGAAAAAATTTAGGAGTAACCAAAAGGATAAAGAAGCATAAAAACTAAAAACTCATGGCTTTTAGGAACTTTGGCCATAGCGTCATTTTAGAAAAAACAGGTATTGTAGCGAAAAGCCTTTCTCCAACCCATCTGTCGTTATCAGTATTATGTGTTGATAAATCTTGGTTAATATGTGCTTCGTAGACATATTCTCTCACGGTTTTATTAGTATTTAATAAGTTTGTATAAGAATCCCACAATGTTTTCGTTGAAGAACTTTCATTATAAAAGAGATATTCGCAGGCATTGCCATTTCTAAAATAAGTGAATAACACTCGAGCGACCTCATCGTCGTATTTTTTTAATTCAACCCTAGTAAAATTCGAATCATTTGCGAGTAAAGGTTTTAATAACTTCGTTGCAATATCAGCGCTAGCCAATCCACATAAGATTCCTTCGTAAAAAAATGCTGTAACTAATCCTGCTGCTTCCCCTAACACAATAACGCGATCTTTTGAAAAGGAATTTATTGGATGCTTTGAAATACCTCCACTTATAGTTGGAATAGATTCGTCCCAAGTTATGCCTTTTAGAAAAGGTTGAATTTTTTGGTAGTTCTTGAGGATTCTAAATAACTTATCCTTAAGCTCTGCGGGATTTTCTTTATTCCCTAAGTATCCGGCTGCAATTCTTCCTTTTCCAACATTAAAGAAAAAAGGGCCGTTTTGGCTAATAGTAGGATTTAAATGAAACATGTATTGGAAACTGAAATTTTCTTCTAGAAGGGATTCATCAGCGTAAATATTAGTATAAATTCCCATAAACGAATCAGGAGTTTGAAAACCAAGAGATTTTTGCAAAGGAAAACCCCGAGATCCTGTTGCTAAAACTAAAAGTTTAGAAGTAAAAGATTCTCCTTTATTATTAATAACTTCAATATGATCTGAGTGTCTGACTACTTTAGAAACAGTTTGATTGAAAAGTGTAGTTCCCCCTTGATCTCTAAATTTATCGATGATTTTTTGAATCAATATTTCGGTATGAGAAATTTTTCCTAATGGTGCTCCAAACTCCTTTGAATGTAAAAGTCCATTATGTTTTTCACTTTTATAATTCAATTGAAGGAATGGTCTTGGAAAGATAGAATCATCGTTCCAGAACACATCATCAACAAAAGGTTTATTGTGTTCAGCAAAAATGTTAGTTCTCACAGGGATTTCTCGTTGGTAATCTTGCGATTCGATAAGAAGAGTTTTTGCGAACTTTGAAGCCTTATATGCAAATGAAGTTCCAGATATTCCCGCACCAATAACAATAAAATCATACATAAAGTTCCAAAATCATTAACCATAAAAAAAGGTTATTTTATTTTTCCGAATCTTAGAATTCTGGTTAAAGGATAAAATGTGATTAAGAACTATATAATGTTTTGAATAGTTTTTGTTATCTTTTCTAAATTCACTTCTGCCATACCAAGAGGGACTGAAGACTCATATAGTAATACTATCAAAATCGGATCTAACTTCCAGGGAATATCAATTATTCTCGAAAATACTTTCTGATTGTTCTCTAAACTATAAAATGTTAGGGAGTATTCATTGGCTACTATATGTCGAATTTCTAATTCTTTAAGAGAGGACAATAATATATCATGCGGTAAGGATGAAAAAATTACATTTCCATTTATAGAAAATAACGCTGCTCCAAGAATTTCGTTTTCAAGGGTTAATCTTTTAATAAGATCGATTATCTTTTTATATAATGGCTGACTTGAAGATAATTCATCCTCCCCTTTTATAATCGAATCAATTTTAGCATCGAAGTCGCTATTTTGGATTTTTTCGTAATCTTCAACTATGTTATTCTGGAGGAATTCTTTAAATATTTGAATGATGCTAGCCAATCTAGAGTTAATATACAAAATATTAGCGCTTGTATCTGCTAGAATAGCGTAAATATGCTCACCTTCTACTTTGAAAACTATTCTAAAACCACCCATTTCGAGGATTTCGGGTGTTTCTTTAGAAATAACGTTTTCAGAAAAGGAAAAAATAGCCGAGAAAAAAGGTGTTATCAGATTTGGTTCTATATTCTCAAAATCTTTTGTAATATTTCTGCTGTATAGACAAGCTCCCGCCTTAGTCAAAATAAAAAGTGAGTGTAACTTCATCTTTAACTATAATGAAATATAATTATAGAAAGATTATAGAAATTTACGCTTTTAAGTATTTTTAAATGATGACTGAGTTTATAATGATAAAATATTCTTATAAATGACGATAATTTATAATTTTAAATTTGAGTTGTTTTAATGTTAGGGGATAAAATGGTGGAAAAAAACGAATTAATGCAAAAAAAAGATTAGATTAATTTCTTTCAAATTGATTTTCTTAAGGCTTGGATGATTATGCTCGTTGTCCTTGATCATTCTAGGTCATATATGAGTCCCGAATTGGTAAAAATTATGGGAACGAATAGCTATTCCCGTTTTTTTAATTATAATGGGCTTTAATATTGGCAAATCATTTGCGAGAAAAATCTACCCTTGATGATTGGACGGTTGAAATATACTTCCATTATAGCATATTCTTGCATCTCTCTGCAATAGGAATAGGTTTGTGGTTTTCTAAGGAACATAATATATTCAGTAAGAAGAATTTTTTCATATGTATATTATTTCCAGTTAATTTACTATATCTTATACAATATCAGTTCTTTGACTATTGATTAGCAATAGATGGGGCTCATTTAATAAGAGGAGATTATAACTATCTCTTTTTCCCTTACTCTGCGGTTATAATATTATTAATCTTGAAGATATTACCAGATACTTATGAAAAAAGAATCGGCAAAGTAATTAAATATATAGGAAAATCATCTTTTCATATTTTCCTTGTCCAAAATCTCTATTTTGCTATCAGTGAGACTATGTATAACCTTTGGGTTGAAGCTCCACTTATTATAAATATTTTTGGTTATTCTTCAAATGAAATTATTATTAGTGTATTGTTACTAATTATGAATTGGATGATAACTATACCTATAGGTGTTTTGTGGTGGCATCTAGAAACGAAATTGCGTTATTATAAAGGGAAAAGTAAGCAGTTAGAATAAGATTCAAGAATTATTTTATTTTTTTTTATAAGCACCATCTTTAAATAGAAGCTTAAATGATCCCAATTAAGAAAGTTGTGTGATTGTGCGGAACTATCTCACATCTTTAAAATACACGAAAAAGCTAAGAAAATGACTGAAAATGACTTGAATAAAATTAGGCTAAAAAAGGCTGAAATGCTGTTAAAATCTCAATCCATGCCAACAGAAATAGTTAAAATTCATTCGGCACAAGAATTTGAAAATCTAAAAAAGGAGTATCCTGATAAGATTTTGATCATAGATTTTTGGGCCGTTTGGTGTTCACCGTGCATGATGTTCGCCCCAGTATTCGAAAAGATTCAAAAGGAGCACTATCAAGAATTTATTTTTGTTAAAATAAATGTTGACGAAGTTGGTTCAATTGCGCAAAATTATAGAATAACTGGAATTCCTACAACGCTATTCATTAAGAACGATAAAGTGATTCACAAAATTGTTGGTGCGGCGAACGAAGAGTATATAAGAAAAGTATTAGAGAAGTTAAAATCGTTTACTTAATTTTTTTATCTTTAATTTCTTAACTTTATAGAATCCAACTAAATATATTGGTGGAAAACCATGGAAAGTATTTCAGAACAACTAAAAGATATGGTTGAAGAGAAAAAAGTTTTCAAAAGCGGAAAGCTGTTTAAATGCATATTAGGATTAAATGTTATTGAATCAAATGTTTTTTCTTATTTATTGAAGCACGACAATGTGACTACTATGGATTTAACTGGAGTCTTTAAAAAAGATCGTAGTTCAATCCAAAGGGCACTTCAAGTTTTACACGATCTCGATATCATAGAAAAGAGATCAATGTCCTTGAAAGACTATAATGAAACATCAGATCAAGAAGTAAAAAACATACGCGGATATTTGTACGTTTATGGTGCTAAAAATTTAGAAATAATCAGGAGCCAATTACACGATTTACTTGATAGATGGTATAAATCTATGGTAAATTATATTGAAAATTTAGATAGTATTTTTGATTGCTACGAAAAAGATGGTGAAACTTGCTAAACCGTATTTTGATAAATATCTATTAACCATTTATTTTAGTCCAAAATTCCCTTACTACCTAAGTTCTAAGTTAATTTAGAAAAAATAAAAAAAATTTAAAATGGTAACACTATTAATGTAACACCCAATAGTAAGCCAAGTAATATAGCAACGATAATATAGAGTATAAAAGCCACGATGGTTACCGCTATCGCTCCTAAAAATCCTGTATGATGACTAGCACTAATTATCAACCACGCAGCAATTAATACAATTATCCATGCCACCAACCAACTACTAATGAATAGAAATGTTAGGGCATAAATAATAGTTATTACAAAAGATGATGCAAATACTGGTCCGAACTCCGTATGTCTTGTATTACTGAAGAAACTCAAAGCGATTTTAAGAAAGATCGCCATGACAATTAAAAAGATGAAGTATAAGATCAGAAACCACATGATATCTTCAAGGGTGCCAAAAGTTTGAGCCCAATCTTCGTTAAAGATTTCAAATAACATAATAGAACCTCATTTTATTTATATTATTTCATAAAATTGCTTGAAATATTGATAATTTATTGATTATTGAATATTGGTTATAAATATTGAATCTTCTCATTATAACTTATAAACATGAACTTAATTATTTTAGTTTCTTGACTCGTTTAGCTATTTTATTCTTAATATCTTCGTATGATGGCGGAGGTTCAGTTCTAACTTCCTTCCCATCGATAAAAAGGGCATCAGCAATACCCCATTTTCTGAAAATATATCCCTATTAAATGTATCTATTTCTGTAAAAACTACATTATCTCCGAATTCTGAGGCTACTTTTTTTGCTCTTTCAAACACGATGTTCTGAGAAGGACACCATCCGTTTAAAAATGCTGTTATCGATACTTTTCCCTGTATTTTCTCAGGTATTTTTTTCTGTTTTATCCATTTAGTTGCAATCGCATCGTCGGAAAATGGTTTCCATAGTAACACTGTTATACTTTGTCTATCGACTTTTTCATATCCTTGTTTTTTGAACCAAGAAGCTTTCATCCAAAAAGGTAGCGAAACACCCCAAGCTACCATTCCTTTAGCTCCTCTGTTTCGGACATCTTCCTCGGCAGCTCTTATCAATTTCTTACCTATTCCTTTTTTTTGAAAGTTACCAACGCCCTCATCATAGCCGTGTACCCATATACAATTGATATAGTATAAATTGTCTCCTTCAGCAAAAGAATGCTCAATTGGAATGTATTGTATCATTCCTACTAACTCTTCTTTTTTATTTAATGCCAATTTTACTCCAAGACCTTCACTTTTCATCTTATTGTACCAACGCTCTTTATGGTCACCAGCTTCTTTCATTTCGTCGCTCCAATCTTCTAAACACATAAAATAAAGATGGTTGTATTTTTCCTCTAAATCTATAATTTGCAATTTTTCCTTACCATTCAGATTTCAAATAGAATAATTAATGAATATTTAGATAACTAATAATAAAAAGTTAATAGATTTTGAATTTAGTCTTACATCCAAGAAGCGACTTTAGGAGTTTCCGCTAAAATTTCCACAAGATCTTCGTATTCAATACATTTAATTCTAGGATCAACCGTATTTGGTTCAATTCCTCGCGCTAATAGATCAGGTAACAGTGCAAATACCGATATTGAGAGGTTTAACAATTTATCTAATAAGCGTGGTATTGTACCTCTTTGTGATGTTCCTATTACTCCATCGTGAATTAGAACGATTGCAATACTAATATTATTTTTAGTCTGTTCACTTAAAATACCTAACAAATTATCTATGTACATCCGTTTTCTAGTACTGAATCCATATAGATATACAATAGCTTTCTCATTTTCTATAATTATCACCTCAACATATCAATACCTATACATAACATCTGCTTCTAAGATAAATTTTGAAATTTCTAGCATACTTGCTACTTTTATATTGTCAAATTCTATTAAATCAGAATGGTTAATGCCCGCAATTTCTAAAGCAGAATCTAGAGCGTAAACTTCTAAATCAGAAAGTTCCATCATCCTAAAAATATTCGAAGGGGCGTCCCTATTGACCTTCTCTGGGTCAAAATTCTTGGATAAAAAGTAGACGGAGTCAGCCATAAAGATTATCTTACATTTATCTAGATCTCCTACTGCCATAATTCCAGCACCCATACGGATCGCTTCGACAGCTGAGTTCTTACCAATGGGAGAATCCTCACATAAAATTACTACTGATTTAACCATGCTATCATCCTCCAGGGCCAAAAACTATTACTCTATCTGATTCTGCCATCCACTCTGATAATCCTCCTAAACCTACTTGACACGCTCTTTCGATTAACTCCTCAGGTTTTAAGCCAGTAAAGTTCATCCATGTGCTACAAGCAGATAGGTTCATATCATTCTCGTTGACAAAATTTTCGAGTCGTTTAGGTAAATCTCTCATTGATGAACTTATATGTATTTCCCGTTTTGCGCTATACACCCCGCTTCCATAAAAAAAAATCCCCAATATTTTATGACCTTTCTTTAGGATTGCTTGTCCTAAGTTAAGCATCGTGTCTAGTGCTTCGAATTTATAAGGCTCAGCGCATACTACAAAGGTAAAAATAACCATATTAACAAAATAAATTATTTTGAAATAAATAGTTAATGCTAATATTTACATCAAAAAAGGAAAAAAAAAGAGAAAATTACTCTCTTAAGTTAGTTTGGTTCTCATCAATCAAGCGGTCTTTAAATATCAATAGAAGTGCTAGTAACCCAGCTGCAAGTATCGCTCCTATCAGATAATCTAATGTTCTCGTTCGAATAATCTGTGTAGGAATATTGATCGTTACAATTGTTAATGCCGCAACTAATGCTATCCACCATCCATTCTTCTTACGCTCTGCCATCAAAGGGATGGAAGCGAAGAGCATAAGAACGGCCATCCAGTTGACCTCACCTGATAGAGTTAGTATCCACCATTCCAAACCATCGAAAAGAGGTGCCGCTGCGCGTGTGAGTAACATTCTTTGTGCTCCAACGCCTATAACAAACGCGTGTGTAGTCAGCATACCTATAAATGTATAAGTAATTATATTCACTATTTTTTCAAGAACACTATCATATTTTTGAAATAAAAATACACTCCAAAAACCCAGCAATCCAACAAATGAGATTATCATAGGTATCGGGAAACCTCCCACGAAACTTATATAAGGGAGAAACATAAACATTCCACTAACAGCTGGTACTGCATAAGCAGTTAATTCCACTTTCATCGTCCATTCCTTACCTTTATAGATTGATGGGACCATGGCTAATAGAACAATTCCTGCTATATATCCTATAGCTCGCCACAAAGGATAAAATAAGGAGAATAGAGTAATTCCACTACTAAACTGGGGTTGAGTTACTACGATGATGAGAAGTTCGCCTAAAAGAGCTTCCAGAGAAATCTGCACCAGAATAGGCGCAACGAGGAGCATGAAAAAACCAACTCCAACTGCTATTATACATTTGATCAATTGAGTCATATTCATTTATTTACCACCAAAAAGTATGTTTTTATGAGTTAATTTTTGTTTTTTATTTCGTTAATGAAATAAATAAAGATATTACTTTACTTGTAAAGTTATTTTTATTAATCGGTATTTAAATAATTAAGTGCTGTAAATAAACGCTACAATCATTTATATAATGAATTTTTTCATTATCTTTTATTTAAATATTTAAATATCACTTTTATTTAATAAATTTTAACGATTTAAAAGAAAAATCTTATTTCGAGTGAGATTTCTTTTTTTATATTAGATAAACCTAAGATTTAAATCTCTATTTTTTCTTTATTTACATAGAAAATTACTTTAAAATATTTTATATGGTGGTTAAAACATGTTAAATCAGATATCACTAGTTGATCTACCAATCCCGATTTTTTTAGCATTAAGAGAAGGATTAGAAGCTGTCTTAGTCGTAGTAATAATTTTATTATATTTAAGGAAGACCAACCAAAAGATTTATTATAAATATGTATACCTAGGAATAATTTTAGCGACAATTGCAAGCATCGTATTTGCTATAATATTCTCAATAGCATTTGGTGGATTTACCGGTATACTTGAAGAGATTTTTGAGGGAACAACATTTATCGTTTCAGGGATTTTTATATTAACTTTAGTTTTATGGGTTAGCAAAGAAGGCCCAAAGATGAGAGAAAATCTCGAAGGAAAGGTTGAAGATTCCATTAGAACTCAAAAAGTGTTCTCGATTTCGATTACTACATTTATAATTATAATTAGAGAAGGAATAGAATTGGTTCTGCTAACGACAGGTTCCGCATCGATAGGGTCCTTAAATCAAATTAGTGTTATATTAGGTTCTATTATTGGGTTAACAATTTCGATTCTTATTGGATTTTTAATTTTCTATGGTATAAAATCCATAAATCTAAAGGTATTTTTTAAAATAACAAATGTGATGCTAATACTGTTCGCTGCGGGATTAATTACTTATGGAATTCACGAATTTATCGAAGCGGGAATAATTCCCCCGATTATTAACGAAGTTTGGAACATTAAGCACATTTTACCGGAAAGCTTTCCCGATGGGAATCCAGCCACTCTAGAATTCTTAGAAATTATCGGAGCATTGCTAAAAGCGCTATTTGGATATAATGCTAATCCTGCTTTATTAGAAGTAATTGTTTACCCAGCATTATTAGTCTCCATTGGCTTAATCTCTTTACTAATCTGGCGAAGAAATAATACCTAATTTTTTTTTATTCGTGTCTCTTATTTAGAATAGTGTTCAGGTTCAGGATGCACTTCTTGTACAAACATAAGATCAAAAATATCGTCATTTCGCAGTTCTTTTTTAATGTAACCTAGCTCTTTGAGAGTTCTCACGAATTCCATTGTAGATTTAATATATCTTTCTGAAAGAGCTATACAATATTTTGGTGAGATTTTTAACACTTCTGAAACGTACCTTTCAGTTAAAATTTCAAAAGTTTTTGATATGATATTAGCTGCCTTTGAGGGAGTTTCTCTAAGTATCAAAGATGCTTCCTTATTATGATGTAAGAATTTTAATACTGTTTCAGGTTCATTTTCAATCATACTTTCATGAAAGAATATACCATAACTTGGATTATCCTTCCATAAAAATTCTGGGGGGATTATTAGATGGGAATCAAAAATGGTTGAAGAAAAAACTGCTAAAGCGGGAGTACCAACACCTCCTCCCAAAATTTCCTTTTGCATGTCTGTAGCTATAAATTCTGCCTGTTTATAATGTTTTACTTCGATATCTTCTACTAGACTATATTTTTTTAGATAAAAATTAAGGATTACTTCATGGATCGATCCTTTACTTGGAACTCCAATGGCACAGCCCTTAAACTGAGATAATACATCAGAGAGGTTGTTATTAAGTTGAGCCATTGATTTATATGCTTTATTAGCAACTAAGATAGTCCCTTCTACATGACCACCAGCTACACATTTAATCGGAACTTCATTATCTATCCCTATAATAGCAGGAGGCAATCCCATATAGCCAATATCTAACTTATTGTCTTGAAAAGCCTTAACCATCGATGGACCAGTACCAAACATTTTCCATCGAATATCCTTATTAAATTCATGATTTAGGTCCTTATTCCCCATTAATACGAAATTCGCATGGTAAGCTGTAGAGAGATGCCCAATCCTTAATTTATTTTTCCTAATTAAAAGCACCGATCTGATTAATATTAAATTGCACTAAGAACATTATATTTTCAAATTATAACCAAAATAGTTAATTTCTTTTAATTTTTTTTTGTTAATGGATATAATATTGATATTATAAAAAAACCTAACATTATCCAAATGATTGACATAAAAATAAATTTCTTATCGTTATTAGCGGATATTACTAAAATTAAAGAATTAAATATATCAGTTCAAGATAACGCTACAATTAAGGAGATTCTAGGAAGACTTATCTCTAAATTTGGAGAGAATTTTGAAAATAAGATATTAGATTCTCCGAATTCTTTAAGTAGATACATAATTTTAGGTTTAAATGGTAAAGATATACGTACACTTGAAAATTTAGATACAATTGTCAACCATCACGATGAAATTCTTCTAATGCCGGCAATAGCTGGAGGATAAAGAGAATTTAGTCAAACTCCTATGTATTTTTATATTACACTACGATAAGTATTGAACTATAGAAGATAGGGTTTTAATGATTCTTGAGTTGCTTTTTCTACTAATAAATATTCATTGAGGATGCTAGAATCTCTACCATATATAACTTCTCCCCGGGATTTTATAGCATCTGAATATCTTAATGTCAATCTCGCAGCAAATTTAATTACAGCCTCTTCAACATTACCCTGAATAAGGGTTATCGGGCCCTTTACATCGGAAGCTTCCATTATAAGTCCATCCGATCCCTTTAGTTGGAGTAAAAAATCGTTTTCTAATTCATTTCTCCCAATGATAATTTTAGCTCCATTAAATCTGAAGTGTCTGCCATACTTTAGAAGTGTTACCCCTTCCATGGTAGGATTTTTGCTAAATTTAAGATAGTCTTTCATTCTATTAGCAAATTCTTTTTCTGTAAGGAGACATCCTCCACACGCGTTATATTCGTTCAAAAGACCATGAGCTCTCGCGAGTTCTAATTGCTTTTTTCTACTCCTCCCTTTAATCCCGAGTAGCCTAGATCTATCAATTAATCCTTCTCGTTCCAAAATAGTTGGTTTTAGCATTAAAGCAGATAAAGGTCTAAGCAATTTTCCTTTAAGATTTGATTCTTCCTCGATTATTCTTAACGCTTTAAGATTCTGAGACTTAGGTCTCTGATCTAAGACTTCACCGGTAAAAATAAAATCAGCATTAATTTTCTCAGCGAATAATTTTGCCTTCTTTAAAATGTATATTCTACAATCTATACATGGATTCAAATTTTTACCATAGCCAAATTTAGGATTTTGAATTACATCTAAATAATCGTCTTCTTTCTGAAGATGATAAGTTTTTATATCCAATTTATCGGAATAGAGATTTAAGCCGCATTCTACATTTTTATAGGCCTTATCACAGATGCAAAATGGAGATTTGAAATTCAATGCAACGACTTTAATACCCTGTAATTTTAAAACCAAACATGCAATTAAACTATCTAAACCACCAGAAATTAAACCTAAACCTATAGGGGTCTCATTAGTAATATCGTTCAGGAAATAGCTCACCGACATTTATAGTTTTTTCAATATCATTATCCATTCCGGTTTATCAGAATGGTGTTTCTTTATTTCTAATAATTCAGCAATATTTTGTCTTCTACAACTTTCGGGAATATTCTTAAGAGCTGCAGGAAAATCTAAAAATACCTCTAGAATCCTACCCGTCTCTAGTTCCTCTAATGCTAATTTAGTGTAAACAAATGTTAATGGACAGACTTTACCTCGAATATCTAATTGAGTGCTTTCTTTATAGCTTGGTTTATCTATACTACTCATCGCAAGCATCTAAACCCCCATAATTTGCTTCTTCAACTAAATCCTTAGCGTTGTCCCCACATGCGATACATTTATTATCTCTGTGTATTTCAATAAAATTAAAACTGTTTCTTAAAAGATCCACATACATTATTTTGTTTGTTAATAAATCACCTATATTTAGTATATATTTCAGCGCTTCATTGGCTTCTAGGCAACCTAAAACTCCAGGAACGAAACCAATTACTCCCGCTTGAGAACACGACATACTTGAATCCACCTCGGTGATATCACCGAACACGCACCGATAACATGATGTCTTTTTTTCTGGAACAACAGTCATAATTTGACCGTGGAACCTCAATACACCCGCAATCGTGAAAGGAATTTTTAAACTAATACATGTATCGTTTATGAGCATTTTAGTTTGAATGTTATCAGAACCTTCAATAACGAAGTTCGAATCCTTAAGTAAAGCTTTAGAATTTTTAGGAGTAATGTGATCGTTAACAATTTCAATAGTACAATCTGGATTCAACGAGTTTAGCTTATCTGCAGCACTACTAGTTTTTTTACTGTTAATATCCTTCGTAAAATGAAGGATTTGTCTATGTAAATTTGATAATTCAACGGTATCAAAATCAATTATCTGTAATGTTCCGACGCCAGCAGCAGCTAAATAGTAAGCAGCAGAGGATCCGAGAGCTCCTAATCCTATTAATGAAATTTTGGAATCTAGCAACTTGTTTTGGCCTATTCCACCAACTTCCTTTAGCACAATCTGCCGTGAATACCTATTAATTTGTTCGTCCGATAAATCCATTTGTATTCATATAAAAAAATTATCTAATAGTGAAATTGTTTTTGATTATAAAAAAAAGACTGCCATTTTTACACTATTATCTGAAATAGGTCAGAGATAAAAAAAAAGGATATCCATTTAATCAAATCTGATCTTAATATTTTAATTACTTTCTTACCAAAACTCCGATTTTTCCCCCAATTTTTTGCCTTGAGTTGCCTTCCGCAACACCAAACACATTTTCGTCAATTAGATCGTAAATTGAATGCTTTAGAGTAATCAAAGGTATTTTTTGAATTTCATTTATTTCAATTAACTCATCAATCGTAATAAGTTCTCCCGGAGATACAAGAGATTTAATAAATTTCTTGATTTCAGCTAAATCGGTTGTAACGGTTAAGAGATCGTCGTTTCCTTCTTTCATTACAGAAATTTTAGATACATTTATTTCTGACATCAAAAATTTGACTTGTTCTTCAAGTAGTTTAACTCTACCCTTTATCTCTGAAATCGTATCTTTCCGTGTCTTTTTAGGGGTAGATTTCTGGTCGTAATATTTTTGTATTAATTGGTTAAGTTGTAGTTCTTCAAGACCAACGCTTCTTATTTTAGAAATTTTATCTGGCTTCTTATCTTTTTTGTTAAGTTTGATTCCAATTTCTTTTGCTAATTGATCCAATAAAGGAACGGTTAGATCGTTCAGATTCGCCATAATAATTCATCCATTGAGATTTGGTGATACCAATATAATCCGGATTGAGGGAGTTATTATTTTAAATCAAATCTCATATATAACTTTTTAATCTCGATTTAAAAACTTTAGTTCATAAATTAATAAAATTGTAAAGATTTCAATTAAAACCTAATTCTATTACTTTCTTATATTCAATTTTACCAAGATTTATTATTAATGGTTGTTACTTCAAAGGTGAAGAGTACGGTTATAGTTATGTACTCTACATATTTCAAAAAATAAGTTATATAATAACATAAAGAATTAGTAAGAAAGAAGTGTATTAGAAATGGTTAAAGGAACCGTAAAATGGTTTGACTCTAGAAAAGGTTATGGTTTCATAACTCGTGAAGATGGTTCTGGCGATATCTTTGTTCATTTTTCCGCTATTAAAGGGGAAGACGAAGAATTTAAAATCATCTACGAAGGAGATATCGTTGAATTTGAAGTTACCGAAGGTCAAAAAGGACCTCAGGCAACCGATTTAACTGTTGTTGAGAAAGGGCCACGCCAGAGTTTTAGATCGGAAAGTCGTTATTAAAAATTATTGTAGTAATAAATTTTGAACGCGTAAGAAAGAAATATTTTAGGAAATGTCAGAAAAATAGAAACGCATAAAATGTCTATGGGAGGAGATTTTTACTTTTTATTAGTTTTGATTTTTCCCCTTTTTTTTATTATTATTTTTAAATCATAAGTATAATGTAAAATTATATATGACTAAATTTCTATTATTGAAAGTGAAATGGTAATCCTTTTCGAATCCTTTGGTAATTTTACTACGGGGCAAACATCATATATGGCACTTGTCTCAAGAAAGTCCAGAGGTACTATTACTTTAACAGAAAAAGAATTTTTGTTTAAATCTGAAAAAGATAAAATAACATTCCACTTGAGAGTTCGCGATATTCAAAATTTCGCGATGAAAACTAGATTTCAGCTTCCAACCATTGAACTATTAAGCGTTCTGGGAATATTATACACTTTTTATCCTCATAAGAAAGAACAAAGTTCACATGCAACTTCTAAGAAAGCTACTGAAGATCTTTTTAGGGAGTTGACGAGATCGACATTCAAAAAAGAGAGTCCGATATTGTTTGAAACAACTGGCAGCTTTAGAGATTACGATTTAAATGATGGAAAGGTGGTGTTAGATTCTCAAAGGGGTATTATATTTTTAAACGAAGATTTTTTATCTTTTAAGCCGTTTAATGAAAAATTAATTTATCAGATACCAATACTGAATATTCTTAAAATTTTAATAGACACCTCAAAAATCGGACCAGCGGTAAACATTCAAACAAAAGAGGGTAATTCTTACACTTTGATGGCACTCAAAAAACAATTAAAGATATATGCTAAAGACAAGTCAAAAACAGAAAAACTTTATGAACTCTTAAACCAAGCTAAAATATACAAATCATCTGAGCAAATTCATCTGGAAAAGGAAGAGCAGGAAAAAATAGAACGAATAAAGTCGATGATGGAAGTTTCTAATCGTTTAAGGCTTGACATGATCAGAGTTGCTTTAGATATGGACGAAAAATTATTCACTCAAAAGGTTTTCCAATGGGCTAAAGAATTTAACTTCTTAATCGATGGAGATTATTTGATTATTAATCAAGTTACTGCTAAGGAATTTATCGAAGATTTATCAGTGGGAGCGCATATCTTATCGCGAAGAGGTTTAAAAATGAAATGTCGCTTTTGTGAGAACCTTATCGAATATGGTCTTAAAATTTGTCCCCTTTGTGGTAAAGAAACCGACTATTCATAAATCGTAAAAATTACTTCTATACTTTGATTTCTTGTTTATAAACAATTTTTTTTCATGGATGAATAAACTATTTATTTTAATCTAACGTAAGTTTTATTTAGCTTTAGAATTACAACTTTGTAAAAAACGCGAGGTATATGGATAAATGATGTATAATAATTTAGATGACTTGCCGCAAGAATACGATGAGGAACTTAACCAATTGGAAACCCAGATTTCAGAATTATTCGAACTTCTGGAGAAAAGTGAAATTCAAATAAGTCTGTTAAAAGATGAAAATTTCGAACTAAAAGCTCAAATCCAGAAATTGCAGCAACAATCAAAACCAGTTCAATTTAAAACCCCCCCAGTCGAGACAATTAAAGTGCCAAAAGAAGATGTTGTTACTGTTTCTCCCTCTGATACTAATATTAGACAAAATAAAAGAAAATGTCCAAATTGTGGAGCAACGGGTTTTTCCATTAAAGAAGTAGACGATAAAACTCGTATTATTACTTACGTCCCAAGAAGGATTTACATGAAAAAAAAAGTCTGTACCAAGTGCAGATTTGAATTCTAAACCCTTTATTTCCTTACTAATGAAGATTATGCCTCTATTGTCTTGGTGAAATTTTACTTTTCCACCAATAAGGATTAGGGATAGAGAAAAATCGATCTTTATCAAATAAGTTTATATCGTTTTCGGTTAAAACAAATGCAACACCACCCAAGAAAGGAATCCATTCTTGGTCAGGAGGTAACCCAAACCACCCGTATCTTAACGCAATTAAAAAGATGTCATGTGTGATGTGGATATCTATTCCACTTTCTTGAGCATCGTTGACTCTTTTCCAGATAATTTCCGCCGCATTTTGACAGTATGATTGAAATGGGGTTATTGTATCAGGAGAATAGAAACCAACTGCCCAACGAAATATAAATTCAATGGGGGACTCATTTTTAAAAACATTTAAAAAGAATTTTGGAGCGGTTCCCGCATGGAATAGCGGAGTTAGTGCTCCATTTAAGGTTCCCTTTCCTCCAACACTTTCAAATCCCGTCAAAATATCTTCTGCTGTTTCTTGACAGCGATCTACAACGCTATGAAACAATCTAATTTTTCTTGATAAGGGTAACTTTTGACCAAAAATTTTAGCGATCTGATGACCTTGAGGTGTTAATTTTAACTCATGCATCTTTTCAGACTCTTTAGGATTATTTCTATGCGAATGTCGCAGAATTACAATTATTTTAGAGCTTTCTGGGAATTGCTTAACAGCTTTAATTATGTTTCGTGCCTGTACGGTCCAACTGGCATTTTCCCAAATGTTTACCCCTTCCATCTTATAAAATTAAAGGATCTACTACTTAAAAAGTTAATTTAAGCCTAAAAGGAAAATTGAGATTAGATTTTATCTTATAGATGGCTTAATCTTTCTATAAATCAACACTTTATCGACAATAGTTTTAAAAAGCAAATTTACATTTTCTCCGGTTTTTGAAGAGCATTCGAGGTAATCAAATTCTTTTCGTACTGTAAAGATAGTTTCAATATCTTTTTTATTAAAAGATCGCTGTTCTTCTAAGTCCAACTTTCCACCAACTATAATTAGAGGAAATTTTGGATCCCGATTGTTCAGTCCTTCGTTAAATTTCAAGAACCATTTATCTATATTCGTAATGCTATCATGATTAGAAATGTCGCACATAAAAATTGCTGCAGATGATCCTTGAGCATAGCTAGGTAAAAGAGAAGTAAACCTATTTTCTCCACCAAAATCCCAAATTTGAAGTGTTATTCTCGTAGTTTCCGTTTCTATGAATTTCATCAAAATTGCCGCTCCTAAAGTCGACTTGAGGTCATGATCAAATTTAGCAGTAATATATCGGTTGATCAATGTTGATTTACCAACATGTGAATCTCCAAATATACACATTTTAAATGTTAAATCAATTTTTGGAGTTTTAATTTCCATTAACTAGAATCTCTTCATTATATGTGTTATCAAGTCATTGATTAATTTAAAATCTGTAAAAAACTATTCTTATACCAAAACAGAAAGCAATTATTATACTTCCTTAGTATTCACTTAAAAGAACATAAGTTTAAAAAATTTTCTACTTTCACATTTAAATTGAGATTATTCTAAAGCTAAATTGAATTTAGCAATCGATTTGGTTCTATCTAAAATTGAAGCTTTCATCTCAAACTTCTCTGCAAATCATTTTTAGTTTTTTTTTAAATGTAAATTAATATAAAATTTAATATTACCTCTATTATAAAAAAAGATTAGGCCAATAATTATATCAATTTAAAGTTAACCTATGCTCTCAAATTTAATTTAAATAAAATAAAAGAATGAGATCTGGTATTTTATGGAAATAACCCAGAATAAACCTGTAATCGTTATATATGGCGCTGGAGCAATAGGAGCTACAATTGGAGGATGGTTAAGTTCTCATTACGATAAGATTTATCTATTAGCGCGAGGAGAGAACGCTCGAGTTATAAAAACTAAAGGATTAGTGATATACGAAAACACGCTGGAAAACAAGAATGTAATTAAAGTTAATATAATTGAGGATTTAAACGAACTTGAGAAAATCGATGTCGTAATAATTGCAGTCAAAAATTATGATCTTGAAGAAGTAGCTAAGGATATCTACGCTAAAGTCGGAGATAAACCTTTGGTTATTGCTCTACAAAATGGTGTTGAAAATCAAAAAATTTTACCGAAATATTTTTCAAAGATTATATACGGTGTTATCATTTTATCCGCGTGGAGAGATGAACCTGGTATATATGGTTATAATATCAAAGGTTATGTTATTATTGGTACTCTAACTAACTCTCTTCAAGCTGAGATGAAAACTATTAAATATAGCTTCATTAGAGGATTCAAATTCAAAATCTCTCAAAATATTCAAGATGCAATTCATACTAAATTGATTTTCAATTTATCAAACTCGATAATAACTCTAATTAACCACACTGAAATAGATAAAAAATCGGTTTCAATATTAGGACATATCTACTATAATACCCTAGTTGAGGGAATTAGTATTTTTGAAGCTGCTGGTTTCAAAGAACATAGATTACCTGGATTAATTCCCTGGAATGTGTTGAAAAAAACGGTTCAAGGTTCAGACGAAAAATCAGGGATTATGCTTATAAATAGATTAGAAGCTTCCGGCCCGAATAGTATGACTCAAGATATCATCATGCGTCAAAAAACACAATCCGAACTTGAACATTTAAATGGGTATATCGTTAATCTCGCGAAAAATTGGGGAATATCAGCTCCTTATAATAACACAATATACGAGCTTTGTAAGTCTCAATTCCAAAAAAAACCATATGAGCAACTAAAAGCAGATACAGTATGGAATCATATTCAGCAAAAATTGAATAGATAAGAGATCTAGAAAAAGAATAATATTAAAAAAAAAAAAGATTTTTTTTTGTATGCTTTTTTTTAATCCTCCTCGGAAGAGAATAATCTTATATCAAAAAATAATAATATTCCACCTGAAACACCTACAATTGCGAGAATCCAAAATGTAAGAGGAGCATAAGAGCAATTAATAAATGGATAAACCACAATTACATTTACAAGAATAAATACTAATCCTACAACAAATAGAATTATACCATACATTTTTTTCCGTTCCAATTTTTTTCACATCCAAAGCTAATTTTATTCATTAATTTCTAAAAAGAAAAAAAAAGAAAATAGATTTTACTCACTTTGTATTACCCACTGATTTTATTCCACATTTTGGAAGACACGATGAAGATCCCTGCCACAAGGCTAACAACTGGACCCAGGATGAACATGGAGAAAGCGGGGACCCCACTTTCAATAAACATGGAATAGAAAGCTAAAGGAAAACCTGCCGAAATTGACAAGAATGCACCAGCCAATCCAGCAATTCGCACTTTTTCTTTGTTTCTGGCTAGGAAAATCCCAATTGTTGTAATTCCAAAAAGGATGGATGCAATCATGTTCGTTGGCATAGTGAGCATATAAATACTGGCCGGAGCATAATTATCAATCAAGGGATTAATTTCGGGTAATCTATTTGACATTCTGGTAGTTGCTGCAATTCCGTTTATGAAATTCAGAATGAATGCCATACCAAGGACCAAACCAAACCATGCTTTCTTTTTTTTTTCATGCCCTTTTTTCATTACTAGAATGAAATATACCAATAAATTAGGGAAAAAAATCAGAAACCAAGGTCCTGGTACCGCTGCTTTACTTTCCATAGCAGGAATATTTGGCCAAAAGCTGGAAAAAAGGGTTATAACTACGGCGATTACACCGATGGTATAAGCCCACTCCTTTTTCTGGAGAAAGCCCACACCCGCTGTTAGCCATATCATTCCTGCCAGAATACCGATAACCGCAAAAAGCGGTATGAAAAAGGGAGATACAAGTCTGCACTCTGTGGCAGCGGCGGTTTCGGCAGATACGATATTATCTAAATGAAGAAAGATAAAAAAATAGGAGCAAAATATTCCTGCTGCACCCAAAAAGATACCAACTATCCCCATAAATCCACCAGTTCTTGATTTAATTTTTGTTTCTTCAGTCATTTTTGTTATCAATCCGTTTTTAATTTAAGTTTTTGTTAAAAAAAAAATTTTATAAAAATATTATGTTTTCCAATTATATAAAGGTTTATTTATTTCTGTAACATATAAATTACAGAAAATTAAAAGATCACTTCCAAATTTGGGAATGGCAAAAATAATTAATTAAAGCAAAAAGAGGTAAAATATTGACGAGATCACCTATTTTGGGCATTTTTAATGTAACTTTGGAAGTATTTACGACAATCCTTATCATTTTATTAGTAATAGGATATTTACCACTTATATTTTAGTGGGGCAATTTCATTCTTAATTTTCATATCCCAAGAATATAAAGAATATTGATAAGCTATTTCCGACCTATTCCGAATAGATGTCCTTTATACACAAAAACTTCGGCTTTTTTAGCACCCGCTTTAATTAATTCTTGTTTAAATTTTTCTTCTGTATAAAATTCTAGTTCTTCATAGATATTTTCTACCCATTTGATAAAGATATCGAAGATAGCGTGGTTAACATTAGGAATTTCAGTATAACTATGGATAATAACAACTCCGTTATCTTTAACTATTCTAAAGGCTTCTTTGAGGATTGAATGTTTTGATACTTCTCCAAAATTAGTTTTTTTAAAATGATAAGGTAAGACTATGCCATCAAAGAATTTATCTGACTCCCTGATCGTATCATTGAAAATGGAAGTTCTTTGAACATTATCGATACCTAGTTTTAACACACTTTCAAAAGTTTCTCGGTTAGATAATACAAATAAGTTATCTGATAACGAAGAAAAAAGGTTCATACATTTAGTATTAATTAGGTCACTAAACCAAATATATAGGAGGGTTCCAAAACTTTTTGTATCCAAAGTTGAGAGGATTTTATCACCAACTACTTCTTTAATGATCTCAGGGAGGAATTTATTCTGTTCAGTATCGATTAAGCCAAATTTTATAATATGCTTTAAAACTGTATTAAGTAAAATTTCTGTATATTTAGTTGCTTCTACGGATATTACTTTGTTATTTTCGTTACGATTATACTTTACGAGTCCTTTAGACTCAAGATTGTCTAAACTATAGTAAAGGCTTGAGCTTGAGAATCTAGTTGGTTCTTGAAGCCATTCATTAAATTCTTCAGCCCCAGGAGCTTCTTTATCGAATTTAATTGCTTTTGCTACCTTTTTCCTTTCCCGAGTTAAAAACTGAGAGATTTCATTGTATAAAATATGTCTAATCACTGGTTTTTCGTGTTTTAAGAGTAGCTGTAACATTACCATATCAACTATCGAAAGATTTGCGATATGTTTGATTGAAATACTTTCCAATAGAGTAGATTGTTCATCTTTTTCTGACATAATTTTGGTTCTCCCAAGAATGATATTTGCTTCCTATATTCAACAATAAGATAACGAGTATTATTAAGTTTTATTAATTCTGGAAAACATTATTTCAGAAAAAAAAAATCACTCAAAATTTTCTGGAATAATAACGTGAAATTTATGTAAAACCATCTAAGGAGCGTCATAGGTTCAAATTATTGTGAAGTTACAAACAAAAATAATGAAAAATAAAAATTTGATTATTTAGAATTTTTATATTTTATGAGGTTAATCAAAATCCTTCTAAGGTACTCTTCGAATTGATCTATTTCTTCCTCTGTAAGCGTTCCGTAGAACACCTTAGTCATTTTTTTTGAAATATCAACATATTTTTTTTGGAAACTCTTACTCTTTTCAGAAAGTTTGACTTTTATTGCTCTTCTATCATTCTCGTCATCCTCTCGCTTTAGAAAACCACCTTTTTCGAGTCTATCAAGCATGGTTGTTAATGAAGACTTCGTCAGTTGAGTTTTTTTTGACAATTCATGGATTGGTATATCATCTTTCTGCCATAAAGCAAATAATATCCTTCCTTGTCCTGGATTTAACTCTTTAATCCCATATTCCTTCAACATCTGTTTGAATATTCTATCAGTGATTTGGTGTATTTTTGCTATGAGAAAACCACCCTCACGCTGCTCCTTCATGTTCTCACTCATAACTCAAAATTTACCTGGTTTAATTTGTAATAAAATCTTGCATTATCTGGTTCCATTCGTAGTAGAGTATAGTCTGGATCGTCTAATCCTTCTGGATAATATTGCGTCCACCAATCTAACCAAATTTTTTTCTTTAATTCTTTATCCTCAATAATCTCTGCTGTACCTCCTAACATCAAACCCTTGAAGACTTCTGCGTCGCAGAAATATACGCACATACGAGGATTTTTGCTTAGGTGAGCAACTTTGCTTGAAGAAGTATTAGTTGAAATGTAGATTGTAAATTGGTTTTGTTCATTTTTAAATACTTCTGAAAATTCGGGGAATTGCTCCTTATTTCTCAGATTAAACATTGCCCGCGTTATTGGAGTGCCTTCGGAATCTATTGTTGTTAAAATAGCTGCTTTTGATTCTTCCATTAACTTTAATCCTGATTTTTTAGCTTCTTCCACATTCATTTTTACCACACCTCAAAACTTTAGGTATTAATCATAGATTTTGTCTAATTTCTTCTAAATTTTGTTTAGCGCTCGGTGATTTGTCAAGACTATTTTTCAGAATGTCACATATATAATCTTCACAATAGGCGCAATTTTCTAGTTTTTTCTCCATACAACATATTCTTATATCGCAGTTTGGAGCCCAGCTAAAATGTCGTCCTTCAATAGTGCAACCATCACAATATATTTCCTCAGGCGTGAATTTCATCTTATCACTAGACCATTCGTTTGAAATCTTTTTTATTTCCTCTACGTCATTTTTTTGAGTAGCTAAATATGCGGGACACTCACCACAATTATTACCACAATATGATAACATTTTACCCATTACATTCACCTAGATATACTTTTAATCCTTGAGGCTAATTATATAAAATATTTTCTTAATATTATATAGTACTATCCTATATCGTATTTAAATATTTGACTTTTTGAAGTTTTGCCAATGATAAGAAAGACGGTTTTCTAGGTAAAAATTGCCCATAAAGGAGGAAAAAAATATTGGTTTTTTTTTTAGACAAAATTATAAAAGTTAAATATAAGAAAATAATCTTTTTTATCACCTCTGAAATTTGAGGTTAACAACTAATTATAGGTGAAAAATGAAGTGTTAATAGTAACTCAACATTGGTGGCCTCATGGGGCATCAAGTAAAGTTGGAAAAATATATCTAGAGGCAATGAAGAAATATCCCGATGATAAAACAATTTCCAAACCCATTTTACGCTCTGCTATATGGGCAGTAAAGGATGGCTCGTTTAGTATCACGGTTAGTTCTATTCAATCCGGAAAGGTGAAGGAATCAATGGACCTCGCAATGAAACGATTATTAATGTTAGCGGAATCTATTGATGGATTTAAATATGAGATACATATTGCTTATGATCTCGTGGAAGGCATGCCACTAATAGGATTAGCAGCCCCAGAATAAAACATACGCCATAAAAATTACTCCAAAACCTTTTTTTTTTATGATTACTTTCAATCAATTTATTTTTTTTCAAAAAACGAAAACATTTTCGTTTTTCAAATGTAAAAATCTTATCTAATATCACAACCTACTAATCTTTAAGATGTCTAAAAATTTTCTTCTGAATCATAAAGGATTCCATCCATTTGGGGATTTAATTGGTTTAAAATTTACTAAACTCGAAAAAGGATATTCTCAATGCACTTTAGAGGTAGTTGATAAATTGCTAAATCCTCACAAGGTAGTCCATGGAGGGGTGTTATACTCGATGGCAGATACGGGTATGGGGGCAGCAGCTTATACTACTTTAGCTAAAAACGAACTTTGCGCAACAATTGAAATCAAAATTAATTACTTCAAAGCTACTAAGGCTGGTGTGCTTACTTGCAATACAAAAGTAATACATCAAGGCAAAAAAATTGTTACAATGGATTCTGAAATTTTTAACGACAGTCAAATTGTAGCGAAAGCTCTAGGAACATATTCGGTTTTCAAAATCAAGGAAAAAATAGGAGAAAAATAAGTATTAGTAAAGATCTTATCGAAGGTAGATTTTGTTTTTGAATATTGATTACTCTATTGTTCTCTATCTAGAATTACGCCCAAGTTACGGGGGTAAACATATAAATAGTTAGTTAAGTCGTGTTCTTCAACTTTAATTCTGGTTTCCTCAGGTAAGTTTTCTACGATCGTTCCATTAACAAGTAATTTTGTCTCTTCCTCGCTAAAAACAGGTCCAGGTTCGATCCAATTAATAACTTTCTTGTTTGCAGGGCACACTTTTTGACAATACATACATCCCACTAAACAATTATGCCAGGAAGGATCTATCCAGTCCGGAAAAGGCATATCAGCGGGATGTTCGTTATGAAAGGTTAAACACCTTTCGACGCGTAATAGAAACCTATCTTTAGGAATCGCCCCAGTAGGACATTTACGAACGCAAACAGAACACTCCTTGCAAAGATCCATCATTCGTAATTCCTGCCAATTTTCTTGGTCATAAGGGAAGTCTGAATAAAATGTAGAAGGGCGATGAAAACTACCCATACCAGGCACATAAGTAATATTATTTCTTCCGTATTCAGCTAATCCGACACGCACAGCCAAAGTCTTTTGAGGAACTAGAGCAAACTCTACACTATAACCCGCTGGTTTTAAAATTTCTGTTAAGAAAGCTTCAACATTATCGATTACAGCCCTACTGTGAAGATAAGTTGGGGGAATAATAAGTGGAACCTCTTTTTTATTCCAATGAAAAATAACTTTATATTGAGGTTGCGGTACTGTTAGAATAAAAAGAGATTTAATCTCGCCAAATTTCGTTTCTGGTTGGAATTCGAAATAGTCTTTATATTCATCGTAGAAGTTTGAGTCCAATAGCTTTTGTTCGTGTAAAATTTTAATGGATTTTTGTAAATCGGGAATACATTTAGCAGAGACAATTTTTCCTTTATACCCTTTTGATTCTAAAATTTTGTAAAAATTCTCAATAATCTTATTTTCGCTCATCGTCGCTAATACTCTGTTTATGATATCTTAGTAATCCATTTCACTTAATAGATTTTTCACTTTAAAGTGTAAAATACTCTTTTGTCGAATTTTTAGATTTTAGTTTTTTTTAAAGTTTCGTCATCTCTGTGCTGATTTCCCATAATCGTTTAGCATACTCTTCGTTATAAGAGTCTTTAGAAGATGGTTTTTCCTTCTTTTTAGCGAAATATTTTCCCGTAATTCCCTCGACTTCAGGTGAAGAGGCTAAGAAAATTGAAGTTTCAGCACCAATTTCTGGGCTTTTAAGGAATTTATTTGCGAAACCGTTTCTGGTCGAGGATCGATCTCGACCTAATTTAGTATTAATAAGCCCAGGATGGACGACATTTACGATTACATGAGATCCTTCCAATTTTCTACTGAGCTCATAGGACACGAGAGTCAATGCTAATTTTGAAGATCCGTATAATCTGAAAAACCGTCCTTTCTTGTTTTTTTTTTGTAGATCCTCAAAATCTATCTTCCCCATTCTATGTGCTGCTGAACCTAGATTGATGATGCGACTTGGTGCTGATTTTTTCAATATATCAAGTAACAAATTAGTCAGCAAAAAAGGTGCAAGATGGTTAACGGCAAAATTCATTTCAAATCCATCTACAGATAGAAGTTTTTTTGATAACATAACTCCAGCGTTATTTATCAGAACATGGAGATTTTGATATTTACTCTTGAATTCCGATACAAAATCGCGGATTTCTTTCTGAGATGACAAATCGCATATAAGCAAATCCACATTATTATTTCCGGTAAGGTCAATTATTTCATTTTGCGCCTCTTCTCCACGCGCTCTACTACGACACAGCATTACAACTGTAGCATTCATCTTTGCTAAACCAATAGCTGTAGCCTTACCAATGCCGGAGTTCGCACCGGTTACTATACATATCTTTCCTTCCATACTCATAATTTATATCCCCAACTCGTTTTCAGCAATTATCCTAATAATTAATAAACTTTCAAATAATGTAAAAGTTATCAATTTTTTACCGATATCTAATAAATCGAAGTTTTATTTCTTAAAAAAAAAGTGTAAAAAAAAGATTCTGAAGTTTACTCATCGCGTTTAGGAGCAATTGCAGAATATGAGGGCACCTGCTTCTGAAGCATTTTAAACGCATTGGAAGAGGTTGAAAATGTTTTTGCATTATATTTTTCAACCAAATCTATGAGTTCCTCGTCAAAAATCCTTACAAAAATTTCTATATGAGGAAAACGTAAATTTAGCTTGGATGTCAGATAAAGCGATTCATCAAATTCCGAATCTCGTTTCCAACAAATAAATGCTTGAGTGACTTCCTCCAATTTTACATGAGCTTTTAAATCACTTAAAAAACATGCGAACTCATTTATGATATGTAATTGATCGTTTACTTTAAATTCGATGCCATCGTGCTCGTCATCAAAAAGGAACACTTCCCGATCGGGTTGTAAAGAAATATCATAAGCAATTCGATGAGTCAAACTATCTCGTCCGATTACGATAGCTTTACCTGTTTTACCTTTGATCCACTCTCGGATACCATCCATCGCCCATTTTGAGGTGGAAAAAGGAATTGCGTTTAACGGAGACTGTTTGAGATATTCTTGCACGTGATCCTCAAAAGCGCGTATGTAAATTGGGCATTCCTGGTTGGTTCTGCGAATCTTTTCTGTACAGATTATCGCAACTCTGGCATCATCAATAGCAATAAAGACTTCTTTTGCTCGCTTTACATTCGCAAACGCAAGGTTGGTTGTCTCTGTAGGGTCCCCAACTACCACTGGACAACCCGAATTGATCAAATCTTCTACTAATTCTTCCCTATCCTCGATGATACAATATGGTTCCTTATTAGTGGTACAATATTCAATAATCCTCTCTGATAAATGATGGTGTCCTATAATTACAGTATGATTACGCTTATGTTTTGCGAGGATTCTACTTGTTATGAGCGGATTATATTTTTCTAATAGTTCTCCCATAATAAATCCAAACACGATCACTTCCAATAGAATTGGCCAGATTAAAGAGTAAAAATTGGCAAAATCTCCTGCGTTTAAGGGAGAACGCACAGTTAAGGAATATAAGACTAATTCGCCAAAATTCGAACCTAGTTCTGTAAAAAGAAAGAAAAGAAACCCCGCAAACCAAAATAGGAAAAGAAATAGGAATTGCAATTTGTATTGTTTTAGTTTAAGCTCAAAATTAATAAATGAGTTTATAATACTCATAAGAATAGATAAATCACAGCAATATAAAAATGAAATTATAATTTAAGTACTTCTGATTAAAATTAATTATAATGCTAGAAGTAGGGTTGATCTAACTCTTAATTCAAAATAGATTAATTAAAAAAAAATATTTGCTTTTTTAGTTATGAAGATCTCCTTTTTGCTTAATTAGTCTACATTTAAAATAGTGACTGTTATTTTCGTATCATTTAACTATGAGAATATCTGTATTAGCGTGATTTATGACGTACTCCGGAACTGTGCCAATTATTGTCCTTTTTAATTTCGTATGTTCTCCTTTGCATCCTAAAACAACAAGATCAAATCCTTCTTTTTTAACTTGTTCCTCAATATAATATTGCGGACCATGTTCGTAAATTAATCTCGTTTCTACATTTTTTCCTTCTTTTGAAAACATATCTTTAATTTTTTTCAAAAGTTCATTGGCAGCCTTGACCTGATCTCTGTGAATTTCGTAACTTAAATTACTCCCCATAGAAATGTTTGTTCCTAAACTGAATTTCATATCTTTTACGCGGTGCAAAACGGAATGAAATAAAACTACCTCTGAGTTATCTTCCTTTGTCATTTCAAGAACTCTATTAACTGCTTTCATAGCATCTTCGGATCCGTCAACACCTAATAGTATTTTTTTAAACAATTGAATCATCTCATAATATTTATTAATTATCAATGGAGAATTACATTTTTAAAATTTAGTACTATAAAGTATCGAATATGACCACCCTCTATTTTTGATTAATAAACAAAAACGCTTCATTGTATATGAATCTTAAAATTCATATGTTTATGTAATATTCACCATATTCAAGTGCTTGTTTAAAAGTGAAAAATTATGAATATAATAGAAGAACCTTCAAGAAAAACGCCCATCATGGCAGAAACCGATGTTTTAATCGTGGGAGGAGGACCAGCTGGACTTTCTGCTTCTATTGCTGCTGCTAGAGAAGGAGTAAACACAATGCTTATCGAACGCTATGGTTGTTTCGGAGGAGTTATAACGCAAGCGATGATCGGAACCATTGCGTGGTATCGATATGCGAAAACAGTTGATGCTGGTGGAATTGGTTTAGAATTTGAAAAATTAGCAAAAGATATGAATGGAAGCATCAATGTATTCGGAAACATAAAGAATAAAGAAATGATAAAAACATTAGAAAAGGAGGGATTAATGGCTAATGGGGAACCAACCTATGAAATCCTGGATACTGAAATGTTTAAATGTATAGCAGATAAGCTCGTACAAGATGCAAATATTACACCTATACTCCATTGCTCAGCTGTTGATGTGATAATGGAAGATCAGACAATTATAGGAGTTATAACGGAAAGTAAATCGGGGAGACAAGCGATTTTAGCAAAAAGAGTGATAGATGCCACTGGAGATGCTGATATAGCATATCACTCAGGTGTACCTTTTCGTAAAAGCCCAAAGAACGAATTAATGGAAGTAACGGTTAATTACGGTTGTAGTGGAATTAACATTGGTAAATTTCTTATGTATGTATACCTAAATCCTGGTAGTATAGGAGACTGGGGTGATACTTCCGGAAAGGAAGAAAGTTCTTTTAGCACATATTTGGTTGAACCGTTCAACAAGGCCAAAAAAGCTGGTGAGATACCAAAAGATGTCGATATAGAAAGTTTTTGGACCAATTATACAGATGCGGGAGAAATTACATCTTTCAATGGGATTCACATGACAGATATAGACCCTACAGATGTATGGGACCTCACTAAAGCAGAAATCGAAGGTAGAAAGCGAGTTATGTGGGCAATTGAAGCATTAAAAAAATACACTCCCGGTTTTAAAAAAGCAAGACTTAGAACGATCGGGGCATCAGTGGGTACTAGAGAATCGAGAAAAATTATGGGTGAATATGAGATCACCGAACACGATGTAAGAAATGAGGGCCATTTTGAGGATTCCATTGGGATATGTCCTGAATTCATAGACGGGTATGGCATCGCGATCATGCCTACTACAGGAAGATATTTTCAAGTCCCTTATGGCATTATCGTTCCTCAGAAGGTAGAAAACCTACTCGTGGTAGGTCGTTGTGTAGCAGGTGATAAAATATCTCACGCGGCAACCCGACAGATGTGTTGTTGTACAGTTACAGGTCAAGGAGCAGGAGTTGCTGCCGCTATTTCTTACAAAGATAATGTTTCTTGTAGACAGGTTAATCTTTCTAAGGTTCAAACAAGCCTTAAGAAACAGGGAGTTAGAATCGAATAGTTTATTATTTTAATTTCCATTGATTTAGATTTTACTATATACTTCAAAATCATACTAAAACTATTTAAAATCATATTTTTATACAATGAATATATCATTATAATAATCTCTTTATACATAATTGTCAAGAAAGTTGACTATCTATAATTTTTCGGTTATTACAAGTAATGGATTTCCTTATTATAATTTGGATGTAAAAGAAGCTCCCACCGGTATCAAATTAAATTTGCGATTTTTTGATTTTTCGAAAGAAGAAATAAAACCTCAATCCGATTATGGGGTATCTGATTCTTTTGAATTAAACGCGGGGTTAGTTTCAGCATTATTTAAATTCGCACGAGCGATGTCTAAGAATATTCATATACTTGAATTTAATTCTGACGAATCTTCAGACTTTGAGAAGGATAAAACCAAATTCTTTGGAGATGTTTTAATTACATGTCAAACAGAGTCATATCTATTTCATAAATCAATTTACGCAAAAATTAAGCTAATTTATGATTCGCTCATTACATATAAAATCCCTCTAGTGTCTGCTATCGAGATATTACCCGTACAGGAAGAAAAAATCTATAATATTTTAACTGACTTTGATGCCAAAGCCCGAGTTAGTGAACATAAGACTCAACTAAAACGATTAGGGAACGACTTTTTAAGAGAGATGAAAAATTACGGCTTAAGGGACATTTGTATTACATCGTTCGACCTTTCACCACTAATGAGCCTCGGGAAAAAGTATTCCTTCGACGATATCCACGAAATTTTAAGAAATATTGGCAATATCCCAGAAATTCCACCTTTAAATTGGATTTATCGTCAATCTACTCATGCGGGTGAGCAAATATGGGTCTATATCTATAAATCGGATGTAGGTCCAACGGTTGATAGCTTATTTGAACCTTACCTTTATTTACTTTTTTGTGATCTTAACTCTTACCTTGGAGAACTACCCGAAGTTCTTGGAAATAAGCTCAATCGAATACTAAATTAGCAATTTCTTTGTCGAATTTTGATATTTTCAAATATTAAATAGAGACTGAATTTTCTAAACAGTTAAATTTATTTTTATTCATCTAATTAGCTACCTAATTTATGGTGAATAAAATGACTAAAGTTGCTGTTATTTCTACAAACGATCGCGTGTATGGAGTAAATAAATCCCTCGAGTTGTTAGGATTAAATCCCGTTAAGGGCAAAGATGTAATTTTCAAGCCAAATTTCAATACTGCGGATCCTCCTCCGGCTTCAAGCTCAATGGAGACAATAAAGCAGCTTATTATAAAGTTAAAAGAAATGGGAGCAAAATCGATAACTATTGCTGAACGGAGCGGTCCCGCTAAAACTTCGGATGTTTTTGAAAAAAAGGGCTTGAATGCTTTAGCAAAAGAATTGGATTTTAAGATCGTTGACTTAACAAGAATACCCCGAGATGAATATGTCCTTAAAAAACCAGAGGGCAGCCATTGGAGAGATGGTTTCTTTTTTGCGAAAATATACGATGAAGCGGAATGTATTATAGAAACTTGCTGTTTAAAGACTCATATGTACGGTGGACACTTCACCTTATCGCTTAAGAACGCAGTAGGAATAGTAAAAAAGAAAAATATGTCAGAATTGCATTCCTCGGAACATCAGAGAGACATGATTGCAGAAATAAATTCTGTTTACAAACCTGACCTAATTATCATGGACGGTGTTATTACTTTTGTAGATCGAGGACCTATGGAAGGAACTCGTGTAGAAGGGAATGTTTTCGTTGCGGGCACGGACAAAATTGCAATCGACGCTGTAGGCGTAGCGGTATTGAGAGCTTTGGGGACTACTCCAGAGGTTACTAAAGGTCCTATTTTTAGACAAGATCAAATTAAAAGAGCAGTAGAATTAGGATTAGGGGTTACCTCACCATCGGATATTGAATTTTTGACTGATTCTGAAGAAAGTGAGAAGTTGGTTACTCAAATAAAAGAAAAATTAGCAAAGTAAATTGGATTTAGCGCAAAAAACAAATAAAAAAAATATAAATAAATTATATTTTTGAATTTAACCTCTTTGTTTTATACAGCAATATATCCCTAGGATTAAATAGATTGCTACGAGAATAGTATCGACTATAGTATTCGCAAGGGCTATAACGGGCAAAGATAACATTGTCAATTCAAAAAAATTAATAATTGTTACCATTAATAACCACATCACGGCTAACTCGAAAAATAGTTTTATTTCTTCCCATTCCTTTTTAAAATAAGCCAAAAGAGAAGCTAAGCCAAGAACTAAAAGAGTTCCTCCAAATAACCTAAAGTAAATAGGATCGTTAAATGGCCACTGAGTTAAACCGTAAATAAAAATATCAGGAATCACCAAGTAGAGAAATGCAAAAATAAAACCTGCGAGCGCATATAAAAGCAAGGAAATTTTGGTAAGTTTCTGAATTTCAGTCATTATATCATACCTTATTGTTTAATTTAGATTAATTTATATTAGATTTCAGTCATCTATAAATTTACTAAACTGTAGAATTATTCGGATTTTATAAAGATTTCTTGTTATTAATCTTTAAACTAAGTATTAAATTATGATCATTAAACTTATTTAAAAATAATTTTGTTAAAATATATCTAACCTTATGTAAAGACAAAATTATGAGATTTTTTTATTCAAGATTTTCTAGGGTTTATTCTTTTACATTAAAATTAAAGTGTAAATCATAGTATATCCTAGAATAAGGAAAAAGTGCATCGTCGCAAAAATAGATCCATTTTTGAGTAAGCGATTGTAATCAAGATTCACGACGTTGTTTTTTTTTGCCAACGTGAGGGTGAGAAGATCACACGCTGAACCTTGTGGTAAAAAATTACCAGCCATATTAACTCCGCCTATGAAGGCTATGATGATCGGATTTGGAAAGAATCCTTTTCCTACGATAGCAGAAAAAATCGGGAGAAGAATAATGGTAACAGGCGTCCCGGCAAGAAACGCAGACAAGAGAGTTGAAAGACCTAAAGTAATCAGTACGGCCAGAAAAATGTTATCGTTTACTACATTAACAATTCCCGTAGAGATTAACTCCGAGAAGCCAAAACGCGATAAAGAATTCGAAAGAATGAACAAAATCGCAAAAATAATGATAATTTTCCACGTGATTTCGTTCTTCAGATCAGAAAAATTAGAATTTTTTGAAAAAATAAGCAGAAAAATTGCTGCAGACACGAGTGCGATAATTGCAGGTTCAAATCCTAAAATCATTAACGCAAAAGAGGCTAGAATTACTATAATTGTTGTTAAAAAATACAATTTATTTTCTATAACCATTCCAGGGTCGAGCATTGATAAGAGCATATTTTTATTTTCTTCCGTTGGTTGTTCCTCCTTTCTTATTATAAACCAATCCATCAAAAATATGGTGAGAATTAGCGATATCAGATATAAAATACCCATATTGGCTAAATAATCGCCAAAACCCCATCCAAATTCTTCGCCGATTATCAAATTTTTTAAACTTGAAACAGGCGTGAGAATTGCGCCAATGTTTATCGTTATGGTCATCCCCATCATATAACTCCCAGCAGGGATATCTAAAATCCGACACGTCCTGTAGATGAGGGGGACTAATATCAACGAAAGGGTTAAATCTTCTATAAAAGCAACCAGGGTGCCTGTAAACAAGCAAATCATATAAAAAAACAAGCGATTGTTTCCTTTCGTAATATGGATTATTTTGATCGCCGCATAATCTAATACACGGTTACGAGTAGCAAAATAGATGATTATTTGCATGGCGAATATGAAGATCAGCGCTTTAAAATTGATGAAACCAACGATTTCTTGCTCTGAAACGCCGCCAAATGTAATCATTGAAACCACTGCGATGGCACCTATGATTAAAGCAATTGGAAAATAATCAATCTTCTGTTGAGAAAAAAATGCCATTAAAATGCCAAAGAGCACTAAAATAAATATTATCGCAGATAAGTTCATCAAATAAAAAAAAATGGTTTCTCGATAAAAAACTATATCATTTCATAGAAGATTGTTAAATCACTAAGATAAGTTTATATCTTTGGGTTTCTCAACCTCTATTTATCAATTCTTAACTGTTAATATGCGGAAAAATCAAACTTAAGAGATAGCTGAATAAAAATTTATCATAAATTCTTAATTAAAAAAAGAAAAAAATTCTTGAGTAAATTGATACTCAAAATATGGTTATAACTCTTAGGAAATCAAGACAAATAAGCGTAAGAAATATGATCTCGATAATTAATTGTACTATCGTTTCGCTTGATTTAACAGAGACTTCTTTCTCAATACCAAAAAATTTAGGTAACCAACTAAGCGCGAACAGAATAAACGGAAGGGCTAAAACGATAGGATGATAACCTACGTTAGGTATGCTGACTAAATATTTATAACTAATAACCCAAAATGCAATCATCGTGAAAACCAATCCAGCTACATGCATGAAACGAGACCATCTCGAGATTTGGCTCAATTCCTGCAATACTTTTCCTTTGGCTCCGTCATCGTTATCTAATAATCTTAAACGCGTAACTAGATATTCTGCTCTCATTATATAATGTAAATCATTAACGAAAAATACAAACGAAATCATCATAAGGAATGTAATGGTAACAATCCCTCCTTCTTCAGGAGGATGATCCCAAGCAAGAGCGACAACTACTAGGTTCGAGCCGAGTACAGCTGCCGCAGTGGCCAATGCAGCTCCTTAAGCAGAGATTCCCTCTGTAAAATCAGACGCACTTAATTTATAATGTTTACTCAATCTTTTTCACCCACATTAATTTTATTGATTCAAGGTGTTACTATTATTTCTTATGATGCTATTATATATAAAGTTTGAAACACAATAATTAATATTCAAAAGTTAGCCATCATGTTAGGAGATAAAAAATGACTATTTTAATTGCAGCTTTAATTGCTGTTGTTATTTTTGCTGTAGTGAGTATAATTCAATTACTGCTTGCCTTGGGATTACCATTAGGCAAACTAGCTTATGGAGGAAAGTACGAAAGACTTCCTACTAAGATGAGGATAATGAGCATTGTGGCTATTGGAATTTTTGTTTTAGCATCAATTTCAATATTAGAACGAACTGGCATAATTATTCTCTTTAACAACCCAATTTTTACTCTAGTAGTTGTTTGGGTTATTGCGGTATATTTAGCTTTAAATACACTACTAAACGCATTATCAAAAAGCAAAAAAGAAAAGATTATAATGACTCCCTTATCGTTAATAGCCGCAATATGTTGTTTTGTAGTCGCAATAGTCGCATAGAGAGAATAGACAAAAGATCATCTATACCATGCCAGAACTTCCAGAAGTAGAAACATTCAAACGATACCTAGATAAAACATCCCTAAAGCTATTGATTAATAAAGTTCAAATATTGGACGAGAGAATTCTAAAGACAGAAGAGAATGATCTAAATAAATTATTAAAAGGCAGGAAATTCGAATCGACCATCCGCCATGGTAAGTATCTATTAGTCTATCTCAAGCCAGGATATCTTATACTACATTTTGGGATGAGCGGAGATTTAGAATATTACGATTCAAAAGAAGAACCTCCTAAATTCAGTAAAGTTATATTTCATTTCAATAACGGCTATAATTTAGCATACATCTCTATTAGAATGTTTGGGAAGGTATCTATTGCTAATTCAATAGAGGAATTTATCGAATATAAAAAATTAGGGCCAGACGCCTACAAAATGTCGCTCGAGGAATTTCAAGAAGCTGTGCAAAGAAGAAAAGCGATTGCTAAGAACGCATTACTAAATCAAAGTTTTATCGCAGGTGTCGGGAATATTTATTCTGACGAAATTTTGTTCAGGACAAGGATACACCCTAAAACTAATATTAATACGTTAAGTGAAGGCAAAGTAAAAGAGCTATACAGGAATATTAAAGATGTATTAGAATTTGGAATAAAGAAAAAAGGTGATTTAAGCACTTATCCAAACGAGTTTTTAATTCCCCATCGTAAGAAAGAAGAAAAATGTCCAACTTGCAATAGCGATATTACCCGTTTTGAAATTTCAGGACGCCATGGCTTTTTTTGCCCATCTTGTCAAAAGAATTAAACCCATCAAATTATTTAAAAATTGGAGCATAATTATGCCGAATAAATTAAGTAATAATATTAGGAAAGAACATACTTGGACAAAACAAGCGAGTAATATCATTGAAGGTCTTGATAAATTTCCCGCTGATTCTAAGATTATTATAATAATGAGACATTCCCAAAGATACGAGCCAAAATTGGTTAATGAGAATGATCTGAAAGGGGCAAATATGGAGCTTACTCCGTTAGGACAAGAATTTGCTAAAATTTTTGGCGGAAATCTACTAAAAGATAGATATATACGATTATTTCATAGCCCTCGCATCCGTTGTAAAGTGACTGCTGAGAAAATTTACCAAGGGTTCAAAGAAGCAAACGGAAAGGGAGATATTATCGGAGAATGTAACGCTTTATATGGCATTGGAATAAACTCTCAATCGTATTTGGATGAATTTAATACTTATAAAGATTATCAAGTGATCCTTCGTTATTTAGCAGGCGTCTATTCACCAAATCTATGGCCTCCAGCACAACCTTTCTATGAAAGAAGTGGTGGACTAATTTGGAGCCAAGTAGAGCGCATTTCTGAAGGTGGTATCAATATCTTTGTTACTCATGATTTTCATACTATGATTTTTAGATTTGGATGGTTTGGGCTCCCACCTGATGAGCGCTGGGTAGATTATCTGGGAGGATTTGCGTTTTCAATAATCGAAGATCATATTTTACTCTTAGATTACGGTAAATTTATCAAGCTTGGAATCCCATATTGGTGGAAAAATAGAAAAAAATAAGCTTGATTATTTAAGGCTTTATTCTTTTTAAAAGCGATTGGTTAGTTAACCAAAAACACCATCAGACCAAGAACAAAATAGTAGAGTTGATAAGGGGTAACCCCAAATCTTTCAAGTATCCCCCTGTATTTACCTTGAGCAAAAATACCTGATATAATAATAAGAATTGCTGAAACTATAGCTGATATGAGTGAAAACGTACCAAAACCACTCCAAACTGCTACTAATTGTAATCGAAGCCATAATGCCACCATGCCAGCAATTGTTAATATTCCCGATGCAACCACAAGAAGAATATGCATTATTCCCCTGTAAGTCTTTATTTCACCACCAACATCAAGAGGGAAAAAAAGAGCAACGAGCATTCCTAAGATTGAGCTAATTACGAGTAGATTTGGTCCTATTATTGACCCTCCTCCATCGTTTATGCCCTCGTGTAATCCAAGATAAAATATAAATAGTAGGACGCTGGATATAATTATAAATGCTTGCGCTAAGCGTTGCTTAGGCGCACCAACTGCAAAAAGCGAACTTATATCGTCTCGAATATGACTATACTCTGAATCTAAACTGCCAACGTATATCCACATCGCAGTATATATAATTGGACTAAGCATTCCACAAATTGCCAAAATTTGAAATATAATCATAGGTTTTTTGTAATGTGCTTAAAATTAAAACTTTATCTTCGATTAACTTTATTTTAAGTGAAAATTATAATTAATAATACTTAAAAAAAGGTATTCCCCTTTGATTATCTTAATGAGGTTATCTGGTTTTCTCTTTCTGTTTATTATAATTACAAACTTTGCAAGTAGTTTTTTTGGTTATAAAACATTTGGTGACATAGACTCAAACGCTCAACTACAAAAGATTAACAGGGATCCAACAAAATTTAAAATTAGCGTTGTATTAATCCTCGTAGAGCACCTTAGCATAATTTCTCTTGCTGTAACGCTGTTTATTGCTTTTAGTCAATATAACATAATACTTGGAATTGTCTGGTGTATCTTTCGAATAGGAGAAGCCTTGATCCAAATTTATGATAAAAAAAGTTACTGGGGACTTCTCAATTTAGCAAAACAATACTCAGATACTAGTGGTGCTAAAAAAGATGAGTTAATTGATTTAGGTCGTAGCATTCTCAAAACAAAAACCTCTAGATTCTCATTTGCACAAATCTTATTCTCCATTGGTACGCTCGCATATTCAATCCTGTTTGTTACCTATGGAGTTGTACCAACAATTATCGGATGGTTTGGAATTGTTGCCAGTTTTCTCTATGGTTTCGGTAACGCTATATTCCATATAAAATCTAACTTTAAAATCCTGTGGAACATCGGAGGTCTGCTAATTTTACTTTTTGAAGTAGTCTTAGGAGGATGGTTACTGTTCTTTAGATAATAGTAGTTAATGTTATTTTATATACTATATTTTATTAAAAATAAAATAAATAAATATCAATTTAAGAGGTATAATTTTGAAAGCAATTGTATACGAAGAATACGGACCCGCGGAAGTTCTTCACCTCGAAGAAGTAGAAAAACCCACTCCCGAGGATAACGAAATACTTGTAAAAGTGTATACGTCATCAGTAAGTTACTCGGCAAGGTTAGTTCGAAGTGGTAAACACCCAGATAAAAAATTATATACTTTCGCGTTGCGATTAATGTATGGTCTCAAAAAACCAAAACGACCAATATTAGGTTATGAGTTTGCAGGAGAAATTGAATCCGTAGGGAAAGATGTAACACTTTTTAAGAAAGGCGACAAAATTTTTGGAACTACCACAGGATTGAGGGATGGTGCTTATGCCGAATATGTATGTCTGCCTGAAAAATGGAAGAAAGGGATGATAGCTATAAAACCAGCTAAAATGTCATTTGAGGAAGCGGCAGTTTTACCTGTTGGTGGATCTACGGCATTGAATTATCTAAGAAAAGGAAATATCCAGAGAGGACAAAAAGTGCTTATCTATGGAGCATCTGGAAGTAACGGTACGTATGCGGTACAGCTTGCCAAGTATTTTGGAGCTGAAGTTACCGGGGTATGTAGCACCACGAATTTAGAACTGGTGAAATCTCTGGGTGCAGATAAGGTAATTGATTACACTAAGGAGGATTTTACTGAAAGCGGAGAACTTTATGATCTCGTCTTTGATGCCGTTGGAAAAGCCTCTTCTTCAGATTGCCAAAAAGCACTAGCTCCGAACGGGACCTATTTGACTGTTCTAAAGGGAACCTATCAAGAAAAAGCAGAAGATTTAATCTTCTTAGGAGAGCTTTTTGAGGCGGGGAAGCTAAAACCGGTCGTAGATAAGAGTTATCCTTTAGAGAAAACTGCCGAGGCTCATAGTTATGTCGATGAAGGGCATAAAAAGGGAAATGTAGTAATAACTGTAAAAACTGAGAGGGTGTGATAAAATTATGGAAGATGTGAAGATAATATTTTCATTCATATGGGTAGCAGTAATGTTAACTTTTTTGTTAGGTGATGTTTTGCGAATATTTGCAGGGGATTTTAAACCTGGAGAAGTAGATGGTAAGCCTGTGTCTCATAAAATGTATTTTGGAATGGCAATAATAATGGTGGTTCCAATTGTTATGGTTGTCCTATCCATTACTTTGGATGTTCCTGTAAATAGCTGGGTAAACATCATCGTAGCCGGTTTCTTTATCGTGTTCAACCTAGCTGGAATAAAGGGCTATAAGGCTTATGATGTTTTTTTGCTCATTGTAAGCATGATGTTTAATGTACTGACTATTTGGTATGCATGGACTCAATTTCTTTAATGATATCAATTAGCGATAATAATGGAATTTTTTTGAAATTAAAATGGTGAAAAAAATGGAAAATAAAGAAAAAATGAAAGCGATTGTATATGAAGAATATGGACCACCGGAAGTTCTTCAGCTCAAAGAAGTAGAAAAACCAATTCCGAAGGACAATGAAATACTTGTGAAGATTTATGCAACGACAGTTACAAAAGGGGACGTAACGTTTCGAAATGGCTTTAAAAGATTCAATCCTTTGACACGTTTCTTTGCGCGATTGATGTTTGGTCTTAGAGGACCTAAAAAAGTAACCATACTAGGGCTTGAATTAGCCGGGGAAGTTGTAGCAGTAGGTAAAGATATAACACGATTTAAGAAAACTGACCCTGTTTTTGCATCTCCGGGTTTTCGTTATGGTGGATATGCTGAGTACATATGTTTGCCTGAAAAAACTGACAAAGGAAGATTCCCAAAAGACGGGATGGTAGAAAAAAAACCATCTAATATGACCTTTGAGGAAGCCGCCCCTGTTGCTGGAGGGGGAATAACAGCATTGATTACTCTTAGAAAAGCAAATATCAAGAGTGGTCAAAAAGTTTTGATCTATGGA